>NZ_CAMYFI010000017.1 GCF_947255005.1 uncultured Tessaracoccus sp. | reverse complement strand
CCGAAAAATCTTCGGACAGTTGGGGCCTCGTCCGACACCTCAAGGGGCATGAACGACTACCGAATCATCGAAGCTAACGCCGACCGGGTGCTGGTTGACGGCGAGCCCGTGCCTCCTGCCGAACTCGTGGCCACCTTGTCTGAGCTGGTGAAGTCCGGCATCCCGTTGTGGAGCCCGACCCACCGCGAGACAGTCACCGCCCTACGCAATCGAGGGGTGGCTATTCGCGGCATCAAAGACTTGACCGCCGCCGAAGAATGCACCGGATACCCCAAGCGACCGGCACAGACCGAGCACCGAGGCTGGGGCTGGGTCGAGTCAGAGTGTCGCTGGCGGGATTTGTGGCTACACCGGGAAGCTCGAGGTTGGCTGGTAGACACCGACGGCCTGCGCGCCCTCGTGGATACCCTGACCGCGCGCATCGACACCCTGAACACCAGCTGGGACACCGACCTCACCAGTGCCACCGCCTCCGAGCTGGGCCTCGAATCCGTGCGCTTGCCAGACCTGCGCAAGCTGGAGCCCCAAACCCCGCTCGTCACTGCCCTGATTGAGGCAGGCGAGGCAAAGGCAGACATCACCAAAGCCCGGGAGCTGCTACGTCATGCCTCCGGGGGCCGCGTACATCCGACCATTAACGCCGCCGGGGCCGCGACTTGGCGTATGACCGTATCCGCCCCCGCACTCCACAACATGAGGGGCGGGCTGCGTCGGTACCTGATGGCAGAACCCGACGAGGTGCTGATTGGTGCCGATTGGAGCGCGTGCGAGGTCAAGGTCGCGGCATGGCTGAGCGGTGACCCCCGGATGCGCGCGGACTTGGCCACCGGGGACATCTACGCCACCATCGCCGCCAACCTCGGCATCGACCGAGCAGTGGCCAAGCGCGTACTGCTGGCCCCGCTGTATGGCCAAGGAGACGCCGGGCTCGGGCAATCGCTGGGGATGACTGAGGCCGAGGCTGCCGAGGTACGCGAGCACATCTTCGGCCCGTATCGCAAACTTCGCCAGTGGATGCGAACCGTGGCTCGAACCCATGACGAGGCCGTGTACTGCTCGGGAGTCGGGCAACGTCAGCTACCCATCCCCGAACCGCACCGGAAAGTCAACTACGTGGTGCAGTCCACCGCCCGCGATTTGCTCGTACAGGCGGTGTTGCGCGTGGTGGACGACCCCAAGCTCGGCGTGGACACCGTGTGGATGGCGGTACATGACGAGTTGACCCTGAGCGTGCCCCGTGACCGAGTCGAGCCGTGCCTCGAACATCTCCGGGCAGCGATGGAGTTTGACCTCGACGGCGTGCAACTGACCGCCGAGCCCATGGTGCTGGGGGAGCGCTGGGGGCACCCATGATGACCGCCGCCATCGTTTGCAGTCCGTCCCCTCTACTGGGCATGGACACCGCACCGCACCACGGTCGCCGCAGCACTTTGCAATCCGTCCCCCTTACCTAGTGACCACGAATACCGGAGGGAATCATGAACAGGACACCACACCGCACCACCGCCGCAGTCGTAGCCATTGTTGCGCTGCTGGCCGGATGCGCCCCACAAGCCGCCGTCGAGGAAGAAGCCGCGAATCTTCGTCCTTCTACCGCGCCTTCCTCGATGGCTCAAGACCGCCCGGAGTCGCAGGGGGTGTCTGTTCCCTCCAAAACGCAAAACCCTGCGACTCCGGGCCTCACGCCAACGCCCAAGCCGAAGCCAGCGGTGAATAAGACCACGACCCCGAAGCCGACGCCGACCGTGACCAAGGCAGCCACGAGCAAGCCGACGGTGAAGGCTAAGGCGACGCAGAAGGCAGCCACCCCGAAGCCGACGCAGAAGGCTAAGGCAGTGGCGAAGAAGACCGCCGAGGCAACCCCGAAGCCCGCCGCGACTAAGGCCAAGGCGACCAAGCCGAAGCCAGAGGTGAAGAAGACCAAGGCCACGAGCAAGCCGAAGAAGTCGACCAAGAAGGCGACCGCGACCCCCGCCAAGTCGAAGCCAGCGAAGAAGAACGCAGCCCCCGCCAAGGCCAAGGCGACCAAGCCGAAGCAGAAGTCGAAGTCGCGCCTGTCCTGCGCTCAGGTCTGGGCAGAAGCACAAACCTACCTCGCCGCCCCAGCTGGTGCCGTCCTCGAATGCGTCCCCACTGGCTCGTTTGGACAGGGTAAGGCGAGGGGACGTTGGCGCGAACTCCCCGATGGCAGCCGCGACAACCTGCGCCTCTGGGCAACCGTTGACATTAAGGCCGCACGGAAGGGGGGCGCGACCGACAAGCAAATCGTTGGTTTGGCCGTCCACGAAATCGCCCACCTGCATGTTTATCCCGCCTCTGCCGAAGCCCGCGCCGCTCACTACCGCGCACTGGGCACCACTGAGGCTGGCTACCGGGCGGGCAACTACTACAACAAGCCCAGCGAACGGTTCGCATCCGCCGCAGCCCGTTGCTTGGTCGGTGTGAAGCAGGCCAAGTACACGCAGATTTCCTGCTCAACCTTCAACGCCGCACTAGGAGCACTCCGATGAAGACCACGACAACTGCAACCCTCGCCATGGCCGTACTGATGCTGACCGCAAGCTGTACCGCTACCCCCGCTGCCTCGCCCACTATCCGCACGGTCTGCCGCCACGACGGCAAGCTCATGGTCAGTGTCGAGCCGGTGAACGAAGACCTGCGTATTCGAGCAGTCGGCACCGTCAACAGCAGCCGCCAGTCCCCAATCTTTGGCTACCCCGACACGACGTTCGAGCGGTTCCACGTCACCCCCGCCGAACCCCACAAACCCGTGCAAATCGATGTCGAACTCAGTAACGGCGTCGAGCTAACCACCACTACTACCTGTAACCGCTAACCAGTTAGGACCACTCAAATGTTCGCAATCATCCTCGGAGCCATTGCCGTAACGTGGCTCATTGGCCGTATCGCTATCGGCACCCTCAACGACAACTACCGCTACGGCACATCGACCGGCACCGGATACGTGTACTCCGTGGTGCCGCTGGGTATCGGCGTCGTCACCACCCTGCTGACCCCGACCGACTGGCTGTACATCGTGCCTATCGGTGTCCTCGGCCTCGTCAGTGTGGAGCCCATGGTCAAGGCTTGGGCTTGCCCTCGCCCGGTGTCCATGTTCGGCAACCTGCCGCGTCTGTTTTGGCCGATTGCCGCCGGAGTCGTCGTACTCGGTGGCCTGCTGACCGTGGGCACGTACGCCGCCTTCGCCGTTGCCGCCGCCGCACTGGGCACCGCAGCATGGCGACAGGTACACACGGGCTCGGTACAAGAGCAGCGCCTCGGAGCCGTTGCCTCCTCGCTGGCCGCTGTCCTCGGTATCGCAGAGGAGCGCATCCTCGACTCGGCCCCGGTTGTGGCAGACGACGGCACCATCACCATAGGCCGCGTACACAGCGCCACCGTTGCCCGCCTCGACCGCATCGATGGCTTGGTGGCGCAGATGATGCCTGAGTATGAGGTCGCCAGTGCCTCGGCTAACCGCATCGTGCTGGCCCCGGTGAGTGTCGCCACCGCCAACGCCCGCGCAACTATGGCCGAAACCGGAGGCCTGATTGCCGGCATTGACGAGCCACAGCCCCGCCACCCGAGCATCGACTCCGACGTGATGGAGGGCTGGTGACATCATGCTGAAGCGACGCAAGCGCAGCGACAAGTTCAACGAGGACGAGTTCCTCGAGGCCGTCTGGAATGCCTACACCCGCCGCGACATGGCACGCATGGACGAGGGCGACGAACACCTGCGCACCTTGTACGGCAGCCTGAGCAAAGGGCACGCCGCGCTGATTGCATGGGCCGAACGCAACGGCAGGAACACCGACGGACTGATTCCGCCCGAGCGCATCGAGGCCAAGGCACCCACCCGCCTGACCTTGCCGCCGGATGCTGAACCCGCGCGCGACTGGGACAAAATCATCACGGCCAGCGAGGAACGACTCGGTGCCGTCCCCGCCCGCCTCGACGTGGTCGACGGTCGCTGGGTGGTGCGGCCTCGACCCGAGCGGCACCTGACCCTTGCCCGCGACATCCGCCCGACCGACGGGGAGCGCCTCGACGCCACCCTCGGACGCGAAGGGTTGAGCCTCGTACGGTTCGATGCTTGGGCAAGGCGCGCAGTCACGGCTCTGCTTGACGGCCCCACCCGCAAGCTCCGGGCGCGTCTGGCTGACCACATCGGTGTGCGCCCGTGGGACATCGACGTGGTGCTGGGCTACGACGAAGACGGCGACATTGCGCTCGTCGTGGTTGACCGCGCCCCGACCATGGGTAACGCAGACAAGCGCATCAAGACATGGACAGAGGCCATCACCTCGGTGATTCCCGGTGGCACGTCTGGCTGGCGTGTGACCGACGACCCGCAACATGAGCGAGTGTTCCTTGTCTATGGCGCACCCGAACGCCTGCCCGACCTTGTGCCGCTTGCGGACATCCTGCCTGATGCCGTACGCCCCGATGACTGGGCAGAACTCCCCGTCGGTCTGGGCAGTGATGGCGAACCGGTCAGCATCAACCTGGCAGCCGGGCCACACGGACTCGTGGTGGGACCGACCGGCTCTGGCAAGTCGCAGCCTCTGTACTCGCGTGTGCCTGTGCCCGTATCCGAGCGTTTCCCTGACGGCTGGGCGCGCTGGGGTGACCTCGAGGTGGGCGACTACCTGTACGACGAGGGACTGCTGCCGACCAAAATCGTGGCATTCAGCGACACCCGCGACTACGAAATCTGGGAGGTGGTGCTGGACGACGGGCAGGTGCTGGAGTGCTCCGGCGACCATTTGTGGGTTGTGGACGACGAGGAGTTCCAGAAGCCCGAGCACCGGGACTGGCTCTGGAAATACCGCAGGCACATGGACAAATCAGACTGGGACAAAGTCAGAAAAGTCATCAAGGCCACGACCCCGGGCACCTACGCGACGGCCTCCGACATCTCCCGCCTCGTATGTTTTGACCTCAACGAAATCGGAGACCTCGAGACCGCCGACCTCATCCAGACCATTGAGGGGCCGAATGGGGAGACGCTGTATCCAGTCGATGAAGCCCTCCGGTGCCTCGTGGAAGGGCCACGGCTTGGTCGTCGGATGGTGCGCACCACACGCAAGCTCCAGCAGATGCTCCAGATGGGCCACAACGTGAGTATCTCGCTGCCGGATATGTGGTACCACGAGATATACGACGGGTACGTACTCGACCTCCACCAGCAAGGTGAGCGTGAGCAGCGAGAGCGGGAGCTGGCCGACCTGCTGGCAAGCCATAACCTCGACCCTGACGCGACCGTGTGGGAGTTCGACAGTGAGGAGGCAGCCGAGCGTGCGACGTGGCTTGTGCGTTCACAGGGCAGGAAAGCCAAGCGAACCGGCAAGCGCGTGCGCAGGATGCAGGAGGAGCAGCTCTACATTGTGGACGCCTACCCCACTGGCATGGTCACCCCGATGCGGTGCGTGCTCGTGGACAACCCCCGGCACACCTACCTGACCGAGGGCTTCGTCCCCACCCACAACACCATCCTGCTGCTCACTTGGGTGACGCAGGCCCTGATGCGCGGCCATGAGGTTATCGTCGTAGACCCGACCAAGGCCGGGCTCGACTTCGCCGCAATCAAGCCGTGGACGGTGGCGTGGGCGGACTCGCTACCTCTTGCGCAGGCCGTCATGGAGCGCGTCTATGCCGAGGTCACCCGCCGCAAGTCCGTGCTCCAGCAGTACGGCGAGGTGAAGTGGAGCGACCTGAACCCCGAAGTCCGGCGTGCGGAGCGGATACACCCCACGACGGTGATTGTGGACGAGTACGGCAGCCTCGTGATGCAGGAGCCGGTACCGAAGGGGCTAGAAAAAGACCATCCGTACGTGACTGAGGCAAACGAGCGTAACGCCGCCCGCTCCATTATTGCCTCGATTACTGGCCGGATTGCGCGCGAGGCTCGGTTTGTCGGTATCCATCTGAGCATCGGCCTCCAACGCCCGGACGCCTCGATTGTGTCCGGCGAAATGCGCAGCAACCTGACCAGTGGCGTACAGCTCAGTGCACCGGGCAAGCCACCGAGCCGTGAAGCGCTGACGATGCTGTTTCCCGGCGAGACAGCGGTGTACGTGGACGAAGCAATCCGCACCCTTGATGATGGACGCAGCCGTGGCCTCGGTGTCATTGCAGCAGACGGCGGACAAGCCCGGGGTATGCGGGTGGCCTACGCGCCCGCTCGCACGATTCCTGAGCTGCTGGTCGAGCGCGGTGTCCCCGAGGCAACCCCATGGACAGGCATCAAAGACCCGAACGCTGAGCCGGAATGGCAGGCCGTGGTGCTCGACCCATTCGGCAACCAAACCACCCCCGCCGAGTTCGACCCATTCGAGGATGCCGAGTTCACCCTCGACAGCGACACCAACGGCACCCCGTCGACCGACTTGTCCGCACTGGTGGAGCAACCGCCACCGCCCGCCGATGACCTCTGGGACTGATGCCGCCATGTTGTGCAGTCCGTCCCCTCTACCTACTGACCGAAAGGAATACACAGATGACCACCATTAAGAAGCTGACCGCCGCCGCCCTTGCTATCGCGGCCACCGGTGCAGCGACGATTGCAGCCGTTCCGCAGACTGCCCAAGCCTCCGACCCGCGCCCCTGTGTTGCCGTGGTCAAGGCCACCAAGACCGACACCGACGGCCAGCCGCTCGCAGGCGCAACCTTCGACGTGGCCGCACCCAATGGCTCGGTAATCGTGCCCGCCGACCGGTACTACGAAATCTTTGAGGAGCACCTGGATGCTAGACCCGGCGAGGACGCATACCTCAAGCGCATCGCCCCATTTGTCGAGACCCGGAACAAGCTCGAGCAGGTCACGGTGCCGACTCAGGACTGGAGCCACTGGTACAACGCCGAGCCCGAGCGCCAGGCCCTGTACATGGAGTCGTGGCGAGATTCGGACGAGGCAGGCGAATACCGCGAGGCTCTGACCAAGCGCGCCGAGATTGCGGAGGGCATGGGTGAAGCCGCCGCTGAGTTTGCCGCAGCACAGCGGGCCGGACTGGACGCCCTCGAGCGCACCATGGACCCGAGCATCAGTTACGCGGACTGGGTGACTGCGCACAAGGCCATGTACGAGGCTGTTTCTGCTAGCGCCTTCATCGACCCGCCCGAAATGACCGAGGCCGAGAAGCAGCAGGACACCGACGCTCGCGCCGCTATCGTTGCCCGCTACACCTCAACTGCGACGGTAACCAGTGACGAGTCCGGGGCTATGACCTATGCCGTCTGGAACCCGAACGTGCTACTGGGGAATCAGTGCGAGGCCGCGAGCATCACCAGCACCATGACAGAGACCGAGGCACCGGCTGGTTACGAGTTGCTGACCGAGCCCGTGACCGTCGAGCCGCAGACCACGGACGATGACACTGACCTCGTGCGCACGCTTACCGTGGTGAACGAACGCACGCCGGATAAGCCGGATGAGCCGAAGCCTACGCCTACGCCGAAGCCGGAGCCGACGCCTGAGCCGACCCCGGACAAGCCGAAGCCTGACCTGCCGGAAGCGGGTGTGTAGCCGCTATCGCAGTGACCGCCGCCATCCTCGCATGTTCGGGGGTAGCGGTGGTCGGTGCGCCGCTACCCCTCGCCGGTGCCGTGTTCCGCGTAACCGCACCCTGCAAGCCATAACCCAGCCACCACCGTAGTAACACTGGAGGAGCCATCATGAGCACCATCGACCCGCGTGTGGTTCGCACAGCCGAGGCGCACGCGACCGCAACCCTCGCCCTGATTGAGGCAACACGCCATCGAGAGGAGGCCGAGCAACAGCAAGACAGCGCCATCGACTCTGCCCTTCGCGCCGGTGTGCCCCTGCGACAGGTTGCTCGCCTCTCCGGGTTCTCGCACGTCACCATCCGCGACCGGTTCACCACGCAGTAACCGCCGCCCCTATAGCCGCCCCCACCTGAGCGAGTCCGTGGTCCCTTGCTTGGGTGGGGGCCTTCTTTGTCCGGTTTGTCCGGGCTTGTTGGACAAATGGGACAAAAACGTTCGTATGTGCCGCAGACCGACACTGTAGAGCCATGACCGACAAACCACGCAGCCCCGAACCCGGCAGAAACGCTGGCCAAAACTCAACCGGCCAAAACTCCATCGCTTGGGGTTACTGCCGGGTATCCACGCTCGACCAGCACGCCGAGGCTCAGCAGGACGCACTCACCACAGCAGGGGCGAGGCGCTGCTGGACAGATACCGGCGTCAGCGGAGGCACACCACTGCTCGACCGTCCGGCAATGCGTGAGTTGCTCGATGTCGCGGCCCCCGGTGATGTCGTGCTCGTCACCAAACTCGACCGCGCGTTTCGGAGTTTGCCCGACTTGCTGGCTGCAACCCACGAGCTGCTGGAGCGGGGTATCAGTATCCGCGCCCTCGACGGCAGCATAGACACCCGCGACAACAGCCCGACCGGAGAACTGACACGCTCGATTCTTGGCGCGGTGGCCTCGTGGGAGCGGGCAATCATCAGCGCCCGGACACGTGAGGCCCTCGAACACCGACGCCGCGAGGGTGTAGTACTGGGCAGGCCCTCGTTACTGACGCCGGACGATGTCGAGCGGGCGAGGCAGTGGCGAGCGGATGGCTGGAGTTATGCGCGGATTGGGCGGCGGCTGGGGTGTAGTGACCGGACAATTCGCCGCGTACTTCGCCCAAACACTCAGAAAAGTTAGCAGGGGGTGCTATACTAGAACCAGAAGGAAGGACGAAACCATGAACCCCGAAACCATCACCGCTGTACTGATTGGCCTCGAGACCGCAACCGCTGAGCCCGGCCTCGAACTCCCGGCCGTTGCCACCATGACCTACGACTTTCCCCTCCACATGTCCGGCGAGCCCGTGCGCCGCCCTTACGCCACCGCTTGCCTGTTCACTGAAGAGGAGCTCGCACACACTCCGCTAATCCTCGAAGCCGAAATCGAGCCCGGCCTCTACCGACTGGCTGAGTACATGCGGCTGAAGCTGAGCCTTAAGGAAGCCCGGACCCTGATTGAGCAGGTCGGGGCCGATGCCGTGTGGGATGTGGACCCAATAAACGAGAACTATGCCTACGTCTACTTGACGGTGGCCGCTGATGCCGTGCGCAAGGCTGACAGGGAGGAGGAGCTGCTCGCCGCCTGACACCTGACACCTGACACCACCCGGGCCGTCTGCTTAATCAGTACGTCAAGCAGACGGCCCCCAAGTGTTAGCAGGTGGTGCTACACTGGGGGCATGACTACGACACCGAACACGAAAGCCGCCGCGCTGGAATCCGTCCGGGCGGCTACCCAGCGACTGGAGGATGCCGAGACCGAGTACAACAACGCCGCGACCGCCCGGGGGTTGTTGCTGGCACGCCTACATGAGTCGAAGGTGGCGACACTTGCGGAACTGGGGCGGGCCGCAGGAATCGCCCACGTCTCGAGTGTCTGCCGCGTCATTGCCAAGGCGAAAGCAGCCGCCGCAAATAAGGCCTAGAGCGTCGCGGCGGTGATAGCTCCGAGTGCTAAGCCGGGACATACCCGAGGCTGTCGTCGCGATGGTGGGCCGCAACCAGTGCACCGACACCTGCGCCGGCCTGGAACATGGCCAAGATGAACGCGACCCTGCCCAAGCCTGACAGTTCGGGGAATAGCACGGCACCAAGCAGTCCGAACACTGCGCACAGCACCAACTGCACCGCGCCGATGTGCAAGTCAGGGGTCGCCTTGTCCTTGTCGTCAGCCATGCCCTCATCATGCACGCAAAAGTGGGGGTCGAAAAACTGAAGTGGGGGAAAAGTGGGGGAAGGGCCGAAAAAACCCCGCCTGATTCGGTGTTTTGCCTAGTCAGACGGGGTTTTGTTCCGTGCGCGAGAGAGGAGTTGAACCTCCACGCCCTTGCGGGCACCGGCACCTGAAGCCGGCGCGTCTGCCATTCCGCCACTCGCGCGTGGGACACATTTGGTCCGCCGAGAAACAGTAGCACACGCGCTTTGCTGCGGGGAAATTGCCGAGTTCTGACCAATTCGGCAACGAAGGAACGCTTCCGCCACAGCTTGAGTACCCTGGCATCATGCGCCTCATTCTCATTCGTCACGGACAAACCGATTCCAACGTGCAGCATCTTCTTGACACGCAAGCGCCGGGGGCGCCGCTCAACGAGCTCGGTCTCCAGCAGGCGCGAGACCTCGTCGAGCGTATTGCGGATGAGCCCATCGAGGCGCTCTACACGTCTCACCTCACGCGCGCGAAGCAGACGGCGGAACCACTCGCTGACAAGCTTGGGCTCACCCCCACCGTGCTCGAGGGGCTCACCGAAATCTCGGCAGGCGACGATGAGATGAGCCCGGATTGGAAGCGCTACGTCGCAGTGCTGGAAAGCTGGGCGCCCGACAACCTCGATGTCGGCCTGCCGGGAGGCGAGACCGCCCGCGAATTTCTCGACCGTTACTCCGGTGCCGTGCAGGAGATTGAGGCCGCGGGGCACGACGTCGCGGCAGTGGTGAGCCACGGTGCCGCCATACGCGTGTTCGGGCTCACCATCACCCCAGCGCTCAACCTCGAAACCGCCCAGCCCTTGCACAATACGGAATGGATCGTGCTGGAAGGGTCAACCGCTGACGGCTGGAAGGTCGTTCGCTGGGCCGGCGCGGACATCGCCGCAGACGACGCCTGAGCGCTCCTCCCTCCCGATTCGGCACTACCCCGTAGGATTAGGCAATGGCCAATCCAGTCCCCGTCATCAAAGCCGCCACCAGCGCGTTGGCTGCGTCGGCGGCCCTCCTCGCGGCACTCAAAGACGCGCCCAAAATCACCGAAGCGGCGAAGGCCACCGTCGACAACATCAAGTCCGCGCTCCACAGCACGAGCATGAAGGTGCGATTCGACGCCAAAATCGACGCCATCGAGGCGTGCGCGGATGCCGTCGACGAGGCTTTCCCGGATACCGAGGATGCAAGAGTGTGGCGCCAGAAGGCAGCGTCCCTGCGGATGCGCGGGGAGCTCGCGTGGACGTCGCGACGGGGTTCTCAGCGGCGCGCGGCAATGCGCCAGCTCGACGATGAGACCGCCGCGCTACTCGCCACCATCAATGAGCGCCTCGTGGTGCTGTCTCCAGACCTCCCCGCGGACAAGACGCACTAACCTCACCTGACACAATGGCGCCCACGCACCCACGTCTTCTGCCCCTCGCAGCCGCTGCGCCGTGCCCTCGCATGCGTGCCACGTCACCGACGAGCGCGTACAGGTGAGCGTGCCGAGCGGGGGCGCGCCGTCGTATTCCAACGTCGGTACGCACCAGTAGCTGCGGCGCGCAACGCACGATGCGCGTGCATTACCGTCGACGCCGTACCATGGGGGGAAGAGTTCTTGTACACAACGGGAGGAAACCGATGAGCAGCAATCCCTACGACGACCCCTACGCCTCGTCCGAGGAGCAGGACGCGTGGGACGATGTCGACTCAGTCGAGTCCGACCCTGAGACAGAGGCAACGGCTCCATACACCGACAACTCGGCCCCTGAACCCACACCGACGCCGAGCCCCACGCCCGCGCCTGCCGCGCCGCCTCAGTTCGAGATGCCTGCACCTCCCAGCGGCTTCCAGGAGCCGATGCCGCGCGGCCCGGAACCCGTCGCACCCTATGCCGCCGGGTATACGGACCCGATGGGTCAACCTCTCCAGGCCCATAGCGACGCGTCGGTGGCGATGCCTCAGCCCTACGCTCCGCAGCCCTACGCTTCCCAGCCCGGATACGACCCGAGTGCGCCACCGCCCTATGGCTACGCCGCCCAGCCGGGGCCGTACAGCAACATGGCGCCCAGCACCAAGTCGAAGGTGGCCGCTGGTCTGCTTGCCATCTTTCTGGGCGCCTTCGGCATCCACAACTTCTACCTCGGCTACACGGGGAAGGCCATCACGCAGTTGCTCATCACTGTGCTGTCCTTCGGATTCCTCGCATTCATAAGCTCGATCTGGGGAATCGTCGAAGGCATCATGATCCTCACCGCGTCTCCCGGATCATCGGCCAGCCGTGATGCTCGCGGTGGCATCCTGCAGTAACAAACATCAGGCTGAAGTGCTGCTGCGGGGAGGTCCGAAGATGAGATGCACCTTCCCCCCGCTCTCAATTCGCTCCACCGAGACCCCGTACACCTGCTCGATCAGGGCCGGTTGCAGTACTTCGTCGGGTGTCCCCGCCGCGACGAGCTGCCCTTCGTCGAGTAGGAGTAGCCGATCGCAGCAGCGCGCTGCAAGATTCAGGTCGTGCAGCACAATCACGGTGGCGCAATCGAGGGAGGCGATCAGGTCGAGTAGCGCGAATTGGTGACGCAAATCCAGATGATTCGTGGGTTCGTCGAGAAGCAGATGCGTAGCCTGCTGTGCGATGGCCCGGGCTATCAGCGCGCGCTGCCGTTCCCCTCCTGAGAGTTGTGTGATGAGCCGCTCCGAGTAGCCGGCGAGCCCCACCCTCTCGAGCGCCTCCTCGACGATACCTTCCTCTGCAGACGCGCCGTAACGCAGGATCCCAGACGACGCGAGACGCCCGAGCATCACGGAGTCGCGCACCGAAAGCGGCAACGTCGTCCCCGTTTCCTGCGCCACCACGGCAATTGCTTGAGCGATCGCGCGTCGCCCAAGCAATTGCACGTCGGTGCCGTCCAGGAGAACCTGCCCTTCCCTCATCTGCAACGCCTTTTGCAGAGCCAGCAGGAGCGAAGACTTGCCCGAACCGTTCGGCCCTAGAATGCCGACGGTCTCGCCTTGGCGTGCCACGAGGCTCACCCCATCGAGCACGACCTTCCCACCACGCTCGATCCGAACGTCTCGAACGTCGAGCACTACTGATGCAACGCCTTCGCAAGTCGCACAGCACCCTCAACCGAGAGGTTGCTTGGCGGGTCAGTCAGCGCGAATGGCAAGACAACAACCTGGTTCTTGGTTACCGCCTGCAGCGCATCCACGCCGGGGAACCCCATGAAGGTGTCCTTCGCTTCCTGCTCGGTCGCGTCCTGGGAAAGCAGTACGATCCACTCTGGATCCCGTTTCAGCAAGGTCTCCATCGTCATGTCGAACACCCGGGTGGTCTCGTCGTCGAATGAGTTCTTCAGCCCCACCGCCGAGAAGATTGGCTGCACCATCGACGAGGTCCCGTACGCGTAGAAGGTGGACGATCCTGGGGTGACGTACAACGCCGCCCCAGTCGAACCAGCGACGGCGTCGCTGTGCTGCTGGAGCTCATTGACCTGCGAATGCAGGCGCTCCAACGCCTGCGGCAAGCGATCGGTCACCCCAAAGATGGTGGCAATCCGTTCAAACTCCTCGTCCACCAGCTCCCACGATGCCTGCTTGACCTCATAATTGGGGCACAGCGCTTCCGGTGAGTAGAACGGGATCCCCAGTTTGGCAAGGGCCTCCCGATCAACGCCTTGGTCGTAGGCGAGCACGAGGTCTGGGTTGACAGCGAGGATCGCCTCGGTGGACATCGAGGCGCCTCCAGTCTCCAATTCCTCACTGGAAACCTGCTTGATGGCTCTGAGTTTCTGATCGAGGTCGCCGGCTGCCTCGCCAAACCTCTGCGCACCGGCGTGCGCCGTCACCTTGTCCAACAAACCCAGCTCATCCAACACAGGTGCCGCTGTTCCGGAAAACATCAGCACGCGTTCCGGAGCCTTTTCAACTGTCAGCTCATGGCCGCAGTTGGTGATACGCGCAGGAAACCCCGTCGCCGCGCTCGGCTCGCTGGCTTGCGAGGTGGATGCGCTCGGCTCGCTCGCTTGCGAGGCGGCCTGATTTGCTTTGTCAGCCGCAGATGTGCCGCACGCGGCAACGGCCAGGGAGAGTAGCGCCAGTGGTACCAGCAATCGTTTCGTCATTGTTGAACCTTTCGATAGTTGTTGTTTGGCTTCAGCGACCCGGAGCCAATCGACGTACGAGTACAACGAGGATGGGTGCCCCGACGAGTCCAGTGACAACGCCCAGAGGCAGCTCGGCGGGGGCGAAAGCAATGCGGGCGAACGCGTCCGCCCAGACGAGAAACAGTGAGGACGCGAGAGCGCTCGCGAGCACCAACATGCGGTGCGAATGCCCGACGAAAGAACGCATCATGTGCGGGATCACGAGCCCTACGAACCCGATGCTCCCCGCTGTCGCGACCGCGACACCCACTGCGGCCGAGACGAGCACTAACAGGATTGCCCGGGCAGGTCCAGGCTCCACCCCTACGGAGCGTGCCGTGTTATCTCCGCTACTCAGGGCATCGAGAACCGGGCCGAAGAGCATCATCAGCGCGACGAGTACCACAGCAACCACGCTCACCACCGGGAGATCGCTCCACGAGATCCGCCCGAGAGATCCGAGCATCCAAAACATCACGGCTCTCGACGTCTCTGGGCTTCCTGATGAAAACACAATGAGGTTGGTCACGGCCTGAAACCCAAAACCGACCGCCAGACCGCCCAACACAAGATGCAACGACGAGCCCTGGCGCCCTCCGATCAGAAGCACCAAACCGGTGGCGATCAGTGCACCAATGAACGCCAGCCCGCTGACGCCAACAGCACTCGTCGTCCCGATGATGACCATGCCGACCGCTGCTCCCGTGGACGCTCCTGAGCTGACTCCCAGCACGTACGGCTCGGCGAGAGGGTTTCGGACAATGGCTTGTAACACGACCCCAGACGTGCCTAGCACGGCGCCTACCACCACCGCCCCAACGATGCGGGGCGCCCGGGTCTGCCAGACGATAGCGTCAGCCGTCTGCGACCAAGTGATGTCCACGTCCAACCCAGGGATGTGGCTCGCAATCACCCCGAGCACCTCTGGGATCGGCACTCCCGCAGGGCCCAACGCAATGGTGAGGGCAGGCGAGACCATCAGCAGCACCGCAAGCACGAGGATGCGTCCGAACAGCCGACGACGTCTCGCGGCCAAGCGCTGCCTGGGCGATTCGTCACGTTCAGGAACGGGCAATGTCTGAACTTCCTGTCAGGGTCGTTTCGCGCGACCGGGAAATACACAGCCCTTCGCCAGTGATCGGGCTTAGCTCTTGGCCATACCGTTGCGCGACAGCTCCGGATTCTCACCGGAATTCCCTGGCTAGGGGCATCTTCGATGACGCCATCCGCCTCCGAAGAAGTGCGGTCATCATAACACCATGCAGGAGACCTGTTGTGGCCCCCTCCCTCCTTGCTCAGTATGTGCGGCAGGACTGTCTTGCGTCCCCGGTAGCGGACCCCGCTTCAGGTGCCCCGGTGGCAGGCGGTTATCGTCGGGGACATGTCTGCGCATCCTGGTTCGCATCCTCACGAGGCCCGCAAGGGCGTCGTTCGTACCCTGCATCACGACGCCGGCGAGCGACCGCACGTCATCGTGTGGGAGGTGACCAGGGCCTGCCAGCTGGCGTGCAAGCATTGCCGCGCCGACGCGTTCACGAAGCCCGACCCCCGCCAACTCACCACCGCCGAGGGCAAGAAATTGCTCGACGAGTTCGCGTCCTACGGTACGCCTCGCCCCATCGTGATCCTCTCCGGCGGCGACGCGTTCGAGCGACCCGATCTGGAGGAGCTCATCGCATACGGCACCAGCATCGGCTTGCCGATCGCGCTGTCGCCGTCGGTGACTCCGCTGCTCACCGACGAACGACTCGCGTCCGTGCGCGAGGCCGGCGTGAAGGCGTTCTCGCTCTCCCTCGACGGCGCCACCGCCGCCACGCACGACTCATTCCGCGGCATCGCAGGCACCTACGACGCCACGATGCAGGCAGCAAAACTCGTTGTCAAGCATGGATTCCGCTTCCAGGTGAACACCACGATCTGCAAGAACAACCTGCAGGAACTGCCGCAGCTGCTGGCGAACACCATCGCCATGCAGGCGCACATGTGGTACCTGCTGTTCCTCGTGCCGATGGGGCGCGGCTCGAACCTCGAGCCCCTCGACCCGGAGCAGATGGAGGACGTGCTGCACTGGTTGCACGATGTCTCCGACCGCATCGCGGTGAAGGTCACCGAGGCGCCGAACTACCGTCGCGTGGCGATCCAGCGCGACGAGGCCCGCCAGGCCGGGCTCCCCATGCCCGAGCGCGGCGAGCTGCACCGGTGGCTGATGGCCGAGACCGACCGGCTGCTGGGCGAGGTGACGCATCGACGTCCGCCCCGCCCACCCATCGGGGTGAACTCGGGCCGGGGCTTTGCGTTCGTGGATCACATCGGCGACGTGTACCCGTCGGGATTCCTGCCGTATCGCTGTGGATCGGTGAAGGAGCAGTCGTTCCACGACATCTACTCGAACGCGCCCATGATGCAGGCGTTGCGCGACCCGTCGAGCTATTCCGGCAAGTGCAGCGTGTGCGACTTCAACTGGATCTGCGGCGGCTCGAGGGCCCGCGCCCACGCCATGCTGGGCGACCCGCTCGCCTCCGACCCCACCTGCATCTACCAACCCGATGCGTGGCTGGCCGACGCCGAATCATAGATCAAGTTGGTGGCTCGTCTACCCACCACGAACTTGATCTATCCTGTGCCTGTCTGACGGGTGCTGGGCTCGCCCCAGCAGGTGCAACCTGTGCGGCAACTGAGCGGATCAAGTGTCACCTGTCTCCCGACGGCGCCTCGTCGCAGCTGGGCAAGTGACACTTGATCCGGAACTGAGCCGCACAGGTTACGTATGCCCGACGGAGGCCCGGCCAGCAGGAGGGCGTCAGGCGCGCGGTTGGCGGGCGACCCACTCGTCGAGGGTGACGAGCGGGCCGGTGAAGAACGGCGTCTCCTCGCGCACGTGCAGGCGCGCCTCGACCCCGCGCTGGTGGCGCATCGCGTCCGTGAGGCGGTGGAGCTCGTCGGCTTCGAAGGTGAGGATCCACTCGTAGTCGCCGAGGGCGAAAGCGGACATCGTCGACGCGATCACGTCGGGATATTCGCGCCCTGCCATGCCGTGCTCGCGCAACATCTTGGAGCGGTGGGCATCGTCGAGCACGTACCAGTCGTAGCTGCGCACGAACGGGTACACCGTCGCCCAGGGGCGCGGCGCGATCCCGGCGAAGCAGCTCGGCACGTGCGCCTTGTTGAACTCAGCGGCGCGGTGCACGGCGACGGCGGACCACACCGGCCCCAGCGCCGCACCCAGCTCGCTATTGCGGATGGTGTGGTAGGCACGCTGGAGTGCGTGGGGATCGTCGGAGAGCATCCACACCATGAGGTCGGCGTCAGCGCGGAACCCACTGACGTCGTAGAAGCCGCGGATGGTCACGCCGGTGGCTTCGATCTCTTCGCGCAGCGCGGTCGCCTGCGCATCGGCGTCGCTGGCGAGCGGCATGCACGTGGCGAACACAGCGTGCATGGAGTAGTGCGATCCGCGGTTAATGGCCTTGTAGTCGACGTTTTCCTCGTCACGCTCGTCGCGGCTGGGGTGCTTCACGATGGTGCTCCTGTTCGGGTGGGACGTTGGGGTGGCAGGCAGCACGTGCCGCCCGCGAAATGACAGTACTCATCCACCGGCTTGCCCTCGCTGGCACGCCGAGCGGCGTCTTCGATGTGATCCACCAGCATGCCGACGAACTCGTCGTCCACGCCAACGGTGCCCGCACGCTCGTAGGCGAGCCCCAAGCTGCGGGCGGTTTTGGCGGCCTCGGTGTCGAGGTCGAAGGCCACTTCCATGTGGTCGGCGATGAAACCGATGGGGGCTACGACGACGCCGTCTACCTCGTCGATGATCGCCTCGAGGTGGTCGTTCACGTCGGGTTCCAGCCATGGCACGTGCGGCGGCCCGGAGCGGGAGCAGAAGGCGAGATCCCAGGTGAGCGCCTCACCCAGCTCGTCGGCGGCGAGCTCCGCCACCTGTTGCGCCACTTGGAGGTGTTGCGCCTGATACAGCGGCGACGGCGCACCCGGGCCGGAGCGCTCCTCCATCGCCACCGGGATGGAGTGCGTGACGAACACCAGGCGGGCTTTCCCGTCGCCGATCCGCTCCCGAAGCTTCCTCCACGAGGCGACTACGCGCCGGGCGTTGGCGCTCGCGAACTCGGGGGCCCACCAGAAGGGGTCCAGCTTGTCGACGACGATGGGCTGCTCATCGCAGGCTTGCACGAGGTCTTCGTGGTACTGCCGGCAGTTGGAGTACGACTGGTACGCGCTCGTCGCGACGGCGAGCACCCGTTCGTGCCCACCGTCGACGAGTTCGCGCACCACATCTACCATGTACGGCTCCCAGTTGCGGTTGCCGATCACCACGGGCACGTCGGCGCCGCGACGGTGCAGCTCGGCCTGGAGCGCGTCGACGAGTTGTGCGTTCAATTCGTTGATGGGCGACTTACCGCCGAACAGCATGTAGTGCTCGGAGACTTCCAAGAGGCGCTCGTCGGGAATCCCCTTGCCGCGGGTGGCGTTGCGCATGAACGGCAACACGTCGTCGGGCTCGTTGGGGCCGCCATACGAGGCCACCATGATGGCGCTATAAGGTTCGATATTCATGATGCGATGGTGCGTTGGGGGTTCTGGCTAGCGACGTCGTCCATGCCGAGTCCGGTGACGGGGCAGCGCCCCTCCTCCACCTCGTACGCGGCGAGTGGCTCTCCGATGCCGTAGAGCTCATGCATGGCGATGAGATATTCGTTGGTGCGCCCCAACTGCGCGGCCTCACGGGCGCGCGCGGAGGGAATGTGGAGCAGCCGGACGGCGAGGCGCTCGAGTGCCCGGGAGGCGTCCTCCTTCGTCAGCGGGCGATTCGGCAGACGGTCGGTTTCTTCCTCGACGAGGTGCATCACCGTCTCACGCAAGGAGGTGACGGCTGGGTCGACGACGCGGGCGCGGATCTTCGTCAGCGCGGCCGTGCGTCCGGCGTCAATGAGACGCTCAGCGGTGGCGAGGTCGCCGTCGTATTTCGGGTCGACGTTCAGCTGGACGGTCTCCAGGTTCACCACCTGCACGCCGGGTACCGCTTCCACCGCGCGGTCGACGTCGCGGACGAGCGCGAGGTCGAGGAACTTCATGCCGGAGCGGACATCGTCGGGGCCAATCACTGCACCCCGCCCGCGGCAGGTGACGACCACGTCGGCGGCGCCGAGGGCGTCGGAGAGGTCGTCGACGGGATCGATGGCGTGGGCGTCAGCGAACGAAGCCGCGCGGCCCGTAGCGGAGTGCACGCCGATGCTGCGCACCCCGCGGGCTTTCAACGCGGCCACCACCGCGCCGGCGTAGCTGCCGGTGCCGACGAGGAGCGCCCGTGACTCCGACCAGTCGTCGACGGTGAGCAGATCCAGGCCGACGGAGACGACCGAGCGCCCGGCGCCGTCGAGGTGCGTGTGGCTGGCCACCTTCTTGGAAGTCCGCAGCGCCTCCTCGATGGCGGTGCTGATGGCGAGCGAGGCGTGCCCACTAGCCTGCGCCTCCTGCAGCGCGCGGCGGTACTGGCCAGCGATCTCGCGCTCCCCCATCACCATGGATTCGAGCCCTGCGGTCACACGGAAGATGTGGTCGAGGGCCTGCTCGCCTCGGTAGATGCGCCACGGGAACTCTGCGCCGAAGTGTTCACGCAGCAGGGACGGGATTGCCAGGCCGGCGTCGTCTACCTCCAGCACCAGCTCAACCCGGTTGCAGGTGTGTAGCAGAACAACCCCCCGCACGCCGTCGTGGTGGGCGATCCGCTCGGCGACTCCGTCGACATTCGCTGCGGCCTGTTCCACCACCGGCAGACCGTGACGGTGGTGTTCGAGAGAGAAAATCTGCAGAGACATATGGGTCCATTCAACCACCTTGAAGCAATACGGCAGAATCAGGGAGTATGAGCACGTTTCTCGAAGCCCTGAGCGGGGCCCGCCCCCGTCGGTTACCCGTATGGTTCATGCGCCAGGCAGGCCGCTCGCTACCGGAGTACAAAGAAGTACGCCAAGGCACCACCATCTTGGAGGCGTGCCTGCGGCCGGAGCTCGCTGCCGAGATCACGATGCAGCCCGTCAGGCGGCACGGGGTGGACGCGGCGATCTTCTTCTCTGACATCATGACGCCCCTGGTGTTGGCTGGCGTCGACGTCGACATCGTGCCCGGCGTGGGGCCCGTGATCGACGAGCCGGTGCGCAGCGCAGCCGACGTGGACCGGATCACGTCGCACCGCATGGACGACCCGTCGGCGATCACCGAGGCCGTGCGGCTGCTCGTCGGCGAGTTGGGCGAGGTGCCGCTCATCGGGTTTGCGGGCGCGCCGTTCACGCTGGCGGCGTACCTCGTCGAAGGAAAGGGATCACGCGATCACCTCACGGCCCGCACCATGATGCACGCCGACCCCGCCTCGTGGGAGCGGCTGCTCGCGTGGTGCGCGGAGCTGTCGGGCCAGTTCCTGCAGGTGCAAGTCGACGCCGGTGCGCGGGCGGCGCAGCTATTCGACTCGTGGGCAGGGGCGCTCAGCCGGGCGGACTACGTCTCTTCCGTCGCGCCGCATTCGGCACACGCGCTGGCCGCGGTTGAGGGGCGGGTGCCGCGCATTCACTTCGGTGTCGGCACGCGCCACATCCTTCCTGACATGGCCCAATGCGGCGTCGAGGCCATCGGTGTGGACTACCGCACGCCCCTCGACGAGGCAGCCCAGCTCGTGCCCGGTCTGCCGCTGCAGGGCAACATCGACCCCGCCATGCTGGCCGCCGGCTGGGACGCGCTGGAGGCCCATGCCCGCGACGTCGTCGAGCGCGGCAAGGCCGCTCCCGCACACGTTGTGAACCTCGGCCACGGCGTTCCTCCCACCACCGACCCGAGCGTGCTGACCGACCTCGTCGCGCTCATCCACGAACTATGAGCGCCGTTGTCGTCGGAGGCGGCCTGGCGGGGCTGCTCGCCGCGCGGAATCTCGTCGACTCCGGGCACGACGTGGTGGTGCTCGAAGCGGCGAACGCGCCGGGTGGGATGATCGCGCCCGTCGAGGTGGGCGGGGTGCGCGTCGACGCGGGAGCCGAGGCGTTCGCCACCCGCAGCGCGGCCGCGCAGGCGCTGTGCGATGAGCTCGGCCTGACAGTGGCCGGGCCGGCCGGACAGCCGCACGTGTGGTGGAGCGATTGCATCGTGCCACTCGCCGACGGGGTGCTGGGCATCCCGGGATCGCTCGACGACCCGGCGCTCAGGGTACTGACCGCGGATGAGCGCGCGCAGGTGGAGCGAGATCTGAGCCTCGATCGCAGCGTCGGCGCCGACGCCACCACCGCAGGCCAGCTTGCGGAGGCGCGCATGGGGCAAGGCGTCGTCCGGAAACTCATGGCGCCGCTGACGCGCGGCGTGTACCGCTCGGACCCGATGGATGTGCGGCTCGACGTGTTCGCGCCGAAGCTGTTGGGGGCGTTGGCGGCGGAGGGGTCGCTGTTGGGCGCGGTGGCATCGCTCAGGCGCCCCGGGCAGGCGGCGGTGGCGCAGCCCGTCGGAGGGATGTTCCGCCTGATCCAGGAGCTGGCGGCGCCGCTGGAGGTACGGTGCGGATGCGCCGTGTCCGCGGTGAAGCGCGACGGCGCTGAGTTCGTCGTGGCTACGAGTGATGGACAGTTGCGGGCCGATCGCGTCGTGCTCGCCACCCCCGGTGCGGTGACAGCGCGACTGCTGGCGGGGCTGGGCGCGACGGTGTCGGAGCCAGCGGCCACCACGCCATCGCAGGTTGTGCTGGTGGCGAGCGACCACCCAGGACTCGGCGCGGACCCCGTCGGATCTGGGCTGCTGATGGGTGAGCGCGACGACGCCATCGTCGCCCGGGCGCTCACTCACTACTCGCGCAAGTGGCCGTGGGTGGAGGGCGTGCATGTGTTGCGGCTGTCGTACGGCGGGGCGGAGGCGCCGTCTCGTGAGGTGGTGGCGGCGGATGCATCGGCGCTGCCCAAACTGGATTTGAGCGGCCACATCCGCGACGTCGTCGCCATCCCCCACGAGATGCCCGGGCGGATCGCCGCTGATGCGCGCGAGGCCGTGCTGGAGGCGGCGGCGTCGGTTGGCGTCGATGTGGTGGGCGCGTGGCTCGACGGCAACGGCATCGGGCCGGTGGTTGAGGCCGCGCAACGGATTCGGTGAGGAGCTGGCATGCATTTGAGGCTTGGCACGCGGGCGTCGCTGCTAGCGGTGACCCAATCGGAGCTCGTGGCTGACCAACTGCGGGCGCTCGGGCACACCGTCGAGCTGGTGCGCATCCGCACCGGCGGCGACGTGGAGCGTGGGTCGCTCACTAGGCTCGGCACGCTCGGCGTGTTCGCCGCGGAGCTGCGCACCGCCATCCTCGACGGGCGCTGCGACTTCGCCGTCCACTCGCTGAAAGACCTCCCCACCGCAGCAGTGCCAGGGCTCGCCGTCGCCGCCGTACCTGAGCGAGCCTGCCCCCACGACGCGCTCTGCGCCGCCGGGCGCCGGCTCGACGATCTGCCCGCCGGCGCGAAGGTGGGCACCGGGTCGCCCCGGCGGGTTGCCCAGCTGCGCGCGCTGCGGCCCGACCTGCAGTACGTCGACATCCGCGGCAACGTCGGCACGCGCCTGGCGCGGGTCGCCGACGGCGATCTCAACGCTGTCGTGCTTGCGGCGGCGGGGCTTCGTCGGTTGGGCATGGCAGACCAGATCGACGAACTACTCCCCATCCTGCCCGCGCCAGGCCAAGGCGCGCTGGCGCTCGAATGCCGCGCTGACAACGCCGAAGTGCTGCAGACCCTGGCCGCCGTCAACGACGCCGAGGCCCGACAGGCGGTGGAAGCCGAGCGAGCGGTGCTCGCCGGATTGGGCGGCGGCTGTGCGGCGCCCATCGCGGCGCTGGTAACCGACGGTGTGCTGCGCGCCGGGGTGTTCGCGCTCGACGGGCGATCGTCGGTGTTGGTGGAGCGGCAGCTTACTGGCAATGCGGCTGACGACGTGGTGCGCGCGCTGCTCGACGGCGGCGCGGCCGACGTCGCCGAACTGGATGCGACGCGCCCGTCGCGGCTAGCCAACCTGCATGACGATGCCTCGCTCTGGAGAGGGAACACGCCGCTCGCGGGGGTGCAGGTGTTCCTGCCGCGCGCCGATGGGGCGCTCGCGGACGGGTTGAGGGCCACGGGTGCGGAGGTGTTCTGCCAGCCCGTGCAGGAAGCGGTGGATGTGCCGCTCAGCCAGCCGCTGCGGGACGCCGACTGGGTGGCCGTGACTTCGGCAAACACCGTGCGATCCCTGTCCAAGCGCGGGATCCGGCTGCCAGAAGGAGCGCGCGTGGCTGCGGTCGGAGCGGTGACAGCGAGGGCGCTCGAGGCGGCGGGATACGTCGTCGATCTCGTCCCGGAGTGGGAATCGAGCGGACGTGCGCTGGCGGCTTCCTTCCCCGAGGGGCCCGGCCGAGTGCTGATTCCAGGCTCGAAGCTCTCCTCCCCCACGCTGGCCGACGGGCTGCGCGCGAAGGGGTGGGCGGTCGACGTCGTGCCCGTCTACACCATGGCAGCGCTGGATAGTGCGCCTGGCGAGGCCATTCGCGCCTGGGGTTCCGGGCAATTCGACGTGGTGGTGGTCACGTCGGGGTCCGTCGGGAGGGCGTTCGCCCAGCTGTTCGGGTGGCGCGACGACGTGCGCGTCGTCGCGTTCGGTGAGCCGTCGCGGCGCGCGCTCGCCGCCGCAGGCGTCCCCGTCGCGGCCACCGCGGCCACGCAAGACGTGGCTGGGCTCGTCGAGGCCATCGGGAGCATCCACGAAAGTTGACCGTTATCCTCCACGAGAAGCGAACGAGACCCGCTTTTCGAGTGTTTTCTGCAGGCGTGGAGGATAACGGTCATTCGGCGACGGCCCCGCAGCCCGCTGCCCTCGCACAGCTGCCCGCCCTACCAGCACGCCCGGCCCCATCCGTCCGGCGCGGCGCCACAATCCCGCCCGTTTTGACCGTTTTCCTCCACGCGCGAAGAAAAGCCGCCAAAACAAGGGGCCATTAGCTTCTCGTGGAGGATAACGGTCAGGTTTTCCGCGGTAACGTGGATGCCATGACCCACATTTCCCTTCGCCCGCGCCGCTTGCGCACCACTTCGGCCATGCGCAGTCTGGTCCGCGAGACCCGCGTCCATCCCAGCCAGCTCGTACTCCCTGCCTTCGTGGCCGACGACGAAGGCGAAATCTCTTCCATGCCCGGCGTCCGCCGCCACACCACCGAGGGCATCAAGCGCGTAGCCGAAGACGTTGCGAACGCCGGCCTCGGCGGCATCATGCTGTTCGGTGTCCCCTTAGACGAGGTCAAAGACGATCGCGGGTCGCAGGCGTGGGCCGAGGACGGCATCTTGCAGCGCGGCATCGCCGCCTGTCGCGACGCGGTGGGCGACGACACCGTCGTCATGGCCGACACCTGCCTCGACGAGTTCACCTCGCACGGACACTGCGGATTCCTCGCCGACGACGGCACCGTCGACAACGACGCCACCCTCGCCGCCTACGCGTCGATGGCGATCGCGCAGGCCAACGCGGGCGCGCACGTCGTCGCACCCTCCGGCATGATGGACGGCCAGATCGAAGCCATCCGCGCTGCGCTCGACGGCGAGGGCCATATCGACACCGCCATCCTCGCCTACTCGGCAAAGTACGCGTCGAGCTTCTACGGCCCGTTCCGCGAGGCGGTCACTTCGACGCTGCAGGGCGACCGCCGCACCTACCAACAAGACCCAGCCAACCGCCGCGAGGGCGTGCGCGAAACCGACCTCGACTTGGCAGAAGGCGCCGACATGGTGATGGTGAAGCCCGCCGGTTACTACCTCGATGTGCTGGCCGACGTGGCGGAGATCTCCGACGTGCCCGTCGCGGCGTATCAGGTGTCGGGCGAGTACGCCATGATCGAGGCGGCCGCCGCGAACGGCTGGATTGACCGCGAGCGCGCCATCGACGAATCCGTTATCGCCATCGTGCGCGCGGGCGCCGATATTGTGCTCACCTACTGGGGATTGGAGATGGCCTCATGGCTGAAGTAATCGACATGGACACGCTGTTTCGTCGCGCGAAGGGGGTCATCCCGGGCGGTGTGTCGTCGCCGGTGCGTGCGTTCGGTTCCGTGGGTGGCACGCCGGTGTTCGTCGCCAAGGCACGAGGGCCGCACATCTTCGACGTGAACGGCCAGGACTACGTCGACCTCGTATGTTCGTGGGGGCCGGCGCTGCTGGGCCACGCGCACCCCGAGGTGGTGGCCGCGGTGCAGGACGCTGCGGCGAAGGGGCTGTCGTTCGGCGCCCCCACCAGCGCCGAAGTGGAGCTGGCCGAGCTCATCCGCGAACGGGTGCCCGCCGCCCAGCAGGTACGGTTCGTGTCGACGGGCACCGAAGCAACGATGACGGCCATCCGCCTGGCACGCGGCGCGACACAGCGCAGCAAGATCGTGAAGTTCGCGGGCTGCTACCACGGACACTCCGACGCGCTCCTCGCCGCCGCCGGGTCGGGGTTGGCTACCCAGGGGTTGCCCGGGTCTGCCGGCGTGACGCCAGCCGCGGCGGGTGACACCATCGTCGTCGACTACAACGACATCGACGCTCTGCGGGCAGTATTCGCGCAGGCGGGCAGCGAGATCGCGTGTGTCATCACGGAGGCAGTGCCGTGCAACATGGGCGTGGTGCCGCCGTCTGAGGGCTTCAACCTGGAGATTCGCCGTCTCACTGAGGAGCACGGGGCGCTGATGATCGTCGACGAAGTGCTCACCGGGTTCCGCACCTCGCCGGGCGGATGGCTAGGGGTTGAGGGTGGCTACACGCCCGACCTCATCACCTTCGGCAAGGTGGTGGGTGGCGGCATGCCGCTGGCGGCGCTCGCCGGGCGCGAGGAAATCATGCAGCTGTTGGCCCCCGTCGGGCCGGTGTACCAGGCGGGTACGTTGTCGGGGAATCCGCTGGCAACGGCGGCTGGCATCGCCACGCTCCGGCTCACCACCGACGAGGTGTACACCCATGTCAATCGTGTTTCGGAGGAGCTGCAGGGTGCGGTGCACGACGCACTCAACGCCGCATCGGTGCCGCACGTGGTGCAGCACGCGAGCAGCCTGTTCTCGGTGTTCTTCCGCGGCGAGCCAGTGCGCAACTACGAGGACGCGAAGGCGCAAGACACCGCTGCGTTCGGCCGGTTCTTCCACGCGATGCTGAGCCAACACGTCGCGCTACCGCCGTCGGCGTTCGAGGCGTGGTTCCTGTCGGCGGCCCACGACGACGAGGCCATTGGCCGGATCATCGACGCGCTACCTGCCGCCGCGAAGGCAGCGGCCCAGGGCTGAGCGCGGCGGGCGCGCGGACGGAGAACCAGTCGGCTCATCCGCCCACGAGCCGGTCCAGATGCTCTTCAATCGCGTCGGCGGACAGCGCCCCGAACGCCAGCTCCCGCACGGCCCCATCGGCGTCAACGAAATAGTGCGCCGGAATCGCGCGCACCCCGTACGATGCCGCGAGCTTCTGCGACTCGTCTGGGATGGCCGTGAACGTCAGGCCCAGCCGTTCGTTGTACGCCCGCACCGTCTCCTCGTCCTCGCCGAGATAGACCCCGACGATTTCCACGTCGTCGCGTGCCTTCGCCGCGGCGGCGACATCGGGCGCCTCAGCGCGACACTGCTGGCACCACGAGGCCATGAACACCACCCACGTGGGCTTGTCTGCCTCGGCAAGGTCGAACGCGCCGTTCAGTGACGCAGCAGCCAGCCGGGGAGCCTGCTCCCCCACTGCGGGCCGCCGTTGAGCCCCTGCGACATCCACCGTCGACGATGCCCCCGGAGAGGCTCCCTGCCCGCCGGAAGATCCGACGAACTGGTTGCCGACGATCAGCGCCGCAGCTGTAATCGCCACGACGATGAGCAGTCCGACGAGCCCGCCGCGGCCTTGCGTGTGCTTGGCGGTGCTCATGCGTAGGAGTGCAATCCGCCGAAGAAGAGGTTTCCGAAGTAGGTGAAGATGATCGCGGCGAAGCCGAGCACCAGCAACCACGCCGACCGTTTCCCGGTCCAGCCGCGTGTCACCCGCGCATGGAGATAGGCGCCGTAGACCAGCCAGGTGACGAGCGCGGCCGTCTCTTTCGGATCCCAGCTCCAGTAGCGACCCCACGCGATGTTTGCCCACAGTGCGCCCAGCACGATCATGATGGTGAGCAGCGGGAACGTCGCCACTACTGACTTGTAGCCGATCTCGTCGAGGATCTCCTGTTTCGGCCACCCCTTCCACGGTACGTGGGGACCGAGCAGGTACATCACCGCGGCACCGAAGCCGACTGCGGCCGCACCGTAGGCGAGCGCTGCGCAGAACACGTGCGTGGTGAGCAGCGGTGAATTCTGCAGCGCTGGCATCAACGGCTTCGCCTCATAGGAGAGCGTTGTAGCGTAGAGCAACATGCCGAAGATCACTGGCAAAACGCCCAGCGCGAGCGTTCGCACTCGATACTTCCACTCCACAAGCACGTGCGCGAGGATCATGCCCCACGCGAACGACACGGCGAACTCGTAGTGGTTCGCAAACGGAGCGTGCCCCGTCGAGATCGCGCGTGTGATGAGCGAGGCGGTGAGCAGCAGCAGGTTCACACGCATCAGCGTCGATCCGAGCCACACGGTGCCTCGCGACGTTCCCCCTCGCTTCCCCTGCTCGGGCTCGTCCGTCGTCGACTGCTGGGCGTCGGCGTCGGCGCCTACGAGCGCCTTCTGCTTGACGCGGGCCGTCGCCTTGGCTTGGTGAGAGAACCAAAACGCCACCACATAACACGCGAACGACACCAGTGTCAGGACGGTCGTCGCGATAAGTAGTAACTGTGCAGTTTCGAGCATGGCTACACCTTTCGTTCAGTGCCTTCCGTGGCGCCTTGGATTGAGCGGGCGAGTTGGTCGAAGAGCCGGCGCCGCGCCGAGTCCGGCTTGTCGGGGGTGGCCATCTGGATGCGGGAGCCGTCGCCGTCGGGGGTGACGCGCACCCACTGTCGGCGGTGTGGCAGCCCCATCGTGAGGCAGGTCCCGACGATCAGCAGCGCGCACCCGATCCACACGATGGCCGTTCCCGGGTCTCGCTTGACGATGAGGCTCGTGTACTGCTGTTCACGATCGAAACCGACGGTCAGCTCCCCCACCTGCGCACTTGATCCGGCATCAACGATCGCCTGCCCCAGTGGGGTGCGGGAGTCGACAGGGTAGGTTTCCACGCGCACCTGGCCGGCCTCGAGGCCGGGAACCCGTGTGCCGGAGGCGTTGGCGATGACGAACACCTCCACACCCTGTTCCTCGAGCACGGCCACGCCGTAATGCCCGCGTTCGTCGGGAGTGTTCCAGGCAAGCGGGACCCCGTCGTGGAAGAGCTCTTGGCCCTGCGCATCCCGCACGGTGATAACCGCTGAGATCCCGAAGGATGCCTGGTGGAAATAGATGCCGTCAATGATGAGGGGATCGTTGACGCGGACCATCTGCCGCGAGAGCTCGGCGCCGTCGCGGCTGACGACGAGGTCGGAGACGTAGTCGATGGGGGTGCCCCATTGATCGTCGTAGGTATCGGTGAACGACCTAGCCTCGGCGGTGAGGCCAGTGCCGTGGCCCACATCGCGGGGGATGCCGACGGTGAGTTCGAAGTTGTCAATACGGAAGCCTGCGAACGAGCTCACGAGGAAGCCCGCCATCACAACCACGTAGCCCAGGTGCGCAGCCGCGGTACCGAACGGTGCCCAGTGGAAACGGTCGACGTAGAGCGTCTCCCCGTCTTCGTCCGCGATCACCCGGTGCCCAGATTTGCGCAGCGCGGCGGTCGCGGCGGCCAACGCGTCGGCTTGGCTCTTCGGGGAGCGGATCTCTGTGGCCAGCTTCGCGTGCTCGTAGAAGGTGGGGCGCACGTGGGTGTGCGGTCGGTAGGCCTTGCGGTACAGCAGTGGTAGCCGATGGGTGGTGCAGGCAATGATCGACAGCGCCAGCAGCGCGGTGACGGTGAGGAAGATCGGCGAGGAGAAGATGTGGAAAATGCCGAGCGCGTCGACGATGTCCGTCCAACCACCGTAGATAGGGCGCACCTGTTCGAGCCAGGCGGCTCGCTGGGCCGGATCGAAGCGGGCGGAGTCAGGCATCTGCCGGGCCAGGACGCCAAGGAGGGTGAGCAGTCCCGTCGCGAGAATGAGGATGAGGCCCACCAACTTGTTGTAGAAGAAGGCGTACAGCTTCGCCAGCAGATGGCTCGGCGCGACTTGAATGTCGTCGTCGAGCCCGTCACTGGCCTGGGGATGCGCATGCTGCTGCAACATGGGTCACCCCTCCTTGTCCATGCGGTCGATGTGCTGCGAGGCCGTCTTGGCCAGTTCCGAATCGGGCGCCACCTCAAGCAGCTTCTCCCACGCGGCCTTTGCCTTCGCGGTGTCGGCCGGTTGTTTGGCCATGTGGACGAAGCCCAGGTTGTAGTAGCCCTCGGGCTTGTCCGGGGCAATCTTTGTGACCTGCGTCCAGCGCTGTTCTGCACCGGCGATGTCGCCGGTGTTGAAGCGGTACACGCCGCTCGAGAGCAGCGCATCAACATCATCGGGCTTCACGGCGAGCAGCTTCTCCCAGCAGTCGTAGGCTTCCTGCCACTGGCCCGCTTCCTGATAGAGCGTGCCGAGCTCGCGCAGCGCTTCGACGTCTTTGGCGTTCTGCTCCAGCCGCTGTTTCAACTCGCCCACACGTTTGGTGTCGAGTTCCTTGAAGGTGGTCTGGCCCGCACCCATCGAGGGCATGCCCCCGGCTGGCGCGTCGGGTGCAGGTGCGGGCGCGGGACGACCCCAGGCCTGTACCAGCAACACGATCGCGGCTGCGAGCAGCGCGACGAGGACTTTGTTGATGCCCTGCGCAACGGTGGCCGGCTCCCGTTTCCGCTTCCGGTCAGTCGGCTCGTCGGCGACGATGCTTTCGTCGTCTTGGAGGTCCGCCAATCCGGGCGCTGACGACAGCCCATCGCGCTGCGCGTCAGCCCAATCCTTCAGTTCAGGCGGCGCCTGAGCAAGGAACTCGTCGAGCGCCTGAACATCGACGCTGCCGCTAGGGTCACTCATCCGTTCTGTCCGCTCGCAGTCACCGGGCCAACGTCGATGCCGTGGAGGGCAAGCTGACCCTTGCGGGCGTAGTCGGTGGCCTGGTTGAGCAGCGAAGTCTGATACTGCGGGGCGTGGAAGCCGTGGCTGTTCTCGGAGACGTTCATGTCGATCAGGAACTGGGCGTTGCGCTGGAAGTCACGGGCCTTCGTCAGGGCTGCCGGATCGGCCGTGTCCTTGTTGGCCTCGATGTCCTTGATGAGGGCGTCGAGGGCGTCGAAGGCAACGTCGACCGAGCCCTGCCAGCGTTCCTGAATCTTGTCGACGCGGGCCTGCATCTCATCCTCAGTAGCGTGGTGGCAGGTGAGGCAGGTCTGGTTGATCGACTCCTTGCTGCGCATGGGGCTGGCGATCTGATGGTCGGTGATCTTCTGTGCGCCGTCGCGCTTGTAGGCCATGTGGCAGTCCGCGCAACCAACACCGTTGGCCGCGTGGGCGCCCTGCGACCACGTCTCGAAGTCGGGGTGCTGCGCCTTGATCACGTTCGCGCCCGTGAGCTTGTGCTCGAAGTCGCTCCAGCCCACCTCGTCGTAGTACTTGATTGCGTCGTTGGCTTCAAGGCCGTGGGTCCACGGGAAGGTGAGTGTCTTCTCCTCACCCTTGAAGTAGTACTCGACGTGGCACTGAGCACACACGAACGAGCGCATCTCCTGGACGCTGGCGTCGCGGTTGACGTCGTAGTCCTTGATGCCCTTGACATTTTCCATGTAGCGGGCGATGCCCTCGATGAATGCGGGGCGGGTGGCGCGCAGTTTCATGGTGCCGGGTTCGTGGCAGTCGATGCAGGCGATCGGGGCCTTGGCGTGCTGGACGGCTTCGTTGTAAGGCAGCTTGTTCATCGCAGCCCAGCCGGCCTCGCGGTCGCCGTTGCCGAGAGAGTCCATGACCTCAGGCAGCGAGGCGTGGCAGTTCAGACAGGCGCCTGGCTGCTCGAATTCGCGCACGCGACGGGTGAGCTGCTGATCCTCCAGCATGTACTCGTGGCCACGGGGCTTGCGGTAGTCGACGGAGAACGCATAGCCCTGCCACATCGTCACCAATCGCGGATCCAGCTCGAGTTTGCTCGTCGCGACGCGCGTACGGGGGTCGTTCTTGGTGGGCTTGTGTTCGACGGTCTTCTGCGGATCGTTGCTCATCTCCTTGGTGGCGATGTGCCCTTCGTACTCACGCGGGAAGTTCTTACCCCAAACCTCCGCGTCGTAGGTGGTCTCGTCGACGTTCACAACGTGGGTGAACGGTGCCTTGGCATCCTGCTTGTTTTCGAAGATGGTGGTGAGGAACCAGGTGAGTGCAGCCGCACATGCCGCGACCAGCACCAGCACCATAATCGGCACCCAGCGGGCCCTCGGACCGACCCAGAGTTTCTGCTCAGGTTTCTTGGTTGCATTGTCAGTCATGTTGTTCACCTCTTGTGGCCCACGCCGTCGTGGCATCGAATGCAGGAGAGTTGTTCGCCGCGAGCGGCCGAACCGTGGGCAATGTCGTCGACCATCGCCCCATGGCAATAGACGCAGGAATCCTCGACGATTCCCCTGTTGTGGTCACGAATCTTGATGTTCTCCGGGTAAGTGCCGGTCGTGAACCACAGTGAGTGGAAGAAGCCGTTGTCGGCCTTGTTGATGTATTTCGCCACGATGGAATCGTGCGGGGTGTGGCAGGAGTTGCAGGTGGTGACGTCACGATGCGACCCCCTTGCCCAGCCCTCATATTGCTCGTTCATCGCGTGGCAGGCGACGCAGGTCTCCGAGCTGTCTCCGAAGTAGTTGAAGAATCCGGAATAGTGAAAGGTAAAACCCGTGACACCGATCGTCACACCGATCAATGCTGCGAGCGTGACGCCCATCCACCCCGTGAAGGCATGGGTGAAGTCGTGCCACCGTCGTTGGATCCAGCGGCCCATCGTCTGCCCCCTTATTGCTCGTCGGGTACGGTTGAACGGGCTACTACTACTCGTAGTGACTCGAGTATACGACAACGCGTAGCAGGCCGTGCCGTTGGGGGAAAATTGTGCCGACGGTTTCTCTGTCTCTCGACGCCGAGGCGATAGCGCCCGCCGGTCTTCCCGCTTTGCCCCCACCTTGTCGAGGCGATATCTCCCGACGACGCCTCGTCGCGGCTAGGCACCTGTAACCTGTGCGGCAACTGAGCGGATCATGTGTCACCTGCTTCTGGGCGGCGCCTCGTCGCGGCTAGGCAAGTGACACTTGTTCCGGGACAGAGCCGCACAGGTTCCACCTGCCCGGCTCCACCTGTGCCCACACTTCGAGCAGCCGTGGACCGTCGGTTCATGGATGGGTTAGTGTTGCCCCATGACTTTGATGCTGACGGAGCGCAGGCATATTGATCTGCTCCGTGTCGCTACCCAGCGCTGTCTCTGATCGACATTCCGCGACGATGATCGTCGCTTGAGCTGTGCTCCCCCGCACCACATCCCTCTGAACGAGGTTGAGCGCACTAGCGCACCCAAGAATTCTCGACTGTCACCACGCTTGATCCCGTGCTGCAGTCGTCTCTCTTACGCCTGCCTACGCGCAGGCGAGCTACCCAAGGAACCTGCATGTCCGTCACAACGGCAACCACACCCTCATCCACCCATTTCACCCCACAAGACCCTCGCAAACTCCGGCATCTGTATGGCGCCATGGCAGGCTCAACGTTCGAGGTGTTCGACTGGGCCATCTACTCCACGTTCGCAGCGTTCTTCGCCACTTCATTCTTCGCGAAGGACGGCGTTTCGGCCTTCTTGGGCGCCAATCTGGTCTTTGCTGTCGGCTTCATTGCCCGCCCGGTTGGATCGCTGATCTTCGGCCATATTTCTGATACCCGGGGCCGAAAGGTGTCACTGTTCGGTACGTCGGCAGCAGCTCTGCTAGGCACCGCAATGATTGCGCTCGCTCCAACGCAGCACACGATCGGCATCGGCGCGGCCATCGTGTTGGTCACCGCCCGCATCATTCAGGGCCTGGCACATGGTGGCGAGCAGCCTGCCGCGGGAGCGTACGTCTCGGAGATGGCCAAACCGCACAACCGTGGGCTCTGGTCGTCGTGGGTCTACGTCGCGATCCTTGCGGGTGGGCTCCTCGGCAACCTTCTCGGAGCTGTCCTCACTTCAGTGCTTGGCGCCGACGCGCTCATTACGGGAGGCTGGCGCATCGCGTTCGGCGTCGGTGCGCTCGGTTCCATCTACGCACTCGTGCTCGTCTCGCGGCTTCCCGAAACTGAGGTGTTCAAAGAGGCACAAGACCATGCCCAACGTCCAAGCATTGCCCGTGAGATGCTGCGCGCCTGGCGTCCCGCGCTCATGATCATCGGCCTCACGCTCGGCGTGACGATTGCCTTCCAAAACTGGGCCGCAATGACCGGATACCACATTGCCGTCTTCCACGCGGATCCTTCATCGACGCTGTGGGCGTCCGTCGGTTCCAACCTCATCGCCATGGCGTCTCTCCCTCTGTGGGGCGCGCTCTCAGACCGCATCGGCCGCAAGCCCGTCGTACTGATCGGCCTTGCCGGAGTGGCGGTGACAACATTCGGGTTGATGCAGTTCCTCGACGGCTCGGCTGGCAGGATGTTCGTCGCGCAGGCCCTCTCCATGGTCCTGCTCGCCGCACCGCTGTCGATCTTGCCTGCGCTCATGGCGGAGTTGGTACCGACGTCGATCCGCACGATTGGCGTTGGGTTCAGCTACGCCGTCGCAACAGCAGTGTTCGGCGGCACCGTCAGCGCGTTGCAAACCTGGATCGGCGCGAACTGGGGTCCGCAGTACTTCGGCGTCTACGTGGCGATCGCAGTGCTCATTTCCATCATCGTGGCCCTCGTCATTCCAGAGACCCGCGGCAAGGATCTCAAGGAGAACACCTCCACCCGCTCTCACTTCGAGGAGGCACAAGCATGACCGGCACCAAGGACCATCTGCAGGCTGAGGTGGGCAGCGGCGGTGAGTTCCATCGCCAGAAGAACCGCTTCACTACCCCATTTGGCGACGGCGAACGCCAGCTGCCCGTCGTTCGGGGGAAGTATCGACTCATCGTTGGAAACCTCTGCCCCTGGGCGCACCGCCAGTTGATTGTTCGCGAGGTGCTCGGGCTCCAACATTCGATCAGCGTCGGCATCGTCGATCCGATCCGCGGCGAACACGGCTGGGAATTCAACCTCGACGAGGGTGGCGTCGATCCGGTTCTTGGCATCCACGAGTTGCGCGAGGCATATCTTGCGGGCGATCCGACGTTCGATGGGCGCCCGACGGTGCCCGCCGTCGTCGACATCGCATCCGGCGCCGTGGTGAACAACGACTACCACCGACTCACGAACTATTGGGAAGTGGAGTGGGCACCATTCCACAAGCCCAACGCGCCAGTCCTGTACCCGGAAGAACTCCGTACGCAGATCGACGATCTGAACGACTACGTCTTCCACAACATCAACAACGGCGTCTACAAAGCAGGCTTCGCTCGCACGCAGGAGGCCTACGAACAGGCCTACGACGCACTCTTCCAAGCCCTCGACACGATCGAAGAACGCCTAGCCACCCGTCGCTTCCTCTTCGGCGACCACATCACCGACGCAGACATCCGACTGTGGGTCACTCTGGTGCGCTTCGACGCGGCTTACCACGGCGCGTTCCATTGCAACCGCCAACGGCTGACGGAGTTCGAGCAGCTCTGGGGCTACGCACGGGATCTATTCCAGACGCCCGGTTTTGGCTCTACCACGAACTTCGATCACATCAAGCGCCACTACTACTCGATCCCCGTAGTGAAGTCGCAGTTCGGGATCACCCCCAAGGGCCCAGACCTCGCCACCTGGGATGCCCCGCACGGGCGGGAACACCTCAGCACGACACCCGACGAGAAGTTCCGCCGCCACAACGACGGAAAGAAGGAGGCCTGACATGGCTGCCGCAAGCGAGCTCACCAAGGAAACGACGAAAGACGGCGCATTCGCCAGACAGTCCAATTCATTCACGACGCCGTTCGGTTTCGGACCGGGCGACCTGCCCGTCGAAGCAGGTCGATACCGGCTCCTCGTTGCCAACATCTGCCCGTGGGCGCACCGACAGCTGATTGCCCTGAACCTCCTCGGGCTCACCGATGCCATCAGCGTCGGCGTTGCGGGGCCGGTGCGTACTGACAACGGCTGGCGTTTCACTCTCGACCCCGATGGCCGGGATCCAGTGCTCGGCTATGAGTACGTCACCGATGCCTATCTACGCGCGGACCCGCACTATGACAAGCGCTCGACGGTGCCCGCCGTCGTCGACATCGCATCCGGCGCCGTGGTGAACAACGACTACCACCGACTCACGAACTATTGGGAAGTGGAGTGGGCACCATTCCACAAGCCCAACGCGCCAGTCCTGTACCCGGAAGAACTCCGTACGCAGATCGACGATCTGAACGACTACGTCTTCCACAACATCAACAACGGCGTCTACAAAGCAGGCTTCGCTCGCACGCAGGAGGCCTACGAACAGGCCTACGACGCACTCTTCCAAGCCCTCGACACGATCGAAGAACGCCTAGCCACCCGTCGCTTCCTCTTCGGCGACCACATCACCGACGCAGACATCCGACTGTGGGTCACGCTCGCGAGATTCGACGCGGCGTATTACGGACGTTTCAAGACCAACAGGCAGCGGCTCGTCGATTTCGAGCACCTGTGGGGGTATGCGAGGGACCTGTACGAGACGCCGGGGTTCGGCTCCACCACCAACTTCGACCACATCAAACAGGGCTACTACACTTCGGCCGCGTTGGAACCCGATGCGATCATCCCCAAGGGCCCGGATCTCTCAGGTTGGTCCGAACCGCACGACCGCGCACGATTGTCGTCGACGCCCGACGAGAAGTTCCTCCTCGCGCGGTGAGGCAACCACCCGGGCACACGTAACCTGTGCGGCAACTGAGCGGATCAAGTGTCACCTGCTTCCCGGCGGCGCCTCGTCGCAGCTAGGCAGGTGACACATGTTCCGGGACAGAGCCGCACAGGTTGCACCTGCTGGACGGGATCCCGCGGGCTGGTCGGGTACCGGCCTCGGCGCAACCGATACCCGAAGGCGTCGGTGAAACTGGCACCCACTAGGGTTGGGTATGTGGGCCCGGACCGGGCCCGAGACCCGGATGGAGAGCTATGAGCGCTGAGACGCAAGACTTCAACCTGGCCGCCGACTTCGACACCCCCACCCAAGAACAGTGGGAAGAGCAAGTGCTCAAGGTGCTGAACCGGAGGCGGCCAGAAGGTAAAGAGCTGGACATTGAGCAGGCGTACAAACGCCTGACGAGTCACACGGTCGATGGCCTCGAGATCAAGCCGCTGTATAAGAAGGAAGATGGCGTGGAAGAGCTGGGGTACCCCGGCGTCGCCCCCTTCACGCGCGGCTCGACGGTGCGCACCGGCCAGATGGAAGGGGCCTGGGGTATCGCCCAGCTCCACGAGGACGGCGATACTGCCTTCACCAAGAAGCAGATCCTCGCCGACCTAGAGCGCGGCGGCACCGCGGTGTTCCTGCGCGTCGACCCCGACGCCATCGCAGCGAGCGACGTCGCAACTGTGCTCGAAGGTGTGCTGATCGACCTCGCCCCCATCTACCTCACTTCGAAGACGCAGCAGCTCGACGCGGCCAAGGCCCTCGTCGAGGTGTTCGCCAAGGGAGACCCGAACAAGGTTGCCGGCAACCTCGGCATCGACCCAATCGGCGCCGCCGCGCTAGCCGGCACCGAGCCTGATCTGAGCGTCCTCAAGGAGGCCGTCGAGCTCGCGAAGCCGTTTGCCAACGTGCGCCCGATCGTCGTCGACGCCACGATCTACAACAACGCCGGCGCAGGCGACGTGCACGAACTGGCCTACGCCATCGCGGTGGGCGTCGAATACGTCCGCGCGCTCGTCGACGCCGGTCTCACCGCTGACGAGGCGTTCGGCCAGATCATGTTCCGCGTGTCGGCAACCACCGACCAGTTCCTCACCATCGCCCGGCTGCGCGCGCTGCGCACCCTGTGGAGCCGGGTGGGCGAGGTGCTGGGGGTTTCCGACGACAACCGCGGCGCGATCCAGCACGCCGTTACCTCGCTGCGCGAGATGACCCGTTCGGACGCCTACGTGAACATCCTGCGCGCGACGACCGCCTCGTTCGCGGCGTCCGCAGGCATGGCGGAAGTGCAGACCGTCCTCCCCTTCGACACCGTCTGGGGGCTGCCGGGCGAGTTCTCCCGTCGCATCTCCCGCAACGTGCAGGTACTGCTGTCGGAGGAAGCCAACGTCGGCCGCGTCAACGACCCGGCTGGCGGATCCTGGTTCGTCGAATCCATGACTGAGCAGATGTGCGAGGCCGCGTGGAAGGTGTTCCAGGAACTCGACGCCGAGGGCTTCGCAAAGAAGCTCACCGACGGCACCGTCGCGGCCCAGCTGGATGAGCTGAACGCCAAGCGCGCAAAGTTGCTTGCCACCCGCAAGCTACCCATCACTGGCACCTCGACGTTCCCCAACCCCCTCGAAGGTGACGTCACGACGGCGCGCCCCCGCCCCGAAGCACCTCAGCTGCACGGGCTGAAGCTCGTGCGCGACGCGGAGGTCTTCGAAGCCCTGCGCGACCGCGCAGCCGCGGCGAAGGAAGCTGGCAACACGCCCACCGCGTTCCTTGCCTGCATCGGCCAGCGTCGCCACTACGGCCCCCGCGAGGGTTTCACGTCGAACCTGCTCCACGTCGGCGGCATCGAGACGCAGCTTGTGGAGAGCACCGACCCGCTGGAATTCGCGCGCCAGTTCACCGAATCGGGCGCCAAGCTCGCGGTGCTGTGCTCGAACGCGGCCATGTACGCCGAGCACGGCATGGCAGTGGCCAAGGCCCTCAAGGAGGCGGGCGCGAAGCGCATCCTCCTCGCGGGTCAACTCAAGGAGCTCGGAGCTGAGAACCCCGAGTCCGTCCTCGACGGCAACGTCTTCGACGGGATGGACGTGGTGGAGCTGCTCGAGTCCGCTTTCGATCTGATGGGAGTAGCCAAGTGAGTTTCCCTCGTTTCAACACTGTTGATCTCGGCCATTCGGTGCCCGGCAAGGACCACCACAAGTACGACGAGATCCTCGACGCCGCCGGCTACTCAGAGGGCTGGCAAACACCGGAGCAGATCCTCGTCCCGCCGCTCTACGGCGATACGGATCTGAACGATCTCGACTTCCTGCACACCTACCCGGGCATGCCGCCGTTCCTGCGCGGCCCCTACCCGACGATGTACGTCAACCAACCGTGGACCATCCGTCAATACGCCGGATTCTCCACCGCGGAGGAGTCGAACGCGTTCTACCGTCGTAACCTCGCCGCTGGTCAGAAGGGTCTGTCGATTGCCTTCGACTTGGCCACGCACCGCGGCTACGACTCCGACCACCCACGTGTGGCCGGCGACGTCGGCATGGCCGGTGTGGCCGTCGATTCCATCCTCGACATGCGTCAGCTGTTCGACGGCATCCCGCTCGACCAGATGTCGGTGTCGATGACGATGAACGGCGCGGTGCTGCCCATCCTGGCGCTATACATCGTGGCGGCGCAGGAACAGGGCGTGCCGTACGAGAAGATGACCGGAACCATTCAGAACGACATTCTGAAGGAGTTCATGGTCCGCAACACGTACATCTACCCGCCGCAGCCGTCGATGCGCATCATCGCCGATATTTTCGCGTTCACTTCGTCGAACATGCCGAAGTTCAACTCTATTTCGATCTCCGGCTACCACATGCAGGAGGCCGGCGCGACAGCGGATATCGAGATGGCTTACACCCTGGCCGACGGCGTGGAGTACATCCGCGCTGGCGAGTCGGTGGGCTTGAACGTAGACCAGTTCGCTCCGCGTCTGTCGTTCTTCTGGGCGATCGGCATGAACTTCTACATGGAGGTCGCCAAGATGCGCGCCGCGCGCATGCTGTGGGCGAAGCTCGTGAAGGAGTTCGGCCCGAAGAACCCGAAGTCGATGAGCCTTCGTACGCACTCGCAGACCTCCGGCTGGTCGCTGACCGCGCAGGACGTCTACAACAACGTCGCGCGTACCTGCATCGAGGCCATGGCCGCGACGCAGGGCCACACGCAGTCGCTGCACACGAACGCCCTCGACGAGGCCATCGCGCTGCCGACAGACTTCTCGGCCCGCATCGCCCGAAACACCCAGCTGTTCATCCAGCAGGAATCCGGCACCACCAAAACCGTCGACCCGTGGGCCGGCTCGGCCTACGTCGAGCGCCTCACCCGCGAGCTCGCTGGCAAGGCATGGGAGCGCATTCGCGAGGTTGAGGAAGCCGGCGGTATGGCGAAGGCGATCGAGGCTGGCATCCCCAAGATGCGCATCGAGGAAGCCGCCGCCCGCACCCAGGCCCGCATCGACTCCGGGCGCCAGAGCCTCGTCGGTGTGAACAGGTACCAGGTGGAGGACGACGAAGAGCTCGAGGTGCTCAAGGTGGACAACAAGTCCGTCCGCGAGCAGCAGATTGCGAAGCTCGAGCGTCTGCGCGCTGACCGCGACGAGGAAGCCTGCCAGGCTGCCTTGGAGCGCGTCACGTGGGCTGCGGCGAACCCGGATCCGACGGATCCCGACCGCAACCTGCTGCAGGTGTCCATCGAGGCAGCACGCGCGCAGGCTTCCGTCGGCGAGATTTCCGACGCATTGGAGAAGGTATTCGGGCGGTACACCGCTCAGATCCGTACCATTAGCGGTGTGTACCAGGCAGAATCCGGATCCAGTGAGGCCGTTGACGAGGCCCGCAAGCTCGTCGCCGAGTTCGAGAAGAAGGAAGGCCGACGCCCGCGCATCCTCGTCGCGAAGATGGGCCAGGACGGCCACGACCGCGGCCAGAAGGTGATCGCAACGGCGTACGCCGACCTCGGCATGGACGTCGACGTCGGCCCGCTGTTCCAGACCCCCGAGGAGACCGCACGCCAGGCCGTCGAATCCGACGTGCACGTCGTGGGCGCCTCCTCGCTCGCCGCCGGCCACCTCACCTTGGTGCCGGCCCTACGCGAGGAGCTGAACAAGCTCGGCCGTCAGGACATCATGATCGTCGTGGGCGGCGTGATCCCGTCGCAGGACTTCCAGGAGCTCCGCGACCACGGCGCCGACGCGATCTACCCGCCCGGCACGAACATTCCGGAGTGCGCTGTTGACTTGCTGACCAAGCTCAACGCGCGTCTCGACGCCGAATGATCGGCTGATCGCAACGCTGTGGGCCCGCTTCCCTCTCAAAAGGGAAGCGGGCCCACAGCGTTGTTGCAGGCGTGAGGCCTTCTCTGAGCCGCGTTTGAGTATCAGAACTCAGCTACGCTGACACCCGACGCATCTAGCCTGCAAGATTGAGGAGGCATGATGATCCGATTCACACCATCCGCCTGGCGCCGCGGCGGCGAAGCCGTGGAGCACGCCGTCGACGCGGTGCACGCCAGCGCGCGCTCGCTGCGCAATCCCCTGCTGCCCGACGGCAACCTCGAGGCGCTGGAACTCGTCGGCCAGGCATCAAGGGTTGATGCTATGGCCCATCGCCTCGACGCAGCCGTCCTCGGCCCCTTGGCGCAGCGGACGGATGCTGCGACGGCGCTCGCCCGCGAGGATGCGGCCCGAATGACGGAGACGGCCCGCGCGTACGAAGCTATTGAAGCGCGCTCAGCCGACGCGTGGGCTGAGGAGATCTGATGAGCGCCCTCGTCGAACTCGGCCTGCCTGTCCCTCGCCTCACACCCAACGCGTTTCATGCCCGCGCTGACGCGCTCTTCGCTCTCGCCGAGGCAGCTGACTCCGCTACCTTCGACGTGCTCTCGGCCACGCGCACCGTGCTCGAGAGCAACATCAGCCCGACGGCGGATGCGTTCGCCGCCTACACCGCCCGTCCCGACGGCAGCGCGCCCAGGCTGCGCCAGCTCGCCGCCGACGCGCGCATGGTTGCCAACAGCTACCTTGAGGCGGCCGATGTGGTGTCCCGAACCCTCGAGGACATCGACGCGCTCGACGCCCGTTACGAAACAAAGCTCGACGCCCTCGGGGGCACCGACGAAGCGACGCGCGCCCGCTGGTGCGCCGCACTGCTCCCCGCCGCCCGCCAGGAACTGAGCCTGATCGAGGAAGCCGCCGTCGAAGCACTCACCGATGCCCTCAGCCCGCACGCCGAGCACGGAGCTGCCGCCGCACTGAGCATCGAGGAGCGCTGGCGCTCACTCTTCGACGACGCCCCCTCGCGCGCCGCGGAGGTCATCGTGGCGGCGGCCGAACGCCAGGCACGCCAGCTCGGCATCCCCGGCACCGCCGTCGAGATCACTGCGCTCGACGCTCGGGCTGGCTACGACTGGGAGCGTGGCGAGATACTCGTCGCACCCGACACGCTCGAGCACCCTTCCGCACTCGATGCCCTCCGCCACGAACTCCAGCACGCCCGCCACCGCGAACCAATCGCCGCGTTCCCCACATTTCAGCCGGGCGCCGAGGCGAGCCGTTGGCTTGACGCACGCGCCGGGGTACCGCCGCTGCCAGTTCGAGGTCGAGTGCAGTGAGCCCACTGCCCGAACCCATCGAAGCAGCGTACGCCGACTACCGGCGCGTCGGCGACGCCGCCTCACTCAGCGTGCTGCACGAGGCCATCGTCGAAGACCCCCGCTACACCCGCTACCTGTTGTGGCTGCCGGCGGTGGAGATCTACCTGGAGAAATGCAGGGAGCACGACGCCGTCCGGCTCTTGGAAGAGCACCTGCCAGCGGGGTTCTTCAGCCCCGTGGTGCACGCCTACCTCGCGCGTGGGTTCCTGGCGCTCGGCGACCAGGATCGGGCACGCGACGAGGAGCAGCTCGCGTGGCACGCACTGGGCACGATGGTGCGCTCAGGCGACGGCACGAAACAGTCCCCTTGGCGAGTGTTGTACGTCGATGATGTCCACGCACTCCTGGCGCACCAACAGCTCTACCCACAGCGGCAGCGCACCGACGGCGAGCACGACATCGTCACGTGCACCGACGGTGCCACGTATCACTTCAAGTACTTGGGCGAGAACCGCTGACCCACCCAGACCACAGGCGAGCGCTACTGATTGGCGCCCGTTCGGGGCATCCCCGGAGAAGGGCGACGTTTCCCGTCGCTGTGGCCCGGGGCGGGCGTCGGCGTCGTGAGGTTGGCCGGCTGCGTGACCCTCGGTGAGGGCGACGGGGCTTCCGCGCTCTGACTGGGCGATGGCGCCTGGGCGGACGGCTTCGGGCCCTGCTCCTTGACGGTGTACGTTACCGCCGCTGCGGCCTTCGCACCGGAGTTCCCAAGGCGCGCCTGGTTCGTCACGGTGTACTTCCCGGGCTTCTTGGCGGCCGTGAACTCACGAACATCGCGGAAGACGACGGGCTGGCCGTCTACCCTCCACCGAGCAGTACCGAGCTGTACGGGGGCACCGCCGCCGAACGCACTTTCGACGGTCACCTCGCGGTTAGTCTGCGTGGGGTTGAGCTGGTACGAGGTGCTCGACTTCACGGTGCCCTGCTCGCCCTGCTCGCCGGCGCTGGACCATGCTAACGCGGCGTTGATGCTGCCTTGCTCGTGCGGTTCCGCGTCTCCGGACAGGAAGCAGTCGTAGGCGACGGTAGCGCTCTCGCCCGCCTTGACGGTGACCTTCGGCGTGGCCGCCTGACAGGCCCAGGCAGCGTCGGAGCCTGCCACCGTTACTGCTACGGAAAGCTCCTCGGTAGGGCTGGGGTTGGTGATCGAAACGTTGCCCGCGATCACGGCACGGGTGTACTCGTACTCGTCGGGGGTGGCCTGGACGGTGTACTCGACGGACAGGGTGGATCCGCCCGGCACCGTTCCAAGCGACGACCTCGATGCGGTGTTCTTGATAGACCACTGGTAGTGCATCGCGACGTCGGGCTTGGCGGAGACCTGCGCGACGGGCGCCTCGGCCGCCGATGCCTGGACGGGAAGGCAGGCGAGAGCCAACGCCATCGCTCCGGCGCTCGCAGCGGCTACCCGAACATGTTGCTTGGAACGTTCGATGTGCATCGCGCACCTACCTTTCTTCCAAGGGCACACGTCATTCGATGTTACCTGACGCCCGGGGCCGTCCCCAGAAACGTGTCACGGGTTGGATGCAGCAAGCCGGGGTGAGATGCACGCCAGCGAGGCTCGACGAGATGTCTACCCGGCGCTATCTTGGCCCAGCCGCACCCACCGTCGGAATGGTCAGGCCCCCGAGATAGGGTTAATGACGTGCGCAAGATCAACGTCGACGAACTGGCTTCTCACATCCGCGAAGGGTCGCGAGGGCACATTGCTCGCGCCATCACCCTCGTGGAGTCCACCAACCCCGAGCACCGTCAGCTCGCCCACGAGCTGCTGCGGACCATCGCGCCCCACACGGGCAAGGCGTTCCGCGTGGGCATCTCAGGCGTGCCCGGCGCAGGCAAATCCACATTCATCAACGCCATGGGCATCAAACTCGTCCAGGAGCGCCACCATAAGGTGGCCGTGCTCGCCATCGACCCAAGCTCCTCTCGCACCGGCGGCTCCATCCTTGGCGACCGCACCCGCATGGGCGAGTTCGCGTCGCTCGACGACGCTTTCGTCCGCCCTTCACCGTCGGCAGGGCATCTCGGCGGGGTGGCTCGCGCCACACGCGAATCCATGCTGGTGCTCGAGGCGGCCGGCTACGACGTCGTGCTCGTCGAGACGGTGGGCGTAGGCCAGTCTGAGGTGGCCGTGTCCGGCATGGTCGATACCTTCCTGATGCTTCAGGTGGCGCGAACAGGCGATCAGCTGCAGGGCATCAAGCGGGGCATCCTTGAGCTCGCCGACGTTATCGCCATCACCAAGGCCGACGGCGATAACGAGGGTGAGGCGCGCGTCGCCGCTCGCGACCTGAGCATCGCCATGAAGCTCGTCACCAGCGACACCGAGAAACGACGCGCCCCCGTGCTCACGTGCTCCAGCTACACCGGCGCTGGCCTCGACGAGGTATGGGACGCCGTCGTCAAACACCGTGAAGAGCTGGAAGCACAGGGCATCCTCACCCGACGTCGCCTCGAGCAGCAGCGCGAGTGGCTGTGGAATATGGTGCGCGGCGAGCTGGAGGAGGCTCTGCGCACGTCACCTTCGGTACAGGCCGTGGCGGCAGAGGTCGAGGCCAAACTCGCCACGGAAGAGCTCAGCGCACTCGAAGGTGCTGAGCAGGTATTGGCAGCGTTCGCGAACTCCGTCGACACGCTTGGCTGGGCGCGCAGCGACGTCGAGAATGCAGCCTTGCGTGGCAAGTAGGTAGACTTGCTGGGTATTTGGCCGATAGCGAGCGAGAGGAGGATCCCGTGGGCGTCTTCGACAAGGCGGAACGCAAGATCGATTCTGTGGTCGGCAAGGTGTTTGCGCGAGCCTTCAAAGGTGACGTGCAGCCCGTCGAGATCGCCGCAGGCATCCAGCGGGAGCTCGAAGCCGAGGCGAAGCTCCTCAGCAAGGGCAAGCGTCTCGTCCCCAACCACTTCCTCGTCGGCCTGTCACAGCACGACTACGAGCGGCTCTTCCCATACGCTCGCACGCTGAACGCCGAAATCCTTCCCGGCATCCGCGAGCACGCCGCGGAGAACAACTTCGTATTCAGCGGCCCCATCGTCATCGAGTACGAGCTGCAAGAACACCTCCCCACAGGGCAGTTCACCATCCGCAGCGAGGCCGTCGAAGGGAAATCCGACACCACTGCATCGGGCGGGCGGCTCGTCGTCGAAGTGCATGGCGTGCGCCATCCCCTTGTTCCGCCGGGCCTGATAGTGGGTCGCGGTACCGACGCCGACCTGCGTCTCAACGACCCGGGCGTGTCTCGTCGTCACGCGCTCATCACGGTGTCTGGCACGCCGGAGCGCCCCGTGGTGACGATTGAGGATCTGGGCTCCACCAATGGTGTCACCGTCAACGGCACGAAAGTCACGAAAACGGCTCTGAGAGAAGGATCACGCATCGAGATCGGCAACACGCGCATGCTGGTGCACGCGCCGTCGGAGATGTAACCGCGTGTCTGAGCTCATCGTCGCGACGACCAAAATCGTCTTCCTCCTCCTACTGTGGCTGTTCATCTTCTTCGTGGCAGGCACAATCCGCTCCGACGTATTCGGACGCCGCGTGCCAGCATCATCGCTCGCCGCCATCCCAGCCGACCGCGGACGCCCCGAACATCACCGCCTCCAGCACGTGCCCACACGCTTCGCCATCACCAACGGCCCGCAGCAGGGCATGGCTGTCGGGGTGCAGCCGACGATCAACCTCGGCCGGTCCGCTGATTCGACGCTGCTACTCGACGACGAGTTCTCCTCCGCTCGGCACGCCCAACTCGTGCAGCGCGATGAGGAAACCTGGCTCTTGAGCGACCTCAACTCCACCAACGGCACGTTCGTCAACGGCAAACGCGTCGGCGACGAGCCAGTTCCCGTCACCGTCGGCGATGTGATCCGGATTGGCCGCACCCTGATGCGATTGGAGGCCTGAGGCATGTACTCCATCCGCTGGGCCGCCCATTCCGAGGTTGGGCGCGTGCGTAAGAACAACCAAGACGCGGCCTACGCGTCGCCGACGATGCTCCTCGTCTGCGACGGCATGGGCGGCGCCGCAGCCGGCGACCTGGCCTCTGCCGTCGCAGCCACCGAAGCGAAGCGCACCGACCGCAGGCTCAGCGATCCCGACGACATGCTGGCCGCCATCGCGGGCACCATCAACCGGGCCAACCTAAAACTCAGCGACCTCATCGAAGAGGATGCCTCCATCGACGGCATGGGCACCACCTTCTGCGGAGCGAAGTTTAACGGCGAGCAGTTCGCCGTCGGGCACATCGGTGACTCCCGCGGCTACCGGCTTCGCGACGGTGAACTCACCCAGTTCACCCACGACCACTCATGGGTGCAATCGCTCATTGACGAGGGCAGACTCACCCCTGAGCAGGCCGCCACCCATCCCCATCGCTCGCTCATCCTCAAGGTGCTGAATGGGCAAGAGGGCTTCGACCCCGACCTCACCCTCCTCGACGCTGCCGAGGGCGACCGCGTGCTGTTTTGTTCCGACGGATTGAGCGGTCTCGTCGACGACGCCCGCATCCGCGATGTGCTGGCCAACCACGACGTTAATGAAGCCTGTGAAGAGCTCGCCCGTCTCGCCAACGAACGCGGTGGGCACGACAACATCACCATCGTCATCGGCGAGCTCGTGCCACAAGACGATGCCCTCGACGAGCGCCCCGGCGAGCTGTTCGGTTCCGCCGTCGAGGTAGAGGTGCCGAAGATCGGAGCGCTGGCCGCGAAATCCGGAAAACCGAGCGGATACCCGGAAGCTCCGAAGCCAGCACCCGAGCCCGAAGCCACTGATCAAACGCCCGACGAGAGCGCCCGCTATGCTCCCAAGGACTCCGGGCGGCAGTGGGTCGGCCTGCTGTCGATCTGCATGGCGGTCGCGTTGGTGATCGGCGTGGGAGCCTGGGGCCTGGAACGCTTCGTCAGCACCCGCTACTACATCGCGCCCGCGGCAGGCACCGTCGCCGTCTACAACGGCATGCCGGGTTCGCTGCTTGGGATGCCGCTCAACACCGTTGCAGAGAACACCGACATCCCCGTCAACGACCTACCCAAATTCCACCGCAACGCGGTCAACAACACCATTGCGGTGCAAGACCTCGAGGCGGGCCGGGCCACAGCCAAGCAGCTCCGCGGCCTCGCGG
>NZ_CAMYFI010000016.1 GCF_947255005.1 uncultured Tessaracoccus sp. | reverse complement strand
CCGTCGGAGGTACGTTCACGCCCGAACAGCGTCGGGTCTACGACGCCGTGCTACGTGCCCAGCAGGCCGGCATCGATGCGTGCGTGGCGGGGCGACCTTGGAAGGACGTACACGCCGCGTCGATCCGGGTGGTGGCAGAGTTTTGTGAGGAGCTGGGCATTCTGCCGGTGAGCGTGGATGAATCGGTGTCCGAAGAGGGCGGGCAGCACCGTCGCTGGATGGTGCACGGCACCTCGCACCACCTCGGGCTCGACGTGCACGACTGCGCGCACGCGTCGCGCGAGGACTACCGCGAGGGCACCCTGCAGCCGGGGATGATCATCACCGTCGAACCGGGCATCTACTTCAAATCCACCGACCTGCTCGTGCCCGAGGAGTATCGCGGCATCGGGGTGCGCATTGAAGACGACGTGCTCATCACCGAAGACGGCCCCGTGGTGCTGAGCGACGCGTTCCCCCGCACCGCGGACGACGTCGAGGCCTGGATCGCGCGCCTGCAGGGCTGATGAGCCGGCCGGCACCACGAGTGCCCACGACAAGAACTGCAAAACTCGACATCAGCGGGAGGCGTCACGCGTAGATCACGCATGAGGCGTCAAACTAGTGTCGAGTTTTGCAGTTTGGCGGTCGACGCGACAGAGCTCTCTATCCACACCGGCTAGCCTGGAGACATGACGGTGAACGGCGGAAGACCCATGCGCGGCAGAATGCAAGAACGTTTTCGGTTGCAATTTCCTCAATCGCTGGGGGAATTCACCCACTACGAGGATGCCCAGGCCGCGGTGGACTTCCTGTCTGACAAGGGTTTCCCCGTCCAGAACGTGCTCATCGTGGGCACCGATCTACGTCTCGTGGAACGTGTCGTCGGGCGCCGTACCTGGGGGCGGGTACTTGGACAAGGCGCATTCTCCGGCATCACCACCGGCATGATCCTCGGCCTACTGCTCATGCTGGTCTTCGGCGGCGACAACCCCCTCCCCCTGCTGACGATGGGTCTGGCACTCGGCATCGTCATGGGCGTGCTCACCGCCGGTCTCGGCTACTCGCTCACTCAGGGCAAACGGGATTTTGATTCGATGAGCCAAACCGTCGCAGGCAAGTACGAGGTGCTCGTGGAGCACAACATGGCTCAGCAGGCGAAAGACACGCTCGCAGAGATGCCCGGCTACCGGGCTCGCCACTTCGACTGAGACGACGCCCGCTTCTTACTTGACGGCGACCAGGTCGCAGACGAAGATCAGCGTCTCATTCGGGCCGATGACGCCCTCCACTCCCTCACTGCCGTACGCCATCTCAGGCGGAATGGTGATGCGACGTCGCCCGCCCACCTTCATGCCTTGTAGGCCCTCATCCCAACCCTGGATAACCATGTTTGCGCCAACCTGGAACTCCAGCGGCTCGCCGCGGCTCCAGGAGGAGTCGAACACCTCACCCGTGCTCCAGGAAGCACCGACGTAATGCACCTCGAGGGTGCTCCCTTTCGTGGCCTCGGCACCGCCTCCCACAATCTCATCGTCAATCTTGAGTTCTGCAGGTGGGTTACCCTCCGGCGCTTCGATAGCGGGCGCTTTCCGGCTGTCGGGCACCTCGGTGGGGGCGCCGTCGGAGGAGGGAGCCTCGGAGGCGTCGCCGGAGGGGGCGTCACCGCCGCAGGCGGCCAGCGTGGTGCCCGCGGCGAGCGCGCTGAGGACGGAGAGCATCGTGCGGCGGCGCATCAGGCAACACCTCGACCGAGCAATACAACCAAGAGCTTCATCATGCGAGAAAGCCTAGTCGGAGGCGCTCGTTTTCCCCACCTCGCGCGCCCGCCAGACCGGGTGCAGGTAAGTTACTGGTATGGAACTGACGTGGCACACCTACAACCCCGAGTCCGACGCTGATCGCCTCCTCATCGTTGCTGGCAGTCTGGGCGGCGACACCGCACACCAGTGGAATCAGGTGGCGGGGCACCTCGCCAAGGACGCCGTCGTGGTGTTCTGTTACTTGCCTGGCCAAGGCATGGGAGCGCCATGGAGCGAAGCTATGGAGCCGACGATGGAGGCCCTAGCTACGGCGCTGGCCGAAACCGTCGAAGACATCATCAAGCACTTCCCGGATAGGGCGACGATCTTCGCCGGGCTCTCCTTGTCTGGCGCGCTCGGCCTCTACCTCGCCCGCGACCACAGCGATCTGCTGGAGGGCGTCGTCGTCGTTGCTTCCGCCGCCACCATCGGCACCCCGGAGACGTGGCTCGAGCGCGCGGAACTCGTCGAACGCGACGGCACCGCCAGCCTTGTCACAAGCACCCAAGATCGCTGGTTCACCCCCGACTTCGTCGCCGAGGAACCCGGCAAGGTAGCTGCCATCATGGAAGGGCTGGCGGCATCCGACGACTACTCCTACGCGCAGCTATGCCGCTGCCTCGCCACCTATGATTTCCGTGGCGACCTCCACAAGCTCTACACCCCGATCATGCTGATCTCTGGCGAGAAGGACGAGTCGCACCCGATTGCCGACCTCGAGCTGGTGCTGGAATCGGCACCCGGAGCGGACATGCGCATCGTGCCCGACGTCGCCCACCAGGTGACCGTCGCCGCGCCAGGTACCGTCGCCGACATCATCCGCGGCTTCTTCCGCCGGCTTCGGCAGCAGCACTGGTCGGTGTACGACATCACCGACGGGGACACCCGCCTGGGGCACTGAGCTCAGTTGGTCACCTCGACGATGCCCCGCGCGCCGCGTTCGGCGTCGAGCATGATGTGGTTCACGAATGTGTAGTGTCCTGCTTCCGGGAAGGTGAGTTCGACGAAACCACCCTGAGCGGCGAGGAGCGGCAACACCTGGGCCCCGCCATCTGTGCCACCGTCCGCGGACTCGCCCCGTCGGATGGTGTAGTGCCCTTCCGTCCACACGGTATCGAATTGTCCTCCCACAACGTGGAATGACAGCGCCCGGTTGGGGCCCGCGTCGAGCAGCCAGAATCGCACGCGCTCGCCTGCTCGTACTTGCAGCGGGTGGTGCACGTATTGATCGGCAACGCCGTTGAACACGACACGGTCGGGCTTCTCCGCAGCCAACTTGTCGGCGTCGATTTCCGTCGCGTCGTCCGCGGAGCGCGCAGCGTTGCCGAGGTACAGCTCGGACTGCACCATGACGTACTCGTGATCCACAGGGTCGAGATCGTCTGGCTCGATCACCACCGCCCCGTGCATCCCCGCCGCGATGTGCGTACTCATGGGCATGGTGGAGCAGTGGTACATCCAGATACCCGCGCGCTCAGCGGTGAACCGATACACCAGACGTTCGCCCGGCTGGATGGTGCGCATCGGCTCGTCGGGGGCGAGCACGCCGGCGTGGAAATCGATGGAATGGCCCATCGACCCTTCGTTCACCAGCGTGATTTCGAACTCGTCGCCCACCTTGCCGTGCAGCGTCGGTCCCACGGAAGCTCCGTTGAAGGTCCAGCGGGTCTGCCACAGCCCCGGCGCCACTTCGAGCGGCACCTCGGTGACGGTGAATGTGGCGCGATGCACCCGTTCATCAGGGCGGGGCGGGAGCTTCGGATCCACCGCCGAGGGCAGCGTCGCCCCCGCGACGGGCGGCACCGCCGTCGAGGCTGTGACGGTGTGATCTGGCTGCCCGTCGGTGTCGACCCCGGTGGCGACCACGTCGAAGGTCATCCCCATCTGCTTGTGCCCGGCGACGGTGCAGTAGCCCTGGATGTCGGCTCCGATCACGCCAGCATCCACCTCCGCTTCCTCGCCGGGCGCGAGCCTGCCGGAATGCGCTCCGCCTATCCTGAGGTCGTGCGCGTCATCGCCCGTGTTGCGCAGATGCACGACGAGACGATTTCCCACCGGCACCTCCACCCGACTAGGCACGAAGTGCATACCCTCGACGGTCACCTCCACCCGCGTGGTTTCCCCCGTCGCGACGACGCTCTCCCCGCCGCTTTGCCTATGGAACCCGGCGGCGCCTGGGTCCACCGCGATGCCTACCGCCACAGCCAACGCGAGCGTGAGGCCCGCCGCGAGGAGCCCGCGAGCTGTCCACGCCGTCGGCACCTGAGCCGCCGGAACCTCGTCGCCTGCACGCTTGGCGCGGGCGGCGCGCACGCTCGTGTACGCGCCGCGGATCAGGATGGGCAAGGACAGCGCCAACGTGACGACGCCTACCGCGGAACTGGCAACTTTCACCCACGACGGCACCGGCGCCAACCACAGCACGAGCGCGACGTTGGGCACCACGATGCGGAAGGTGGTCCAGCGGTGCAGCACAGATTGTCCGGCGCGCACGACCGAAGGTCCGCCACCAATCACCGAGGGAATGAGGTAGGTGAGCGCGCCAATGAGAATCTGCGCGCCGAAACCAGCGGCAATGACCCCGCCGATCAGGGGAAACCTTGCCGACGCGGCGGCCCACCCGTCGCCGGTTGCGAGCTGCCACGTCACCCAGCACAACGAGACGAAAGCCCAGCACAGCGCCAACCCGACGGACGCCGGAGCAAATTCGCGGATGCCCTTGCGCGCAACCGGTGCCAACAACGCCCGCCCCCACCACATCAAGCCTGCGAGGTAGGCGACGAGTCCAGCCACCGCCAGCTCGCGCACCCCCGCGAGTGAGCCCGTCGCTCCCAGCAACACTGCCCCGACGAGCACAGGAAGCGCCTGCACGGCCAGGCGCGGCGCGCGGTCATCCATACGTGCGCGCACCATGGTCGGCCAAAAGGTTACGAGTGTGCCCGTCACGGTAAGCCCTATCCAGCCACCGACGTTGATCATGATGTGCGCGGTCAGCACTCGCCCAAACCAAGGCTCCGGGATGCCGAACGCGAGGGTCGCCCCGAGCGTGATGCCGACCGGGAACAGGCCTGCAGCCGCGGCGTAGTAGCGGATCACCACCCGAAACCTCGAAGGCAGCGCCCGTTTCACGACGTAAACCAGATGCGCGCAATGCCAGATGATACTTGCGGCCACGAGCGTGGCGCCTACGACGAGCACCCACCACCACGATGCGGGGTACCCAATGAACACGAGCAAGGAACCGGTGGCCAGAAGTGCGATACGCCACGCTTGACTGGCTTTGGCCTGGTTATCCGGGGTATAGCGCAGCAGCGTGTGGGCGAAATGCTCACTCCACACCAACACCGAATGCGACAACGCGCCCAGCAACACCAAGTGGATCATCAGCCAAGTGGCCTGCGGCACCCACACGTGAGTCACGATCACCACGATCAAGGCGAAGAGCCAAGCGAACGCTACCTGGTCGCGCAAACGGCGTCGTCGCGTGCGAGTGGGCTGGGTAGCGTCGTCGAAAGGGGGCTGCCCGGGGTGCATAGATCCTCCATGGAGTTGATCAGATCAATCTTTCCACAGTGGCCATGATGGCCTTAGCGTCCTCGCCCCTCCCTAGCCCACGACTGCAAAACTCGCCATTAGTTGAGCAGCTCACGCTTGGCTCACGCGGGAGAGACTCAACTAATGGCGAGTTTTGCAGTTCATCGCACGGAGCCAGCGTTCAGCATCTGCAGTGCCGCGCGCACCGAGGGCACCAGGTCGTCCATGGTGTCTTTGGTGAACCGCAGTACCGTCCAACCTTGCAACGTGAGTTCGACGTCTTTCCTCCGGTCGTCGACGAAGGCCTCGCGCGACGAATGGTGCGTCCAGGAGTCCAGTTCCACCACGAGCTGAGGCCCCTCGTAGACGATGTCCCCGTAGCGCACCGCGCCATTGGGCAACACGATGCGATAGTTGCCTTTCCACCCGGAAAGGCGCGCACGCCGCAACCTGCGATGGCCATCTCGTTCAAGCTCAGACCACGGCTCATCCCTGGATTCCAGCAAGAGCCTGCGTCGCTCCGTATTGCCGGGCCGATCTCTCATCTGCCCGAGCGCCCAACGCATGGCGGGCAGCGAGGTGGCTCGTCGGCGCAGGACCTCGTCGATGGCTTCGCCGCCCAGTTCGTCGGTGAGCTCCAGCGCGCTCCACGCGGGATGCACCAACCGTACACCTCCGTGCTCGAACACCACGGACGGTTCGACGGTGCCTCGCGTGAGACGGAGCCCAGGCACCTCGCGGGTGGTTCTGCGTCGTGAGATGGCCTGCACAGTGTCTACCGGAAGGTCATCCCACCAACTGAGCTTGGCTGCCGTGGCGCCGGTGAATACGGCGTCAGGGTCCCATAGCCTGACAGCCGCTACGAGGGTAGAAAACGAGCGCTCCACCGAGTAGGTGCCGGGAAGCAGCGGGACGAGCTGCCCCGCTTGCACCGCGTGGCGAATGGGATTATGCAGCTCAGGGTGCTGGCTGCGTGCGATGGCCCCATCCTCAGCGATGAGCCTGCGAAGTTCTGCGTGCATGCCCACACTTCACCGGAATTCTCCGCTCAGGTGAAGGACGAATTTCTGGGCTGTGGATAACTCCGGTGCCGGGGGTGGCTGGAGCGAACTGCAAAACTCGCCAACAGTGCGACGCCTCACGCTTGGCTCACGCGGGAGAGACTCAACTGTTGGCGAGTTTTGCAGTTCGCGTCAGCATGCCCCGCCACCAAGCGTTGTTCTGAGCCCACGTGAGCAACCGCTAGATTGGTGCCTATGGAGCAGGTGTTCATTTCGCGCGTGATCGGGCTACCCCTCGTCGACGCCTCCGACAGTCAGGTCGGCCGCATCCGCGACATCATCTGCTACATCCGGGCCGACGGTCGCGCCCCCCGGGTGAAGGGCCTTGTCGTCGAGCTGTTTGCTAAGCAGCGGATCTTCATTCCCATGGTGCGCGTGCACCACATCACGGGCAACCAGGTGTCGATCCAGGGCACCATCGATACCCGAAAGTTTCAGCGCCGCGAAGGGGAGCTCCTCGTCGCCGCCGATCTGTTCGACCGCCCGCTCGAGGGCGGCGACGGTACCACCACCATCCTTGACGTCTCCATGAACGAGTTCCGAAGCCACGAGTGGGAGCTTTCCCAGGTGGCCATCCGGCGGGTCACCAAGGTTGGCCGGTTCGGTTTCGGCGGCAAGTCGGAGCCGAAGGTGGTCTCCTGGAAGGAAGTCCCCGCGCTCAAGGCCACGAGGGGGCGCACGACGGCGAACCTCGTCGCCGAATTTGCCGACATGAATCCCGCCGATATCGCCAAAGAGCTGCACGACATGGATCCTGGCCAGCTGGGCGAAGTGCTTGACGCGCTCGAGGACGACATGCTCGCGGAGGCGCTCGAAGAGCTGCCGGAGGATGAGCAGATCGAGGTGATCTCGGCCTTGAATACCGAGCGCGCCGCCGACGTGCTTGAGGAGATGGACCCCGACGACGCGGCGGACCTCATCCGAGACCTGCCCGCAGCCGTCGCCGAGGATCTGCTGCAGCACATGGAACCCGAGGACGCCTCCGACGTGCGACGGCTGCTGGTGTACGGCGAGTACACCGCTGGCGGCATGATGACCCCCGAGCCCGTGATCGTTGAGAGTGATGCGACGGTGGCGCAGGCCCTGGCGTACGTCCGCAACGAAGACCTCACCCCTGCGCTCGCGTCGATGGTGTTCGTGGCCCGACCCCCCGTCGAAACCCCTACTGGCAAGTACATTGGTGCCATCCACGCCCAGCGCCTCCTGCGTGAGGCGCCGACGCTGATGGTGGCCACCATGATGGATGAGACGCTCGAGCCCCTGCACACCAGCACCCCGTTGGCGCAGGTGAGCCGATACTTCGCGACATACAACCTCGTCGTGGCGCCGGTGGTCAACGATGCGGGGCAGCTCGTCGGCGCGGTCACCGTCGATGATGTGCTCGACCACATGCTTCCCGACGACTGGCGCGGCGACCAGATGGACGGTGAGGAACCGTCTGACGATCGACGTGAGGAGGTAGACCATGGCTGAGGTTGATCTCTCGAAACCGCGCGACGGGAAACGCTCCTTCTTCCCGAAGGTGCAGCTCGATTCGGAAGCGTTCGGCCTGTTCGCTGAGGCGGTGGCGCGCTTCATGGGCACCGCCAAGTTTCTGGTTTACATGACGGTCATCGTCGTGGCTTGGGTGGCGCTGAACCTCGTCGGCATTTATGGCTTCAAATGGGATCCGTACCCGTTCATCTTGCTGAATCTATTCTTCTCGACGCAGGCCTCGTACTCGGCGCCGCTGATTCTGCTGGCCCAGAACCGCCAGGAGGATCGCGACAAAATCAGCCTCGACGAGGACCGTCGCCTCGCTGCCCAGTCGCGAGCTGACATGGATTTCCTCGCCCGCGAGATCGCCGCGATTCGCATGAACCTGGGCGAGCTCGCCACCCGCGATTTCGTGCGCTCCGAACTGCGCACCGAACTTCGCGATCTCCTCGACGAACTCGACGCCCGCCAACAGCCGGAGGCCGACAATGCCAACTCCTGAGATACCCAACGACGCCGGCGCCCCGGTGCGCATCCGCTGGTTCGCGCTGCTGTCGCTGATCGGACACCTCATCTTGCTCGCCACGGGTGCCTATTCGCTCTCCAACATCGGCGGGCACGGCTGGGTGGCCATCGTGATCGCCGTGGTCTTCGGCGTCTCCTACGCGGGCATGTGGTGGGTGCTGCTCACCCCGGGGTCTCGACGTAGCCTCGGCCTGCAAGAGCGCTTCATGTTGAAAGTCGTCGTCGTACCGATAGTCGTGGTGATCGCCGCGCTCGGTCATGTGTGGTTGTTGGCGCTCGTCGGAGCGTCGTTCGTGTTCCTCGGGGATGCGCTCGACGGGCAACGCGGCCCCCTCTCCCCTTGATCCTTCCACGATCCGTGACACACTGAGATGGTGACTGAAAACCCACTTCTTCCACTTGTTCGCCAGGCGCTCCACGGCGTGGAGGATCCCGAGATCCGCCGCCCCATCACCGATCTGGGCATGGTTGACGAGATCGACGCCACCGACGACGGTCACGTGTTCGTGCGCGTGCTGCTCACCGTGTCCGGGTGCCCGATGCGCACCGAGATCATCCAGCGCGTACGCGCCGCTGTCGAGCCCATCGACGGTGTGACCAGTGTCGATGTCGAACTGGGCGTCATGAACGACGAACAGCGCGAGGCCATGCGCCAGATGCTGCGCGGCGGCGAACCCGAGCGCGTCATCCCGTTCGCGCAGCCCGGAAATCTCACGAAGGTGATCGCGGTGTCCTCCGGTAAGGGCGGCGTGGGCAAGTCGTCGGTGACGGTCAACCTCGCCGTCGCGCTGGCGAAGGCTGGGCGCTCCGTCGGCATCCTCGACGCCGACATCTACGGCCATTCCATCCCCGACCTGTTGGGGCTCGGCGACGCCCGCCCCACTGTCGTCGACGACATGATCCTCCCCGTGCCCGCGCTCGAAGGGTTGAAAGTCATCTCGATGGGCATGCTCAAGCAGTCGCGCGACCAGGTGGTGGCTTGGCGTGGGCCCATCCTTGACCGCGCGCTCACGCAGCTCCTCACCGACGTGTTCTGGGGCGATCTTGACTACCTCCTGCTCGATCTTCCCCCCGGCACGGGTGATGTCGCGATGAGCCTCGGACAGAAGATTCCCGGCTCCGAGGTGCTCGTGGTGACTACCCCGCAGCAGGCTGCGTGGGAGATCGCGGAGCGCGCCGGCACCATGGCACACATCATGGAGCAGCGGGTGCTGGGGGTGGTCGAGAACATGGCCTACCTCGAGCATCCTTGCTCACATTGCGGCGAGACGGAACGCCTGGAGCTGTTCGGTTCCGGCGGTGGCGCGTTGGTGGCCGAGGCACTCACTGAGCGAGTCGGGTACCCCGTCGAGGTGCTCGCGCAGGTTCCGTTCGACGAGCAGCTCCTCGCCGGCGGCGACCGCGGCACCCCCGTCGTCGACTCCGCTCCGGACCACGCCTCAGCTCAGGCGCTCACGAAACTGGCCGACGATCTGCTCACCCGCAAGCCCTCGTTGCTCGGGCAGCGCCTCAACCTGACCCCGCGCCAGTAGCGTCCGCCCGCTCAGGTGGTTGAGTAGCCCGCCCGACCACCTGGCACCCCGGTGGTTGAGTAGCCGCCGCAGGCGGCGTATCGAAATCCGGGGCGAGATGATTTCGACTCGCGGGCTGCGCCCGCGGCTCAATCATCTGTGTGGAGGCTAGGCGGCGTATCGAAACCATCACCGCGTCTCGATACGGCGGCTACGCCGCCTACTCGACGGTCTGAGGGCGGCAGATGCCTACGTCGCCTCGTCATCGAAGGGGGAGGCCACCCAGGTGGCAGCCGTACCGTCGTCAACGCTGCGGCTCGTGGCGGCGTGAGCCGCCTCTTTCGCCCCGTCGACCTCGCTCTCCACCTTGTGCGTGGCCTCCTCGAGCTGCTGGCGCATCTCCTCGATCTCGCGCTTGGCTTCCTCGATAGCGGCAACCTCTTGGCTGAGATGCTTCTTCACAAACGCTTTGGGGTTCAGATCGGCGAGTTCGAGATCGGCGTACTCAGGACCAAGCTGGTCGCGCAACGTGTTCTGCGTGTTGTTAGCGATACCTCGCAGATACACGTAGATGCGAGCCACCTTCCGCGAAAACTGCGGAAGCTTCTCGGGCCCGAACAACAACACGGCAAGCACGAGGATCAAGACGAGTTCAACCGCATCAATCCCAAACATGAACGAAATGGTACCGAATCAGCCGAGGCCCGTGAGTCGGCCCAGCCCTGCGACGAGTCTCGCGCCAAGCCCTCGGTCGTATGGCGCACGATCAGGCAGCTCCTCGACGGCCTCGGCGAGCAGCTTCTGGCTGCCGTTCGTCGTGACCGACACCACGCCTCGCCCCGCCTGCCATGCAGTCACCGAGGGGAGCCCTGTTACAGCGGCTGCGCTGACAGCTTCACCCTCGGCCAGTCTCCCTTCCATCCACCGCACGCTGAGCGTCTGGAAGCCATTCGAGTACACCAGGCTCATCGTCTGCTCGCCCTGCGTGCTCGTCGACGAGTACGCAACCAGCGGCAATCCGGCGAGCTCATTGGGGCACGTTGTCAACCCGACGCACCACCCGCGCGCACCGCTCGTCGTAGCCTTCGACAGCGACACCGCACGCGGAGCATCCTCGGATAGCGCTACCTCCCCTAGCCGCACTTCTCCGTAGCCAAAGACGATGGTCGGCCGCTCGGACGTCCCAAACCGTTCACTGCGCAACGTGATGCCGGTGGCCACGTCGAGCCACCAGCGAGCAACGACGGCAGCGCCGCTGCGCGCTTCAAGCTCCATCGTCGGGCGCCCCGCGAGCTGCACCGTCGACGGGTAGACATAGAAATCCCAGCTGTCGGGGGCCTGGACGACGCCTGCGATGTAGTCGGGCGCGAAACTCGACGAGAACCGATTGCCATCGCGGTCGAATACCACCAGTTCGGAGCCTCGCCCAGCCACATGGGTGACAGCAACATTGCCACGCACGTATCCGCCGCCGTCGTCGGTTGCGATGTACACCTCCTGCACCCCGCCAAGCCCGACGTAGGACGTGGCGCCCCGCGACAGCATGGCGTCGGCTGCGGTACGCGAAATGGGAAGCGCTGGCGAGGAGGGCACACCGTACACCTCGGCGTGCTGCACGACGGGGAACTGCGCGCCCTTGTCTTGGGCCAGCAGCAACGCGCCCACGGACTCCTGCACGTTCACTGCCGTTATCTGCTGGGCGAACTGCTCGCGCGCTATGTCGACGGTGTTGTCCAGGCGGCGCGGGCCAGGCGCCAACACCACCGCCAGCACGACCACGCCCATAGCGAGCGTGAGCACCGCTGCGGAACCCCGCAGCACGAACCGTTGTCTTGTTCGACGCTTCGAAGGCAGCGTCGAAGGCCCTTCGCTCCCCCAATAAATGGGCACATCGGAATCGTCACCGGCGATGGCTTCGAGTCGGTCAGCGAGCGACGCGGGGGCATCGACATCGACGCTGCGCGCGTTTGACAGCGCCGAACGCAGTTCCCGGATCTCCGCGGTTTCCTTACGGCAGCTGACGCATCCGGCCAGGTGAATCGCGACTTCGTCCCACCGTCTGGGCGTTAGCGTCTCGTCGACGAAGCCCGACAGATCGTCGTGAAATCTCCCACAGCCTTGCGCCACGTCAGGCAACCCCGAGGAAACGCGAACGTCCCTCGGCAGGTGCACGATGCTTCAGCGCCTTACGTAGCTGAGAGCGGCCACGGGCAATGCGGCTGCGAACCGTACCGAGCTTGATGTCCAACACTTGGGCAATCTCTTCGTAGCTCAGACCCTCGACGTCGCACAGCACGACGGCCACACGGTATTCAGGCTTCAACGCGGCGAGCGCGGCGGCAACATCGGCGTCGAACTGGCCGTCGAGGTGCACGTTCTCTGGGGCTTCGCTGAGTCCCCAGATTTGCTCCGGTGCGGTGGACAGCGCATCCATGCGGATTTTCTGGCGGCGACGGGCCTGGTCGAGGAACAGGTTCGTGGTGATGCGATGCAACCAGCCCGACAACGTGCCCGGCTTGAAGGTATGAATCGACTTGAACACGCGCACGAAGACTTCTTGGGTGAGATCTTCCGCGTCGTGCGGATTCCCAGTGAGACGCAGCGCGTAGCGGTACACCTGTGCGGAGTGATCACGCACGAGCTCTTGCCACGTCGGCGCCACCCATTCGGCCGTCGCAGCGTCGTTCATCTGGTGCTCCATGTGCTCTACTTCACCACGGTTTCCTGTGAGGAACCTGTGCATCCACTACAACGAACCAATGAATTGGTTTGTTCCCCGCTCACGCTTCGCCGCGCTCGAATGCGAAATGCGCGTCGAGGATCCGCAGAAAGCCTTGCAGTTGCTCGTCGGTGACCTCTCCCATGGGTGGGCGGCACGGGCCGACGTGCATGCCGCGGGCATTCAGCGCGGCCTTCACCATCATCACTCCCTGTGAAGCGAATACGCCGGTGAACGCGGGGAGCGCGAACTGGTTGAGCTGCGTCGCTTCTCGCACGTTGCCCCCCAGGAACGCTTCGGTGATCTGGCGGGCAATCTTCGCCGTGAAATGCGTCGACGTGCCCACCACGCCCACGCCGCCGACGGCCAGCAGAGGCAGCAGCATGGCGTCATCGCCTGCGTAGTACTGCAGGTTCGTCTGCGACATCACCACAGAACTCGACGCGACGGCGCCCTTGGCGTCCTTCACGGCGACGATGCGGGGATGCTCGGCAAGCCGGATCAGCATGTCTTCCGGGATAGGCAGGCCCGAGCGGTGCGGAATGTCGTAGAGCATGCACGGCAGATCTGTGGCGTCCGCGACGGTGTTGAAGTGCTGCTCGAGCTGAGCTTTCGGCGGGCGGGAATAGTACGGAGTCACGACGAGCACCCCGTCGGCCCCCTGCTCAGCGGCCTCCTCCGCGCGCCCAACCGTGTGACGGGTGTCGTTGGTGCCGATGCCCGCGACGATGCTGGCCCTATCCCCCACAGCTTCGACGACGGCCGCCAGCAGGTCGCGCTTCTCGGCGTCGGTAGTGGTGGGTGACTCCCCCGTCGTACCGTTGATGACGAGCCCGTCGTTGCCGAGGTCGTCAACGAGGTGCTTCGCGAGCGTGACGGCGGCGTCGAGATCCAGTGAGAGATCATCACGCAACGGCGTGACCATGGCGGTCACGATGCGCCCGAAAATCGGCTCGAGCTGTTCGGTCATCAGTTCCTCCCGGGGGTGGACGTGCCTGTCATTCTAGTGTGTCTACGCATTGCGGTGGTGAGCCGACTACGATTGGTTGTGTGAGCACTCCAACGCATCTGGCCGCCCCCACCACCCAGACGTGGGACTGGGCCGAAGACTACGTACCCCCATCGGATGCCGTCCGCGCGGCACGCGACGAGGCCATCGTGAACGGACGGGTTCCCGTCAGCACCGGCGTAGTCGCCACGCTCGCCACCATCACGAAGGCGATGGCGGCGACGAACGTCGTCGAGGTAGGCACGCAGCACGGGGCCTCCGGCATGGCGTTCCTCGAGGCGATGGGCCCGAACGGTGTGCTCACCTCGATTGACGCTGAGACGGAAAACCAGCTCGACGCCCGCACAGTATTCACCGATGCCGGCGTCCCGAATTCGAGATTCCGCCTTATCGCCGGCGCCCCCATCGAGGTGCTGCCGAAACTTCGCGACGGTGCCTACGACATTGCGTTTATCAACGGCGACAAGCTTGAATACGTCGAATACATTGCCGCAGCCGGAAGGCTTCTGCGCCCTGGCGGATTGCTCATCGTGCACGACGTGCTGTGGTTCAACCTGGTGCCCGACGCCGACGACGAGTCAGACGAGACGATCATCATCCGCGAAGCGCTCGAGGCGATCAGCCTCTCCGAGGAGTACACGCAGGCGGTGCTGCCCGTCGGCAACGGCTTGCTGCTCGCCAGCAAGAACTAATGAGCGAGGCCCTCGCCGCATCGGCTAGGGCCTCGCCAGCTCAGTCGCGCGGGACGACCGTGCCCTTCTCCACGACGACGACGCCGCCTGCAGACACGTTCAACCCACGTGCGCGGTCGTGTTCGTGGTCGACACCGATCTGTACACCGTCGGGAACCACAACGCTCTTATCCAGAATCGCGCGACGCACGACGGCGTTCTTACCGATGCGCACCTTGTCCATGAGCACCGAGTCGGACACCTGTGCCCACTTGTCTACCCGGACGTGCGGGCTGAGCACTGAGCGGTCGATCTCGCCGCCGGAGATGATGCAGCCCGAGGTGACGATGGAGTCCTCGGCGCGCCCGCGGATGACGAACTTGGCGCCGGGGGCCTGCACCTGCGAGGTCCAGATGGGCCAGTCGGTGTTGTAGAGGTTGAACTCCGGGTCGACAGAGACGAGATCCATGTGCGCCTCGTGGAACGCGTCGATGGTGCCCACGTCACGCCAGTAGTCCTGGTCTTTTTCCGTCGCGCCTGGGACGACGTTGGATTTGAAGTCGTACACCTGCGATTCGCCCTGCTCGGTGAAGGCGGGGATGATGTCGCCGCCCATGTCGTGCCTCGAGGTTGGGTCTTCGGCGTCGGCGCGCAACATCTCGGTCAGTTGCTTGGCGCTGAACACGTAGTTACCCATCGACGCGAACGACTCATCGGGGGAATCCGGCAGCCCGGGTGGGTCGGTTGGCTTCTCCAGGAACTGGCGGATCTTGCTGTCGGCGCCTGCGTCGATGATACCGAAGGCACTCGCCTCCCGACGGGGCACGCGGATGCCGGCGACGGTAGCGCTCAGCCCGGAATCGATGTGGGCGTCCACCATCTGCCCGATATCCATCCGGTAGATGTTGTCTGCACCGAACACCACGACGTAGTCAGGTTCGGCGTCGCGGATGAGGTTCAGCGACTGGAAGATGGCGTCCGCGCTGCCCTGATACCAGCGCGGCCCGAGCCGCTGCTGCGCGGGCACCGGGGCGACGTAGTTGCCGAGCATCGTCGAGAACCGCCACGTCATCGAGATGTGACGGTCGAGTGAGTGCGACTTGTACTGGGTGAGCACCGCGATCTGGCGCAACTCCGAGTTGGCGAGGTTCGATAAGACGAAGTCGATCAGGCGGTAGGTGCCGCCGAACGGCACTGCCGGCTTCGCGCGATCCGCCGTCAGCGGCATCAAGCGCTTTCCTTCGCCACCCGCGAGGACGATAGACAGAATCTTCGGGCGTGTCACCATGACAACGAACCTATTGCATCCGCGCTCGTTTTTTCGCGTTTTCCGAAATTGCGCCCATTCCGGACCTGACTTACTGCTTCGCCAACATGAACGCCCCAAATCTGGGACGATGCCTCTATGACCTTCAAGCTGTCCTTGTTGACCCGCGAATACCCCCCGTCCATCTACGGAGGCGCCGGGGTGCACGTCGCGCAACTCGTTCCGCAACTGCGCAAGCTCATCGACGTCGATGTGCACTGCATGGGCGAGCCTCGCGACGGGGCCACCGCGCACGCAGAAACGTTCCCCGACGGCGCAAACGCGGCCCTGCGCGTGCTCGGCGCGGATCTCTCTATGGTCGCTGCCCTGGCCCCAGATACGCAGATCCTGCACTCGCACACCTGGTACGCCAACATGGCGGGCCATATCGGCGGGCTCATGCTCGACGTCCCACACGTTGTCACGTCGCACTCGCTCGAGCCCCACCGGCCGTGGAAAGCCGAGCAGCTGGGTGGCGGCTACCGCGTGTCCAGCTGGGCCGAACGCACCGCCTACGAAGCAGCCGACGCCGTGATTTCCGTCTCCGAAGGGATGCGCCGCGACGTGTTAGACAGCTACCCGGAGCTGGACCCGTCGAAAACACATGTGGTGAAAAACGGCATCGACACCGACGAGTTCCGTCCAGATACGGGGACGGATGTCGTCGGGAGCCTCGGGATCGACCTCGACAAGCCGTACGTGGCGTTCGTCGGGCGCATCACTCGCCAAAAGGGCCTCGTGCATTTGGTGCGGGCGGCGCAGGAGTTCGACGACGATGTCCAACTCGTGCTGCTCGCGGGCGCACCCGATACCCCCGAGATCGCTGCCGAGTTCCATCAGGCGTTCGACGAGCTGCAGCGCCAGCGTTCCGCGAAGGTGCTGTGGGTAGAAGAAATGCTGCCGCGCGAATCCGTACGGCAGGTGCTCACCCATGCGACGGTGTTCGCCTGCCCGTCGGTGTATGAACCGCTTGGCATCGTCAACCTCGAAGCGATGGCCTGCGAGACGCCCGTCGTCGCCTCTGCCGTCGGCGGCATTCCTGAGGTGGTGAACGACGGGGAGACCGGCCTGCTGGTGCCCTACGACCCGACGCGCGGCGACGACCCCGCGTTCGTGCGGGCGTTCGAGCAGGATTTCGCGGCGAAGGTGAACGAGTTGGTGCGCGACCCCTCACGCGCGCAGACCTTCGGCAAGGCAGGGCGCCAGCGCTGCATCGACGAGTTCTCTTGGGCGACGATTGCTCGGCAAACCGTCGACGTGTACCGCACGGCCATGGAGCGGCACGGGTGAGCTGAAATACAACGACGCCCGGCGAAACGCGATGCGCCGGGCGTCAATTGGGTGGTGTGGATCGTCAACCGACCACTGCCTGCAGCTCGTCGAGGAGCGCGTTGGCTTCGTCGGCGTTCATCTCGACGACGAGCCGGCCACCTCCGTCGACGGGGACACGCATCACGATTCCACGGCCTTCCTTAGTGACCTCCATGGGGCCATCACCGGTGCGGGGCTTCATCGCTGCCATCGTTGTTTCCTCACTCTTGAACCGAACTGGAGCTCATTCTACCGTCTGGGCCGAAATGGGCAGGCACGGATGCCGCAATAGGTTCCCCAGCACCCAGCCTGCTGATGAGTTCGTCGACGAACTGCATGTCGTAGCCGCGCTGCCGAATGGTGAACTCGACAGGATCGGCGACGATCACTCCGCTGGTCACCAAACTCACGTACTCATCAACCTCGGCGCGGTCGTAGCCGAACATTGCCCCAGGGATGCGCACGTCATCGACGTTTTCGGCGGTGATTCGACCGTCGGGCAGGCGCCCCTTCTGCCGGTCGTTCACGGGCTCCGCCCATTCGCCGAACTTCCCGGTGCCGGCGAGCGCGGCGAGCGCCATCACGGCGAAGGCCGCCAACACGATGACCACCACCATTATTTGCCCTGCGGGGTGGGTTCGCCCATGGCGTCGACGGCTTCATCGATGCTGTCGGTGAGGATGAAGAGGTCGGTGTCGCCGGGTGAGATGCAGCCTTGAGCCTCGACGGTGTGCCTCAGCCAATCGACGAGCGGCGACCAGTAGTCAACGCCGAACAGCACGAGCGGGAACTGCGTGACCTTGCCGGTTTGCAGCAAGGTGAGCGCTTCGAAAAGCTCATCGAACGTGCCGAACCCGCCGGGCATGGTGATGAAGCCGCGGGAGTATTTGAGGAACATCACCTTGCGGGCGAAGAAGTATCGGAAGTTGATGCCGAGGGTGACGTGCTCGTTGATGCCCTGCTCGTGCGGCAGCTCGATGCCGAGGCCCACCGATGTGCCGTCGGCTTCCCGAGCGCCCTTGTTGCCGGCCTCCATGATGCCCGGACCGCCTCCGGTGATGATGGCGAAACCGCGCTCGACGAGCCGCCGCGCGAGCTCCTGGCCCGCCTGGTACATGGGGTCGTCAGGGTTGATGCGGGCTGAGCCGAAGATGCTCACTGCCGGGGGCAGGCCCGCGAGCGCGTCGAAGCCTTCGACGAACTCCGCCTGGATGCGCAGGACACGCCACGGGTCGCCTGTCTCCCAGCGGTACTGCTCGTCGAGGAGCGCCTGGTCGGCGGTGGGTTGGTTGGCGTGTGCACCGTCGAGCACGAGCGGTCCCTGCGTGCGACGAAACGGGATCATAGGAAGGCCTTTCTTTACGGGGTGGGTGTACTACTGGAGCCAGGAGCGTAGAGCGTCGGCGCATTGATCGAGCTCTGCGACATCGACCCGCTCGTCTTGTCTGTGGGCGAGGTGGGCGTCGCCGGGCCCGTAGTTGACGGCGGGGATGCCGAGTTCGGAGAACCGGGCGACGTCGGTCCAGCCGTATTTCGGGCGGGCTTCCCCGCCCACTGCCTGCACGAAGTCCTCAGCCAGCGGGGCGTCGAGGCCGGGCCTGGCGGCAGGCGAGAGGTCGTCGATACGGAACTCGTGGCCCGCGAATACGTCGCGCAGGTGGGCGACGGCCTCGTCGGTGGTTTTGTCGGGCGCGAAGCGGTAGTTCACGGTGAGCGTCGCGCTCGGGGGGATCACGTTGTTGGCCATGCCGCCGTCGATGGCGACCGCGTTGAGGCCCTCTCGGTAGCGCAGCCCCTCGACATCGACCTGCTGCGGCTCGTAGGCGACGAGTGCGTCGAGGAGGGGCACCAGTGCGTGGATGGCGTTGACGCCCATCCAGCTGCGCGCGGAGTGTGCGGCCTGGCCTGCGACGTCGAATATGATCCGAGCCGTGCCTTGACAACCGCCTTCGATGCGTGCGGAGGTGGGTTCCATGAGCACCGCGAAGTCGCTTTGCACCAGATCCCGGTGGTTGCGGGTGAGCCGCCCAAGGCCGTTCTTCGACGCGTCCACTTCCTCATGGTCGTAGAAGATCCAGGTGATGTCGCGCGACGGCGAGGTGAGCTCCGCGGCCAGCTTGAGCATCACCGCGATGCCGCCCTTCATGTCGACGGTGCCCCTCCCCCACAGCACGTCGCCGTCGTGGCGCGACGGGAGGTTGTCTTCTACCGGCACGGTGTCGAGGTGGCCGGCGATCACCACGCGTTCAGTGCGCCCCAGCGAGGTTCGCGCGACGATGCAATCGCCGTCGCGGGTGAGCTCGAGATGCGGGAGGCTGAGCGCCTCCTCGACGAGGTCTGCGAGCGCGCACTCGTTGCCGGAGACGGATTCCACGTCGACGATCTGCGCCAGCAAGGCGGATAAAGGTGCATCCAGGTCGAGGCTCATACGACGAGCTTAGCCAGATAGGCTTACAGGCACTTGGCTACACTGTCGGGCATGACTGAAGCGCGCACAGCTTGGGCCTGGGGCCTCGCCACTATTCACCCACAGGGAGTTCTCGACGTCTGGTATCCCAACCCGCAGCTAGGGGATGCCGTCACCGACGAGGCGCCCGCCGATCTCGCCGATGCTCAGGGAGCCGACGATCTCCGCGGCGTCGAGACCAAGGTGGTGCGCACCCAGATTCAGCTCGACGACGACCCCGCCGGCGTGGAGGACGCCTACCTGCGCCTGCACCTGCTCTCCGCCAGGCTCGTGAAGCCGCACGGAGTCAACCTCAACGGCATCTTTGGCCAGCTGCCCAATAACGCTTGGACGAACTTCGGCCCGGTGCGCGTGCAGGATGTCGCGAAGGTACGGGCAGCACTGCGCGGCAAGGGCGTCCAGCTCACCGTCTACGGTGTCGACAAGTTCCCCCGCATGGTCGACTACGTAGTGCCGACGGGCGTGAGGATCGGCGACGCCGACCGCGTGCGCCTCGGCGCCCACCTGGCTGAGGGCACCACGATCATGCACGAAGGCTTCGTCAACTTCAATGCAGGCACGCTCGGCAACTCCATGGTGGAAGGCCGCATCTCGGCTGGGGTTGTCGTCGGGGCTGGAAGCGACATCGGCGGAGGCGCGTCGATCATGGGTACGTTGTCTGGCGGTGGGCAGGAGATCATCCGCATTGGGGAACGCTGCCTGCTCGGCGCGGAGTCGGGCATCGGTATCTCGCTGGGCGACGACTGTGTCGTCGAGGCGGGGCTGTACGTCACTGCCGGCACCAAGGTGTTGCTGCCCGAGGGCGACGTGGTCAAGGCGCGTGAGCTCTCCGGCCAGAACGATTTGCTCTTCCTGCGTGATTCCGTCACCGGCCAGGTGATCGTGAAGCATCGCCGCAGCAACACGGTGCAGCTCAATTCAGAATTGCATTCCAACTGATGCGCAAACGCTGGATCATCCTGCTGCTGGTCCTCGCGCTCCTCGTTGGCGTCGGGTTGCTTGGCTGGAGGATGTGGAAATCGGTGCACCACGCGCTCACCCCGGAGCGCTGCAGCATCGTGAACCCGAATGGCGAGCCCGTGACGCTCACCGCCGAGCAAGCGCGGATGGCATCGATCATCGTCGCCGCCTCCTACGAAGCCGGACTCTCGGAGCGAGCTGCCACCATTGCTCTGGCGACGGCGTATCAAGAATCCGGCATCCGGAACCTCGATTACGGTGATCGCGACTCACTTGGGCTATTCCAACAGCGCCCCGACCCTCGGTTCGACTGGGGCACAGCCGAGGAGATCATGGACCCTTGGTACTCGAGCCTCAGGTTTTACGAGGAACTGGTGAAGTTCAAGGGTTGGGAGACCCGCGACATCAACGATCAGGCGCAGAAGGTGCAGCGCTCAGGCCACCCGCAGGCGTACCGCAAGCACGTCCCCAATGCGACGGCGCTCGCCGCTGCCGCGCGCGGGTCGCGGAAGGAAGCCATCACGTGCGCGACGACGCAGAATCTCACCGCTGATCCAACGCCCATCCTGGAAGTGCTCGATCGCGTCAGCCAGATCCAGTACACCGTCGAAGGGAACACCATCCGTATCACGGCTGAGTCCGACGAGATGCTCTGGAGCGCCGCCCAACTCGCGGTCTTGAACACGTACGAGGCAGGCGTTGAGTCGGTGCAAGTGCACGATCGACGCTGGAGCCTCAACGATAAGCGCTGGTCGAAGGCGAAACCGGTCGAGGGCGCCGTCGTGACACTCGGCTAAGCAGCGCAGCGGCCCTGCCCTCGGCGCTGTACGCTCCCGCGGAGACGCTCGAGCTACGCGCTGAGCAGACGTTCGGCCGCGGCGGCGATGCGCTCGTCGGTGGCGGTGAGCGCCACGCGCACGTGATTGGCGGCCTTAGCTCCGTAGAAGTCGCCCGGTGCGACGAGGATGCCCCGCTCGGCGAGCCAGTTCACCGTCGCACGGCAATGCTCACCTCGAGTAGCCCACAGGTACAGCGAGCCTTCCGAGTGGTCGACGGTGAACCCCGCAGCCTCCAGCGCAGGCCGCAGCACGGCGCGGCGCGCGAGGTAGCGCTCACGCTGGGCCTCGACATGCTGCTGGTCGTCCAGCATTGCCACGAGTGCAGCCTGCACTGGCGCGGGCACCATCATGCCGAGATGCTTCCGCACGCTGACGAGCCCCTGCACGAGCTCGGGATCACCGACCACGAACCCCGCGCGGTAGCCGGCAGCATTTGATCGCTTGGACACCGAGTGCACCGCAAGCAAGCCCGTGAGATCGCCGTCGTTGACCTTCGGGTCGAGCACCGAGACGGGCTCCGCATCCCAGCCGAACTCCCCATAACACTCGTCGCTGGCTAGCACCGCCCCCAGCTTGCGTGCTCGCTCAACGAATGCCCGCAGCTCTTCAACGGACAGCACCCGCCCCGTCGGGTTCGAGGGCGAATTAATCCAGATGAGTGCCGTCTGCTGCGGGAGCGCTGCCGGGTCGTCGCACGGCTGTGCCTGGAGCCCACGAGCTAACGCGCCAATTTCATACGTCGGGTACGCCTCTTCCGGGAACGCGACGACGTCGTCTCCCTCCAGCCCAAGCAGAGTGGGCAACCACCCGACGATCTCTTTGGTTCCCACCACGGGCATCACGTGCTCGTGGGTGAGCCCGACGGCGCCCCATCGGCGCTGCATGTAGCAGGCGATGCTGTCTCGACACTCGGGTGTGCCCCACACCGTCGGGTACCCGTGCGCATTCGACGCCTCTGCGAGCGCCTTACGCGCCACGTCGGGGGTGTCGTCGACGGGAGTGCCGACGGACAGATCGACGATGCCCCCAGGATGCTCGCTCGCGCGATCCTTCGCGGAGGCCAGTGAATCCCAGGGGAAGCTGGGCAGCTCAAGCATGGTCAGGCTTGCGGCGGGAGCGCCTCGACGATCGGGTGGTCCTTGTCGATGACGCCCAGCTTGGCAGCGCCACCCGGCGAACCGATCTCATTGAAGAACTCCACGTTGACGTCATAGTATTCCGCCTGATCTTCGGGCAGGTCGTCTTCGTAATAAATGGCCTCAACAGGGCAGACCGGCTCGCAGGCACCGCAGTCGACGCACTCATCCGGGTGGATGTAGAGCATGCGGTTGCCCTCGTAGATGCAGTCGACGGGACACTCGTCCACGCAGGCGCGGTCTTTCACGTCAACGCAGGGCAAGGCGATGATGTAGGTCACAACAGTTCTCCTCGTTCGAAGCTCGACTCTAAGCTTAGCCCCGTGATGGTGGGGAAGCACGCGCGCTCTTTGTGTGGCGTCAGGCGCAGGTGATGCGGTCTCCAGCGTCGTATTTCCAGCTGAAGGGTTCCTCTTTGACGACCTTGCCGCCCTTGTAGAACAGGCGTTTGTAGTTCACTGTGAAACCTTGAATCGAACCCTGGGGCTCACAGTTGGCTGCGTGCGAGACGCGAGTGGAGCCCGAGTAATACTCGGACTTCACCAGCGGCGACGACTCCACTTTGTCCCAGGTCTTGATCGACCAGACCTTGAAAGTCACCGACCCAGGCTTACCACTCGACGACGGGTTGATGTACCCCTGGATGATCGCGGGATACTTCGTGTTGTTCTTGAAGCGCAGATCCACCGAGCCGTAGTACACCGTCGCCTCGCGCCCGGCGGGGTAGCGCGGGAAGTACAGCGAGTGCGGTTTGTGCTCGACGTCCTCAAACCCGGCAAAGAACCCTGCGTTGAACAGCGTGGTCGCAGCCTGGGAAACACCGCCGCCAGTTTCCCTCACAAGGTTGCCGCTATTAATCACGTATCCCGCGGTGAAGCCGTTCGACGCCGTGCGCTCACCCACGGTGTCGTTCATGCTGAACGTTTCGCCGGGCAGGAGCACGCTGCCATTGATCCGTTTCGCCGCTGTGCCGATGTTGGTGTTTCGGTACGACGCGTGCGGATACAGGGTGGTGAACTCACCGATCACTTCCTTCGGCTTCACCTTCTCTGCCGCTGCCGTGCTGAACTCAGGCTCTTTCTCCTGCGCCTTGAGTTCCACCGTGCGCTTCGGCCCCGTCACTGCCTGCTTGAAGGCCTCGACCACGCTCTTCTGCTCGACGACTAGACCAGGCCTGCTTGGCACGACGGCGATGCCGCCATCCTTGAACTGGTAGCTCGCCGACCGCGGGCCGTTCTGGTTGAGTTTCTTCAGCCCAGCTTCAGTGGCTTTCTTCACCGCCTGTTCGTCAATACCGACCGCGAGATCCTTACCGCTACCCGTGAGCGTAAGCAGCTTTGGCACATCCGCCTCGGCGATGTCGATCGTGCCGTTCTTGCTGGTGAGGGAGATGGGGCCCGTCAGCGCCTGCTTGAGCGCCCCATCGCGGAAGCTCTGCACGTCGCCGTCACTCACACCGGGCGCGATCACCTCGACATCCGCGGCAGCCTCGTGCTTACCTGCCTGGAAGGCTTCCTTGACGGCGGTGATGCTCTCGTCCACCTTGAGCTTGATGCCTTCCTGAGCCTCGGTGGTGGCCACCTCGCCATCCTTCAGCCCGATAGTGGCGTCGGTGGCTTCCTTGTCGAAGCGAGGTGCAGCGTCGGAGACCGCCTTGGCGAGCGCTTCCTCGTCGATGGTGCGCACCAGCTCGACGGGGTGACCGCCAGTGAGCGAACGGTAGAGGATCACCGGGTTCCAGCTGGCGCCTCCGCCTGCTTGCCCCACCGTCGCAGCCCAATCGATGCTGAGCCCCGACTCTGCGAGTGGCAGCTCTACCGTTACGTCGTTGTGGGCGAGGCTGATGGGCGCTTCCGCGCTCTCGGCCAACTCGTCGCGAAGCTTCTGCTGCGCATCGGCCGGGCTCAACCCGCCAATCGCAACATTCTCGACGCTGGCCTTGGGCGGAACCTGGTCGCCGGCGACGAGATAGGCGGTGACGTAGGCCGCGGCGAGCAGCACGACGAAGGCACCAATACCGATGCCCGTCCACAGTTTCGTATTGCTCTTCGTATTCTCAGCCACCCGTCACCCTTCTATTTCGCCTCTCATCGCGGCGTCAGTGATTCTACGAGAGTGCGGCGGGGTACCCAAACACGCTAGCCCACCGTTCATTCAGCGAAGAGAGAACAGCACTGGCATGCTGAGCACACCCACCGACCGGATTCCGGCCCGGGCGAGCACACCGTCGAGCACTGATTCGACACTGAGTGGGCTCATTCCGGCGGAGCCGACGCTCTCCGACGACTGCGCGGGTAGGTACTTCGCCAGCATCCCGCCGTGCCCGGCTGCAGTGACCTCGACGTTGTCGAGGTCGACGCCAGCCAGCGCGGCCGCACGCTCCAGGGCTAGGCGTCGGCCACCGACGTGGTCGATGAGCCCGTGCTCGGCCGCCTGTGCACCTGTCCACACCCGGCCGCGCGCGAGCGACTCCAACCGGTCGTACTCCATGCCGCGATCTTGGGCCGCGAACGTGGTGAAATCCAGGTAGACGCGATCCAGCCAGGCGTTCAGCCGCTCCCACGCCTCGTCATCCATGGGGTGCGCGTCTGACAGCGCCGCTGCGCCCTTGTCGACGGTGATCGACTCCCGCACGAGCCCCAGCTTGTCGTAGAGCTCCTGCGTGACAAACTTGCCTGCGACGACGCCAATCGAGCCGGTCAAGGTGGTGGGCAACGCGACGATCTCGTCGGCCCCCATCGACACGTAGTACCCACCCGACGCCGCGTACGCGCCCATGCGCGCCACCACCGGCTTGCTGGTCTCCTTGACGGCGAGCACGGAGCGCCGGATGAAGTCAGAAGCGACGGCCGACCCGCCGGGCGAGTCGACGTCGAGCACGGCGGCGACGATGTCGTCGTCGCGGATCACGGCGCGCAACTGCTCATCGACGACGTCGGAGCCCACGTTCTGCCCCTGTAGACCGCTGCTGCCGCGCCCGGTTAGGATGCCACCGTGGACGGGGACGATGCCGATCTTTTTGCGATTCCGACGAGTCACTGCGCGCTGAATATTGGACTTGACGGCATAGCGGTTGACGTACAGCAGGTGCTCCGGCTCGACTCCCCAGCGCTGTAGCAGGCTAGTGTAGGCCTCGTCGCGGTACCCCACCTTGTCGATGAGCCCCAGCTCGAGCGCGCGGCTGGCGTCGATGGAACCCTCGTCAACGACGGAGCGCACAACGCTCTCGTCGAGGTTGCGGCGCCTAGCGATGGTCTGCACACCATCGTCGACGATGGATTCGACGACGGCGGTCATCATCTCGCGGTTCTCGGGGGTGACTTCATCCGCGGCGAAGCGGTCGGCCGCCGTCTTGTATTCATGACGCTTGCCGAACTCGGGCTCGATGCCGAGCTTGTTGAGCCCACCCTTGAGCAGCACGATTTGCGCCTCGATGCCGCCGATGCTGAGCGCTCCGGTGGGTTGCAGCCACACCTCGCGGGCGGCCGTCGCCATCTTGTACAGCGCCAGCGACGGCGCCAGTTCGCCGAAACTTTCGCTCCACACAGCGGTCGGTTTCGATACCCCGAAGCGTTCTATCTCCAGCGCAATCTCGTCCAGCGTGGTGACCGGCATACGCACCGCCGCGGAGGCGTGCACGATCAGCCCCCTCACCTTGCTTTCCTTCGCGGCGGCACCGAGCACGGTGCGCACAGCGCCCGTCGTGGTGATGTTCAGCATCTGCATCGCCTGCAGCGGGTTCGAGGGCCGGGCCTCAAGCACCCCGCGAGCGAGGTCGAGCTCAAGCACGACGGGTTTCTTGGACAGCAAATTCTGGAGTGCGCGCAACGGGTTCGGCATGGCGCCATCCTACAAAACAGCGCCAACCCGACCGGCTCACATCTCCCGACGGCGTCCCTCACCGCAGTGGGCCGTGAACGTCGGCAGCTCGCCATATTGTGGTCTATGGCTGTGACGACCCCGTTTGTGGTTAGGGTTGCCTCCGTACGGCGCAAGTACCCACGAGGATGTGCACCCGACAGGCCAAGGAGCTGCCATGAGTACTGATTCGACTACCGCGAACAAGCCCGAAAAGAGGGGTTTGCTCGACCGATTTTTGGATTTCATTGAGTGGACGGGTAACAAGCTGCCTGATCCCATCATCATCTTTGCGGGTCTGTGCCTCGTCACGCTCCTGCTGTCACTACTCGCCGGCGGCCTGGGCTGGAACGCAACGCACCCGGGCACGGGTGAGGTCATCACCGCCGTGAACCTCCTCACCGCCGACGGGATGCGCGTCGTGCTCGGCGACGCCATCAAAACCTTCGGCGCGTTCGCCCCGCTCGGCCAGGTGCTCATCATCATGCTCGGCATCGGTGTCGCCGAACGCTCCGGCTGGTTCGAGACCATGCTGTCGCACTCCATGCGCAGTGCACCGAAGATGCTCGTCGTGCCCGCCATCGCGTTCATCGGCCTGCTCGGCAACATCGCCGGCGACGCGGCCCCCATCGTGCTGCCCCCGCTCGCGGCGCTGATCTTCATCCAGCTCGGCTGGCACCCCATCGCAGGCATCGCACTCGCCTACGCCGCTTCCGTCGGCGGTTTCGCAGCCAACCTGATGATCGGCATGTCCGACGCGCTGGTGCAGGGCTTCACGCAGGAAGCGGCCATGATGATCGACCCGCAGATTCAGACGTCGGTGCCAATGAACTGGTACTTCATCGCGGCTTCCGTCGTCGTCTTGCTGCCCATCTTGTGGGTGGTGACGTCGAAGGTGATCGTGCCGCGTCTGGGCAGCTACGACAACCCCGAGTACGTACACGAAGATAAAGAAGTCACTCCTCTGCAGCGCAAGGCGAACTTGTGGGCAATCGTGTCCGTTCTCGTCGTGTTTGCCCTCATCGTGGTGGCTTGCATCCCGGCAGGTTCCTTCATGCGCAATGCGGAGACGGGTTCGCTCACCACAAATTCACCGCTCATGAACGGCATCGGCCTGATCCTGTCGATCATGTTCCTGGTTCCCGGCCTGGTGTACGGCATCATGACCGGCTCCATCAAGAAGTCGAAGGACGCCACCGACATGATGGTGGAATCCATGGCGTCCATGGCGAACTTCATCGTCGTCGTGTTCTTCGCATCCCAGATGCTGGCCTACATTTCGACGTCGAACATGGGCGCGATCCTCGCCATCAAGGGCGCGAACCTCCTCAAAGACCAAAATGGCGTCGTGTTGATTCTCGGCATCTTCGTGCTGTCGGCCTTCGTGAACCTGTTCATCGGTTCGGCGTCGGCGAAGTGGGCCATCTTGGCCCCGATCTTCGTGCCCATGATGATGCTGCTCGATTACCACCCCGCGTTCACCCAGATGATCTACCGTGTCGGCGACGCCATCACCAATCCCATCACCCCGATGTTCCCCTACTTCGCACTGGTGCTCAGCTACGCACAGAAGTACGACAAGAAGATCGGCATCGGCACCTTCATCTCAACGCTCGTCCCATACTCCCTCGCCATGGGTATTGGATGGGTGCTCATGCTCATCATCTGGTTCCTGATCGGCTTGCCGGTGGGTCCGGATGGGCCGATTATGCTGCCGCGATAGGAAGGACGATACATGTCTGAATTGGATCCCTACCTGAAGCAGCTCCTCACCTGGCGACGCCACCTGCACCAGTGGCCGGAGGCGTCGTTCGAGGAGCACGAGACCGTCGCCTACATTCGCGACGAGCTCACCCGGCGGGTGCCTGATGCCCAGCTCGAGAATCTCACACCGACGAGCCTCGTCGCCGTGCTCGACACCGGGCGTCCGGGACCGAAGGTGGGCGTGCGGGCAGATATCGACGGTCTCGCCATGACCGAGAACCGCCCGGATCTGGAGTTCGCGTCGAAGGTGCCTGGCCGCATGCACGGCTGCGGCCACGACGCGCATACCGCCACCGTGATGTCGGCGCTTGCCTGGGCTGCCGATCATCTCGACGAGCTGCACGGCACCATCGTCGCCATCTTTCAGCACGCCGAGGAGACACCTCCTGGCGGTGCGAAAGAGATGGTCGCCACCGGCTACTTCGACGATTTCGACTACATCTTCGGATTCCATTACTGGGCAACGCTGCCGACGGGCACCGTCGATGTGAAGGATGGCCCGGCCTCAGCGAACTCAGACCTATGGCAGGTGCATCTTCATGGCAAGGGCGCGCACGCGTCGCTGCCTGAGCTTTCCGTCGACGCGGTGCTCGCTGCGACGACGCTTGTCCAGCAGCTGCTGCAGATTCCGGCTAGGCGCATCGGCGGGCTCGACCCAGCCGTCGTCACCACAACCTGGCTCGATGCGGGAAGGCAGCAAGCCCTCAACGTGATTCCTCCGGACGCAAACGTGGGCGGCGTGGTACGCACCCACTCCGACGAGGTGCGCGAGCTCGTGATGGCTGCCTTCAAGGACATCTGCGCGGGGCTCGAGGCTGCGAACCCTGGGCTCACGTGCGAGCTGGACTACCTCGTCGGATATGACATGACGTGGAACGCCCCCGCTCCAACGCAGATTGTTCGGGAGCTCGCGACGAAGCGCTGGCCTGACAAGGTCATCGCCGAGCCGGCCATGCTCGGCGGCGAAGATTTCGCAGCGTTCTCACGCACGGCTCCTTCCACCTACGTCTTCGTGGGCGCTGGCAACGCGGAGAAGGGCTTCGATTCCAGCCATCACTCCCCCACGTTCGGCCTCGACGAGGACGCCTTCCCCATCGCGCTCCAACTCGTCGTTGATGTGCTGCGTAACGCGGAAGCTCTCGCAGCTGCCGGACGCGACTGAGCATGACAATGGGTTGAGCCCTCTCCCGCCTGCACGGGGGAGGGCTCAACCCATTGCTACGTTGCCGCCGGATGCTGGTGGGCCGACGTGGCCCACCAGCCGCGCGTCAGAGAAGGCCCTTGGCGGCCTTCACGACGGCATCGGCGGTCATGCCGAACTCCTCGAAGCACTTGGCGCCGCTCGCCGACGCACCGAAGTGTTCGATGGACACCGACGCGCCATTCGCGCCGAGGTACTTGGCCCAGCCCATCGAGATGCCGGCCTCGACGCTGACGCGCGCGGTGCCCTCCGGGAGCACCTCGGCCTGGTACTCGGCGGGCTGTTCGTCGAACCACTCCTGGCAAGGCATCGAGACGACGCGGGTGGGGGTTCCCTCCGCCTCGAGCTTGTCCTGTGCATCAAGGGCAATTTCCACCTCGGAGCCCGTGGCAATCAGCACCACCTTGGGCGTTGACGACGCCTCGCTCACCACGTAGGCGCCGCGAGCTACACCGTCGGCAGAAGCGTACTTCTCGCCGCGTTCGATGGTGCGCAGGTTCTGGCGCGACAAGATGATGGCCGCCGGCTCGTCGGCACGGCGCAGGATCTCGCCCCACGCCACCGACGTCTCATTCGCGTCGGCAGGGCGCACCACCGAGAAATTGGGGATGGCGCGCAGCGATGCCAGGTGCTCGATGGGCTGGTGGGTGGGCCCATCCTCGCCAACACCGACGGAATCGTGCGTCCACACGAACACCGTCGGAATGGACGACAGCGCCGCGAGGCGTGCCGTTGGGCGCATGTAGTCGGAGAACACGAGGAACGTGCCGCCGTAGGCGCGGGTGAGGCTCGAGAGGTTGATGCCGTTGAGGATGCCTCCCATGGCATGCTCGCGAATGCCGAAGTGGAGGGTGCGGCCGAGCTCGGAGCCTTGCCACTGCGCGGTCTGATGCTCTTCGGGGATAAAGCTCGGCTGGCCCTTCATCGTCGTGTTGTTGGAGCCGGCGAGGTCGGCTGAACCGCCCCACAGCTCGGGCAGCTGGTCGGCCAGTGCGGTGAGCACTTCGCCGGAGGCAGCGCGCGTCGACATCGACCCTTCTTCGAACACGGGCAGCGACAGATCTTCAGGGAGCTTGTGCGCGCGGATGCGTTCAAGCAGCTCGGCGCGATCGGGATGAGCTGCCTTCCACTCGTCGAAGCGGGTGTTCCACTCGTCGCGGGCGGCCTTGCCGCGCTCGGCCAGGTTGGCGCGGGTGGCGGCGACGATGTCATCTTCAATCTTGAAGGGCTCGTTGTCGAAGCCGAGGAGTTCCTTCATGGCGGCGATCTCGTCGGCACCGATCTTGGCGCCGTGCACGCTGTGGTCGCCCTGCTTGTTCGGCAGCGGCCAGCCGATGACGGTGCTCAGGCGGATGAAGGACGGCTTGTCCGTTACCTGCTGGGCCTGCTCGATGGCGTTGTACAGCGCCTCGACATCCTCGCGGTACTCGGTGTGGCCATTCGTCCAGTCGACCTCCTGCACATGCCAGCCGTAAGCCTCATAGCGTTGAGCGACGTCCTCCGTGAAGGAGATTTTCGTGTCGCCTTCGATGGAGATGTTGTTGTCGTCGTAGATGACGATGAGGTTGCCGAGCTCCTGGGTGCCGGCCAGCGACGACGCCTCCGACGTGATGCCCTCCTGGAGGCATCCGTCGCCGACGATGCAATACACGTTGTAGTCGAACAGCGACTCGCCCGCCTTGGCTTCGGGATCGAACAGCGCACGGTGGCGACGAGCAGCCATCGCCATGCCGACGGCGTTACTCAAGCCAGCGCCGAGGGGCCCCGTCGTGCACTCAATGAACTTGGTGTGGTTGTACTCGGGGTGGCCGGGCGTCTTGGAGCCCCAGGTGCGCAGCGACTGGATGTCTTCCATCTCGAGGCCGAGGCCGCCCAGGTAGAGCTGTGCGTACTGCAGCATCGACGCGTGGCCGGCGGAGAGCACGAACCGATCACGGGCGATCCATTTGTCGTCTGCGGGGTCGGTGCGCATCACCTTCTGATACAGCAGGTGCGCCACGGGGGCCAGGGAAATCGGCGTGCCGGGGTGGCCGTTGCCCACCTTCTCCACCGCGTCTGCGGCAAGCACGCGGGCAGTGTCGACAGCGCGGGCGTCAGTGTCAGTCCATTCGAGCGTCACGATTGCTCCTCTTCGAGAAAATACAGTTACTCAGATTCAAGGGTAGTCGGCTTCCAACTGGCAGCGACGCGGAGGTCTCCCCCAGCGCCACACCGTTCGGACCCGCGAGTGGGCCTGGATCAGAAGTCGAAGTCGGGCAGGTCAACGAGCGACGCGGACCCGTCGTTGGCGTCGCCATCCTCCTGGGCGACGGTGCTGGGTGCGGTGCCCGGCTCATTGGGGCGCACGTTGCCGCCTATCGCGTCGCGTACGAGTTTGGCGAGGTCGTCGCCCTCGGCTGGGTCGAAGGTTCGGGTCTCAGGCATAGGCGTTTCCTTTCCACAGAAAGCATAGGCAGGCGGGCAACCCTGTGAGTGTTACGCGCCTCAGTGGCGTCGGCGACGGAAGCCCGCGATGAGCATCCCCACCACCACGCCGAGCAGCACCAGCAGCGTTCCTCCGATGAGCACAATATTCATCGGGTTGGGTTCGACACCGTCCATCTTGACCTCGCCTGGAGGGTAGGCCGGATCCAGCGACGGCGCAACGCCCGGGCCAAGCACGGCGGTGACGGCCTCGTCGAGTTCTGGCGCATACGTGCCACTGCCCGAGCACGCCTCGAGCGTGGCGACGCCGTCGGAGCCAAAGTTGGCGATCAGCATGAGTTCGGTGCGCAGCCGAAGGTTCGGCATGCCGCACTCGTTCACGTCGGCCGCGGTGCGCGCGAGGAATGCTGAGTCAAAGTCGCCCTTCCAAACCTTCAACGGAGTCACCGTGTAGAACAATTCACCGTTGGCGGGCGCGGTCTCGATGCGGTCGATGCGCACCTGCGCAACGACAGCTGCATTGCTGGCGTGCTCAGCCGTGGGCGGCGTCGGGCAACTGCAGGCCAGCGCCTGGGGGGCTGCCACGGCGAGGAGCACCGTCGCAAGCAAGGCGATGAGCCTGCGCATCACTCAGCGCCCGGCAGCAGCGGCGGTTTCGCCGACCAAGGAAAGACGATCCACTTGTCCGTGCGCCGCCAGACGTACTCCGGGTCGACAACAGTCTGCGGTTTCGCGTACAGCACGGCCGAGCGAACGTCGGCACCGAAACCGCGCAGCAATTTGATGACCAGCGCGAGGGTGCGGCCGGAATCTGCCACATCGTCGACGACGAGCAGCTGCTTGCCTGCGATAGCATTCGTGTCGAGCATGGGAGCCAGCAGCACCGGGTCAGGCAGCGTCGCGTTGACGTCGGTGTAGAACTCGACGTTGATCGCGTCGGTGAGCTTCACACCCAGCGCGTACGTCAGACCGCCGGCGAGCAGCATCCCGCCGCGAGCCACGGCGACGATGATCTCGGGGCGAAACCCGGAATCGACGACGGTGCGCGCCAGGTCGTCGGTGGCGTCGCCCAGCCCCTGCCAGGTGAGCACTTCCTTGTCGTCGAAATCCGTCGCATCTGCGTGGTAAGCCATGAGTAAAGGGTAGTCGAGATCCGATATCGGCTCGGCGTCGGGAGGGCGAAGTCGGGTAGCGTTTTCCGTATGGCCACTCGACGAGTTTTCTCCAACGCACACTGCACCGCGGCAGCGCTCGATCGCGGCGCCACCATCACCAGCTGGCATCCGCGTGACGGCCACGAGGCTCTTTTCGTCACCAGCGAAGCGAACCCCGACGCCGAGTTCCACGGTGGCATCCCCGTGTGCGCCCCCTGGTTCGCCTGGGGCAGTCAGGAGAAGCGAAAGCCCACGAAACACGGCCTCGTGCGCTGGGTGGACTGGAGATTCGACGGCGCCACCGAGCTGCCGGAAGGCACCCGCGCGTCGTGGTCGTTGCAGGCCCCCGAGACCGCGCATATCCCCGGCGCGACGGGCTACCCCCACGACCTTTCCTACCGTTATGAAGCCACGTTCGGAAAGGCCCTCGATGTGGCCCTCACTATTTCCTCGCCCACCCAAGACTGCGTGGTCGACGATGCGCTGCACACCTACTTCCTCGTCGGCGCCGTGGGCGATGCTCGAGTGGAAGGCGTCACCGCAGAACCCATCGCCGTGCCCGACGCGCACGACGAGATCTACCTCGGCGCGGCCACCGGGCCGGTGCGCATCGTGCTACCCGACCGCACCATCACCATCACCGCCCACAGCGCGCAGGACGTCGTCGTCTGGAACCCCGGCGAAGAGTATGCTGCTGGCCTGGCTGACTTCGATGGCAGTGAATGGGCCCGCATGCTGTGCGTCGAGGTGGGCAACGTGGGCGAGCATGCCGTCACCATCCCCGCCGGGCGACAGCACACGCTGGGCATGCGCATCACAATGGCATGAGGAGAACGTCATGGAAATCACCATCACCGGACGAGCAGAGCGCTCCTACACACCTCAACTCGCGGCGTTGTATCTGAGCGTCGAGGGCGAGGGTCTCGACGCAGCACGCGTGGTAGCCGACGTGCAACAACGTGCGGGCTCGCTCATCCAGCAGCTCGACGAGCTACCCTCGAGCGTGCTCGAACGGTTCCACACCGACGGGGTGAGCAGCTGGTCCGCGAATGACTCGGAGAAGGTGGTGTACCGCGCGTCGTGTGCGCTACGGGCGACGTTTCGCGACACGGCCGAGATGGCACGCCTGAGTGCTGCCTGGGCAGCCGGCGGGGTGCACGTCGGGTATATCTCGTGGCGCCTCACACCTGAGCAGCGCGATGACGCCGAGCAGAGCCTCATCGCGGATGCGCTGGCTGAGGCGCGCACCAAGGCCGAACGCATCGCCAAGGAGCTCGGGGCGAAGCGGTGCGTTGTCGAATGGGTTCGCGACGGGTCGCTGCCTGGTGCCGACGGATTCTCCCCTCGCCAGATGGCCTTCGCCAGCGTGGGCGCCACTGAGCCCGTCGAGGCGCGCCCTGAAGACGTGGAGGTGAGCGTCGAGCTCACCGTCGGCTTCCGCGCGGAGTAGGCCCGCAACCTTTCGGATTCCGCACACAAACGCTCGCCGCTGCGGCACAGTGGAGCCATGACTGAACCTGTCACCCTGCAGTTCCTCGGTGCCGCCGGCACCGTTACCGGCTCGAAGTACCTGCTCGAGCAAGGCACTAGGCGCATCCTGGTGGATGCAGGCATGTTCCAAGGGCAGAAAGACCTTCGCCGGCTCAACTGGCAGGAGTTCCCCGTCGACGCCGCCAGCTTAGAGATGCTTCTCGTCACCCACGCGCACGCCGATCACACCGCCTACATCCCTGCCCTTGTCAACCAGGGATTCAGCGGGCCGATTTGGTGTACGGAGGCCACGGCTAAACTCGCGGAGATCGTGATGCGTGACGCCGCGCACCTCCAGGAACTCGCCACAGAGCACGCCGTCAAGGGCGGCTACTCCAAGCATCGAAACCCTCGCCCGCTCTACACCACTGAGGACGCGGAGCGGGCCATCCGGCAGCTGCGCTGGGTGCCGTTCGACGAAGATGTCGAGCTGGGCGATGAGCTCACCGCACGCTGGACGCGCACCGCGCACATGTTGGGAGCCGCGTCGATCCACGTGCGGTTCGCGGGCACCGACGTGCTCTTCTCGGGCGATGTCGGGCGTCCTGAGCACAAGCTGCTTCGTGCCCGCGACACCCCGCCAGGCGCACGCTTCGTGCTGTGCGAATCAACCTACGGCGACCGCGAACACGCCGAGCCGGAAGTCCCTCACGAGGTGATGGCCGACGCCATCACCCGCACCATCGAACGCGGCGGCGCGGTGCTCATCCCGGCTTTCGCCATCGACCGCACCCAGTCGGTGATGTATGCGCTCGCACACCTGCAGGCCGAGGGCCGCATCCCCGAGGTTCCCATCATCGTCGATGGGCCCATGAGCATGAAGGCCCTCGACGTGTACCGCGACATGTCCGACGAGTTTCGCGACGAGGTACAGCTGAGCGATTTCATCGCCAGCAAGCACTTCGTCGAGGCCCGCACTGCGCAGCAGTCGAAGAAGGTGCGCGCTCGACGCGATCCACGCATCATCATCTCGAGCTCCGGCATGCTCGAAGGCGGCCGCGTCCTGTCCCACCTGCAGCAGCTCCTCCCCGACCCGAAAAACTCCATCATTCTCACCGGCTTCCAGGCTCAGGGCACCCGTGGCAGGGCGCTCATCGACGGCGCCCGTCACGTGAAGATCTTCGGCAGGCACGTGCCGCGTCGCGCCGAGGTACTGCAAGACCGAGAATTTTCAGGGCACGCCGACGCTTCCGAGTTGGTGAGCTGGCTGGCTGCGCTCAGCCCCAAGCCGGAAACCATCTTCCTCACCCACGGTGAACCGGCCGCAGCCGAAGCGCTCGAAACCCGGGTTGAGCATGAGCTGGGCATCATGACCGTCGTCGCTTCGCTGGGCGAGAAGGTACTGCTGAGCGATCCGCCTCAGGATTCGGATGACGATGAGAGCGAGGATGAAGCCTGAGCTAACCCAATATCCACATGCGATTCTCGATCTGCCTCGATTTCACCGTTGTCGGCAAACGCATGTGGATATTGGGTTAGGTCCGCTTCGGTAACCCGCACCGCGCCCTCGTCGTCGGCGGGCGGTTCGAACGTCGCGATCCACTTGTCGAGCTGTTCTGGCGAGACGCACACTTGGTGCGGCCCGCGAGAGCCGGCATTTCTCGCCGCAAGCCGGCGATGCAGCTCCGCCGCAGGCACATCCAGGTGCACCAACACGACGCGCGCCCCCGCGTCCTCAGCGAGGGCGCGATACTCGTCGCGGCGTGCTCTGGAGACCAGCGCATAGTCCAGCACCACGTCTCGCCCCTGAGCGACGAGCTTCCTGAGGCGCCGCTTGTGTTCCACCTTGATCTGGCGCTGCACGGCCGGCGGCAACGGCTGCTCACGGCATCCGGCGTCCCAGGCGTCCTGGTCCACCGATAGCCACACGAACCCTTGTTCTGCGAGTTGCCGTGCGAGCGTGCTCTTGCCCGAACATGTGAGCCCGCACAGCAAGACGACGGTGCTTCTGCGTGAGTTACTCAAGGGTGAAGTTGCACGTCGTGCTGACGTCCATGGTCGGCGTCGAGAAGTCGACTGTTTCACCGCGCGTGATGCGAACAGCACGCTTGAGATCGCTGTGGTCGAAGCCGCCCTCGCTCACCCTGGGGGCGAGCGCCTCGCTCAGCCCGAGCTTCACGTCGTCGCCGCTCACTTCCTTCACCGTGACCTTCAGATCGCCGGTGAGTATGCGGATAGTGAGTGTGTCTCCTTCCTGGAGGTCGCGCAGCGTGGCGATACGCGGCTCCGGAGGTTCAGGCGTCTCGCCGTCTAGCAGGGGCCAACCGTTTGCATCCGTTGCTGTGACCGTCAGCGTCAGCGGTGGCTGCACAGGTTCTTCCGCACCCCCGCATGCGGTGAGCGCCAGCATCGTGAGAGCAGCGGCTGCAAGCACCTTCTTCATCTTCATCCTCCTAGGCTCCAAGCATAGGCAGCGCGGGGCATGCCACCCACGTGTAATCGACTACGCGTCGGTGTTGCCTTCCTCCACTTCGCGGGTGGGGCGCTCGTAGGCGTCTACCAGGCGCTTCGCAACCTCCGCGATGTACTTCGTCGCCTCGTAGAAGCGGCCCATCTCGTTCCAGATGCCGTCTTCGCTGAAGACACCGTACTCACCGTCGGGAGTGCCGTCGAGGATCTTGAAGTCCTCGCGCCACTGGCCTTCGTAGTACTCCATGAGCGGTTTGAGCGCGGCCCACGCGGCCTCGAGGCGCTCGTCGACGGTCCAGAGGTCGTCGTTGAGTTCCGTGATTGCCGCGAGGCGCTTCTCGTTCTCGCGCACCCGCTCCATGCGCTGGTCGTGATTATCAGCCATGCCCTTCATTCTACGAGCACTATCCCCGACACAGCACAGCCGAAGCATCCGCCCCACGCTCAACTACGGCGGAGCGGACGCCACATCGTTAGACGCTGCCTACCCAATGCTCGACGTGATACGCCCGCGTCACGTTGTTCCAATCTCGCTTCCATTGGGAAACCATCAAATGCAGACCGTTCCTCTTCGATGTAGACCAGGGATGGATGAAGCCGCCGTAGTACTGCGCGGGCATGATGGGGCTAATCTGTACGACCGGATCGCTCCAGAGGCCGTCAGGACGGCTGGCTGTGCGCGTGACGAGCTGCCCTAGGCCCACGCCGTAGTCGACGTACGCCATCACCCAGGTGCCATCCCTGAGCTTGCGCACCGACGGTTCACCAAACTTGGCTTGCAGGATGGGGGTGCAGGGGCGACCCCAGCCCCAGTTGGATCCGTTCCAGCCCCAGCCCTCATAGGCGTTTTTGTCGAGAATGCGGGTCCAATGCACGCGCTGCAGCATCATGGGCCCGTATTGACGGCCCGAACATACGGAGAAGACGTAGACGAAATCGCCATCGCGCTGCATCGTCCACATCTGAAAAGCGTTGGTGTTCTCGGGAGTATTGAACCAATGCACGGGGACGCGCTGGAAGTCATTGCCGTTGTCGGAGTACGCGAGCCCAGCAAAGCCGCTGCGAAAACCACGCGGATGCGCCCAGTTGTCCATGCTCATGAAGGAGACCACCTGCCGGCCCGTCTCGGGGAATGAAACGCCATCGTTGGGGATGACAGTGAATTCGTGCTGGCCAGCCACCCAGCCGCCATGCGCGTTCCACATCAGCTCTCGTGCCGGGGCGTTCCCGTAGACTCTGGCCGCACTATCAAAGATGATCCCGTCGTTCGGGTGCCTCGCGCTTCGCAGCATCACCGGCGAGCGATGGTTGCCGCCACCTTCGGGGCTCATGGTGGAAAAGGTGTCGCCGAAGAGATACCCAATGGAGCCGTTTTCCAAGACGTAGGGGATGCCGAGATCGGTACCGGCAACCTGCCAGTTCCTGGCGGTATACATGTCTGCCCCCGTGAGGCGAGCCTTGTGATAGGCGCGCCCGGCTGCCTGCGCCGTGTCCAGCATGGACGTAGGCGCCAGCGTCGGTGCTGCCGCAGCCGCGAGCGCACCGCCCGCGATCAGCTTTCCGAATCCGCGACGGTTCAGCTTGGCCATCGTTGGTTCCTTTCGAGCGTGGTGTGCTTCCCAGCGATTCAACTGCCCGCCAGGAGCATCATCGTCGGGAACCAACACTTCTGGCAGGAACCGGACACCATGATGGAGCAGCGATGCTTCCCTCCCGACGGTGCTCGCTCGCCGACACTGGTGGGCGCGGCACATGCAACGGAGCCGTGGAACGCGACACCCAAACGGTGTCGGCCCACGGCTCCGCCGGCGGTTACCGCGTCACGACGATCACTCGTCGGCAGCGCTGGGATGGGTCATGTCGGCGGGCACCACCCACTGATCGAACTGCTCTTCGGTCAAGAACCCCAGCTCGAGGGCAGACTCGCGCAGCGACAGCCCCTTCTTGTGCGCATTCTTGGCGATCTGCGAGGCCTTGTCGTACCCGATGTGGCGGTTGAGCGCCGTCACCTGCATGAGGTTGGTGTCCAGATTCTCCTGGATCTTCTCCCTGTTGGGCTCAATGCCGTAGGCGCAGTGGTCGTCGAAGGAGACGCAGGAGTCGCCAAGCAGCTGAATGGATTCCAGCACGCACCATGCCATGACGGGCTTGTACACGTTGAGCTGGAAGTTGCCCTGCGAACCGGCAAACCCGACGGTGGCGTCGTTGCCGAACACCTTCGTCGCCACCATCGTCATGGCCTCGCACTGGGTGGGGTTCACCTTGCCAGGCATGATCGAGGAACCGGGCTCGTTCTCGGGGATGAGGAGTTCGCCGATGCCGTTGCGCGGGCCGGATGCATACCAACGCACGTCGTTGGCAATCTTCATGAGCGCGTCAGCGAGCACACGCAGCGCGCCGGAAACGAGAACGAGCGCATCATGGGCACCGAGGGCGGCGAAGAGGTTGTCGGCCTGCTTGAAGTCGATGCCGGTTTCTTCCGAGATCTTCTTCGCGGCGAGCTCACCGAACTTCGGGTGCGCGTTGAGGCCGGTACCGACGGCGGTACCACCGATCGCGAGTTCGCGGGCGCGCGAGTCTGCATACTCGATGCCCTCGAGCGCGAAGTCGATCTGCGCAACCCAGCCGGAGAACACTTGGCCCAGCCGGATCGGGGTGGCGTCCTGCAGGTGGGTGCGCCCCACCATGATGATGTCGTCGAACTCCTTGGCCTTCTTATCCAGCGTGTCGCGCAACTGGCGCACGCGCGGATACATCGCCTGTAGCTCGTTCACGACAGCGATGTGCATGGCCGTCGGGAAGGTGTCATTTGACGACTGGCCGCGGTTGACGTGGTCGTTCGGGTGCACCGGCGTCTTCGAGCCCAACTCGCCGCCGGCCAGCTCGATGGCGCGGTTGGAGATGACCTCGTTGACGTTCATGTTCGACTGAGTGCCAGACCCGGTCTGGAACACCACCAGCGGGAAATGATCGTCCAGATCACCGGCGATCACTTCATCGCCGGCCTTGACGATGAGGTCGGCGACGTCCTGCGGCAGCTCGCCCAACTCAGCATTGGCGAGCGCGGCCGCCTTCTTCAGCGTGCCCAGGGCCTTCACCATGGGGCGGCCCCAGACGAAGGTCTCGCGGCCAATATCGAAGTTGTGGAGGGAGCGTTCGGTCTGGGCTCCCCAGTAGCGGTCGGCAGCGACCTCAATGGTGCCCATCGAATCGGATTCAGTACGAGTATGCTCTGCCACTTGTGGCTCCTTCGCGTGACGGAAACGTGTGGTTCCAAGCCTAGCCGGGGGCTGTGCCCCGCTTCCGGGCAGCCATGGTTCAAGCAGCGCGCAGCCGACGATTCGCCGTCCGTTAGCCCCTTCGGGTTGAGTTCGCGCGCGTAGGGGTGCCTCGTTTCAAGTTCAACGTCACGCCCAGGAGCAGGACGGCGAGCGTCACCGGCACCGACGGAATGCGGAACATCTCGTGGGGGTAGAGCAGGGTGCGCCACCCGAGACACGCCACCAACGCCGACTGAAACACGACGACGAGGCCGAACGCGTCGAACCGACGAAGACCCACCGTCGAAGCAATCACCAGCACGGCCGCCGTCGCCATCAGACCGGGCACCGCCGTCGATCCAATCTGCGACTGCATGGCGCCGCCGAAGCGCAGGCTCGTGGCGAGGCGGAAGGTTTCGAGCCATCCTTCGATCGGGCGGCCGAGATTGCCGTCGTCGTACGTCTTTTGCTCGGCTGCGAAGCGCCCGCGGATGAACAGCAGCCACGCGCCCAGCGCCATGGGCCCGGCGAGCAGCGCAAACAGGCGGCTCCACTCGATGTTGCGTTCGCGTAGGCCTTGGATGAGCCCGCTCACACCGAGCGCGACGGCGACCAGCACGAGCGGCTCTTTGAGTAGGCACATCGCTGCGGTGAGCGCGGCGATTTCGATGGGGCTCGTGCGTTGGTCGAGCCAGCGCAAACACAGCAGCGCGACGAGGAGTAGTTGTGCTGGTTCGGTGAGCGCCGTCGAGGCACTGAACAGCAAACCGGGGCTGCACGCCACGATGAGGCCGAGCCACGGCGACCCGCCAAGCCGTACGGCCAGCCGCGAGACCGCTACCGCCGCGCCAATCATCGACACGAGGCTGAGCGCCCAGAACACCCATGGCAAGGCCGGTGCGTGGCCGAAGCTCAGGGCTCCGGCGATCCAAGAGTAGAGGGGGTGGCCGTACCGGTAGGCCGCCAAGTCGATGAGCTCGTGTGAGCCTCCGGCTACCGCGAAAGGATCCGTCGCCATGGCCCATAGGTAGACGCCGTCGTAGTGGTCGTGCGTCGTGGTGAATTGGAAGGCTGGGTCAACGGCCGCGATGCGAGGCGCGATGGCGTCGGTATCCGCCACGTTCAGTAGCAGGCTCGGGTGGAACACACCCCAGCGCGAACTCATCTGCGTGAGGAGCGCCACCACGGCTGCGATGGCGCCCGTCAGCCACGAGACAACCCACCCACCTGCTGCAGAAGCTGCCGACCTATCTCGACTCATCGGTGGGCGGCCTCCGCACAACGTGCGCCGGGTGCGCTCGGTTCGGGCCGCTGCGGAGGCGTCGCATCAGGGGCGTCCAGCATGCGCACAGTCTAGGCGGAAGCGGGTGGCGGCGGTGAACAACCGAAAAGTGACCGTTATCCTCCACGCGCGGCAAATCTTCGCCGTATAGGCGGGAAATAATGCAGCTGTGGAGGATAACGGTCAGATTCTGCTGGTACCCACCACGCGACCCTGCACGCCGAAGCATGGTTCTCCCGCATCGTTGCGCGGGCGGTAGCCGGCGAGCGTGCGCAGCACGCTGAGGTCACGCTCGCCTGTCGTGGGATGTGCGTCGATCACTGCGCAGCGCCCGATGGCGCCAGTCACCTCGACGAGCACCTCGCCCAAGCGAATTACCTTGCCAGGCCACGCATCTTCCGCGTAGGCCTCGTCGTGGTCCACCAGGTAGGTAGCACGAAATCGAGCTGCCTGCTCGAGGAGATCTGTTGCGTGCACACGTGTGCCCAGGTCGCGTACGCTCGCTGATGTGATGAGAGAGATGGGGCTGCCGTACACGATGGCGCCCCGCTCGGGCTGGGCGAGGCGCACGGATGTGCCCAGGTAGTCGCTGAAGGCAACGTCCAGCTCCGACGGTGCGAAGGTCGCAGGAACCATGCGCTTCCAGTAGCCAACCATGCACTGCTCACCGGTGGGCTGCGGGGAAGTCACCACCGTCGTTCCGTCCGGGAACTGAACGGTGAGCTGCCCCATTTGATGCACGCGAACCGCCAACAATTCGAGATGCTGCACCGTACGCAGCACCTTGAGCTGATCGTCAACGAGGCACCAACGCCGGTCCCCTACCGGGCCGAACGCGTCGACATCGACGGTCCTCGGTTCATGCCGGACGCCCTTGATGGGTGCGTAGCCGAAGCTCACCACGGAGAACGATGGAATGTTCACGTCGCCATGTTGCTACGCCAGGCGCGCGGGCATGCGCGCAGTCTGGGCAGAAGCCGCCTGCAGCGGAGACCAACCGAAAAGTGACCGTTATCCTCCACACACAGCAAATCTTCCCCGTATGGGCGGCAAATGTTGCAGCCGTGGAGGATAACGGTCACTTTTCGCAGCGTCCCGCCCTGCTGACTGCTCAGTCGAGCAGCCCTTGCTCCCTGGCCTTAGCGAGGGCTGCCGTTCGACTGGAGACCCCGAGCTTCGAATACAGCCTTGCCAGGTGCGATTTCACGGTGGCCCGGCTGAGAAAGAGTTCCGCACTGATGGCCTGGTTACTGAGGCCGCGGTCGAGACACAACAGCACGTCGCGCTCCCTTGCGGTGAGTTGCAATGATGGCGTGCGCAGCCGGTGCATCAACTTCGACGCTACTGCCGGTGCCAACACCGGGCGCCCGGCTGCCGCGTCGCGCACTCCGCGGACGAGCACGTCGGCAGGTGAATCTTTCAGCAGGTAGCCGCCGGCGCCGGCTTCCACGGCGCGCAAGATGTCGGTGTCGGTGTCGTAGTTCGTGAGGACGAGCACGGCGGGCGGATCGTCGAGTGACTGGATGCGTTCGACGGCGTCCACCCCTGACGGACCGGATGGGAAGCGGAGGTCCATGGTGATGAGGTCGATGCCCCCTACCTTCGCCCGGTCGACGGCGTCGAGCGCTCGATCGACCTCCCCCACTACCTGGAAATCGGGCTCGGCTTCGAAGACGGCGCGCAAGCCGGCACGCACGATGGGGTGATCGTCGGCAATCAGGATGCGTATCATGCTCGGCTCCTCTCAGGCGGGGACTCTGGCGGCGACGAGGGTGCCGTCGTCGCCCGATGAAACGATGGTGAGCGTCCCTCCCAGTTCCTCGATGCGCGAGCGCATGCCTTGCAATCCGAATCGGCCCTTGCGCGCGGCCGCATCGACGTCGAAGCCGCAGCCGTCGTCGTCGATTTCCAAGGCTACTTCTTCCGGCTCATAGATGAGCGTGATCTGGCAGTGCTGGGCGTTCGCGTGGGCCTCGACGTTGCGCAGAGATTCCTGCGCAACGCGAAACAGCGCTGTTTCGCTGCGTGCATCCAAGCCGCGAGCTGCACCTTCCACGGCGAGCTTTGTGGGCACCTTGGCGTCGTCAGCGAGGCGACGCAGCGCGGGCGCCAGTCCGGTGTCGACGAGATCTGGAGGCGTGAGTTCGCCGATGAATGCCCTGGTCTCGGCGAGCGATGCCTGGGCGGTGTCGCGCGCCAGCGCCAGGTGCGCCCGCACTTGGTCTGCGTCTGTCGCGCGCTCGGCGGCTTGCAGCAGCAGCTGGATGCTCGACAGGGATTGCGCGACGGTGTCGTGCAGGTCGCGTCCAATCCTGGCTCGTTCCGCAATGCGCCCCGCCTCGCGTTCGACCCGCGTCCTCTCCGCCTGGCTCGCGCGCAGCTTCATCAGTAATACTTTCGACGCGTCTGACGAGCGGTACACCATCCGAATCATCGCTACGAACGCGACGATCAGCACGGCCACGACGATCGGCCCGACGACGGTGCCTGCGGTCAGTCCGTGGTGAAACACCTGGCCGGCCACGGTGAATCCCGCGACGATCGCCGTCGCGATGGCGCCTGCGATGGGCGGAAGTAGCCACGACGCGAGCAGCGCCAGCGCGGTGAGGAAGTACGACGCGTCGGGGGATTCGACGATCACCATCGCCCACGGCACGGTCACGGCCAGCAGGAAGATCAGCACGTCGACGTGGAGGTCGTTGGCGGGCCGGCTGAGGTCGTGCATCCGGCTGAGACCGACGAGCCCACCGGCGAGGATGACGCAGGTGATGGCGGTGAATACGACGATGCCGGTCAAATGCGGGTGCCCAAGCGCGAAGGCCATCCCCGCCGGATAAACCGCCAGGCCAGCGAAAAGCAGGCCGATGCCGAGCAGCGCCAGCATCTGCGTCGGCGAAGGGTGCGGGGTTGTGCGTCTGGCCACGTTTCCAGGCTAGTCCGTCGGGGTTGGGTGAAGTTCAGCCAAAAGGATGAGGTGAATCCGTCCCGAAGGTTCTCGTGCGAGAGCACAGGCCAGAGCAGCATGGAAGGTGTTCGAGAAAGGGACTGGCTATGTACTTGGCTTTGCGGGATCTGCGGCACAGCAAGGGCCGCTTCGCACTCATCACTATCGTCGTCGCGCTCATGACGTTGCTCGTCGGGTTCCTCACTGGCCTGACCGGCGGTTTGGCGTCGCAGAACGTGTCTTCACTGATGCGACTTGGTGCTGACAAGGTAGTGTTTTCGATGCCCGACGACGAATCACCCTCGTACACGACGTCTCGGGTGAGCGAACAGCAGGCGAGGGCCTGGAAGGAAGCGGCAGGCGTCGACCGTGCTGACCCGCTCGGCCTCACCTTCGCGCAGGTTGAACGCGGCGATGCCGACGTCGCCGTCGCGCTGCTCGCCACTACGACAGGGCGGATCGACGAGGTGCCCGGCGATGCGGATCACATCACGCTCGGCAAGAGCATCGCGGACGACTTGGGCGTCCACGCGGGTGACACCGTGACGCTCGCCGGCCGCGACATGACCGTCGGGAAACTAGCTGAGAACACGGAGTTCTCCCACCGCGACGTGGCGTGGGTCACCACCGATGCGCTCCACGAGTACCTGGAGAGCACGCGCCAGCCGCAGGCCTACGCCAACGTTCTCCTCGTCGACGGCAACCCCGATGTCAAGGCGATGGATACGGCTCAGAGCACGACGACGCAGGCCCTGCTGCCATCGCTACTCGCGGTGGAGGCACTCAAGTCGGAGATCGGTTCGCTGGGCATGATGATCGGGATGCTCATGGTGATCGCCGTGCTCGTGATCGGCGTGTTCTTCCTCGTGTGGTCGATGCAGCGCCAGCGCGACATCGCGATTTTGAAGGCGCTTGGCGCAAGTAATGGTTGGATTTCGACGGATGCGCTCGGCCAGGCGCTGCTCGTGCTGCTGATCGGGGTGGGGCTCGGCACCGGGGCCACCGTCGGGCTTGGACTGCTCGTCGGCAATGCGCTCCCGTTTGTGATGAATTGGCTCACCCTGCTCGTGCCGTCGGTGGGCATGGTGATCGCCGGCCTGCTGGGTGCCTATGTGTCGCAGCGGCGCATCACCGCCGTCGATCCCCTGGTCGCGCTGGCTTCGGCCGCCTGACCCTCACTCTCGCCACGAAAGGAACGCTCATGCTGAAACTCACCGATGTCATCCTCACCTACCCCGACGGCGACGAGCGCGTCACGGCGCTCGATAACGTCTCACTCACGGTGGAGCCCAACACCTTCGCGGCCGTCACCGGCCCGAGCGGCTCGGGCAAATCCAGCCTGCTGGCCGTGGCGTCGACCCTTGTCACACCAGATTCCGGCCACGTGGACATCGACGGCACAGACATCACGACGTTGAACTCGAAGGGGAAAGCGGCACTTCGTCGAAGCAAGCTGGGGATCGTCTTTCAGAGCCCGAACCTCATTCCGTCCCTCACCGTGCGCGAGCAGCTCGAAGTGGTGCTGCGGATGGGCAGCCGTGGGGCCCGTGAGCGCAGCATGGCGCAGATCCCGGAGGTGCTCGACGCCGTCGGGTGCAGCAAGCTCGCCGATCGCCTGCCCGCACAGCTGTCCGGTGGTCAGCAGCAGCGCGTCAATATTGCACGGGCGATCATCCACGAGCCGTCGGTGATGCTCGTCGACGAGCCCACGAGCGCGCTCGACCAGGAGCGGGGCAACGAGATCATCGAGCTGTTGCGCCGCATCACGCATGAGCGCAAGCTGGCCACCGTCGTCGTGACGCACGAACCGGAGCAGCTGCCCAGCTTCGACGCTGCGTTCGAGATGCGCGACGGTGTGCTCGCCCAGATGCGCCACCGCATGGCTGCGTGAGGGGCGGCGGGTCAGGCGTCGAAGGCGCTGACCTCTACGCCTGCAGCCCGTAGGATCTCCGCGCCCGACGGGAGCTGCGCGTCCACGCGGTTCTGCTCCTTATACGGTGACGCGTAGAGCACGCGGCGCACGCGGCGGCTGTTGACGATAAGGCGCGCGCAGGTGGCGCAGGGCTCGTGCGTGACGTAGAGCGTGTGCTGCTCGCCGTTCCAATTGGCGGCGAGCAGGGCGTTCACCTCAGCGTGGATGAAGCCCGAGAGGCCCTGCTCCATCGATTCGCGTTCGTTCGGCTCACCCGCGGCGCGCCCGTTGTAGCCGACGCCGACCACCCGGTTGTTGTGATCGAGCAGGCACGCTCCGACCTGCACCTTCGCATCTGCGGAGCGGGTGCCCCACAGCCTGGCTGTGGCCATGCCGAGTTCATCAAATGTAGGGCGTTGCGTAGTCACGCGCTCACTCTACCGCCGACGGTTCGCCCTCGCCCTTGCTGTTCGTCGAGCGCCCTTTGCCAGATCGTCGAGTAACGGGCGAAGCCCGTGTATCGAGACGCGTCCCGGGGTTTCGACACGCCCGCTACGCGGGCGGCTCAACCACCGGTCTTGCTCACCCGGCGCCCCGATCGTCGAGTAGCGCTGAAGGCGCGTATCGAGACGCATCTTCACACTCACCAAAACTGCAAAACTCGCCAACTGAATCGCCCTGGGTTTCGTTCCTACCTGCTTCCCTGTCCAGCGAGCGCTGGCTG
>NZ_CAMYFI010000015.1 GCF_947255005.1 uncultured Tessaracoccus sp. | reverse complement strand
GGGCCGGGCCGGCGGTGAGCGTTCGTTGCTCGTCGTAGTGCAGGGGCTGGATACCGCCGGTAAAGGCGGTGTGGCTAGGCATGTCATGGGCATGGTCGACCCGCAGGGGGTGCAACTGCGCTCATTCGAGGTACCGACGGAGGAAGAGGCATCGCACCACTTCCTGTGGCGCATCCGCCGCGCGCTGCCCGTGCCGGGCCGCATCGGCGTGTTCGACCGCTCGCACTACGAAGACGTGCTGGTCCAGCGCGTCGACAACATCGTTCCGGAGGACGTGTGGCGGGGACGCTACGCCGAGATCAACAGCTTCGAGGAGCAGCTCGTCGAGAGCGGCACCACCGTGCTGAAGTTCGCACTCATGGTGAGCTACGACGAGCAGGCCCAGCGCCTCATGGAGCGCCTCGACCGCCCGGATAAGCGCTGGAAGTTCTCGGCGAGCGACCTGAAGACCCGCGCGAAGTGGGACGACTACCAAGAGGCCTATGCAGACGTGTTCCGCTTTACGAACACCGAGTATGCGCCCTGGTACGTCGTGCCTGCGGACCGGAAGTGGTACACCCGTGCGGCCATCACTGAAATCATCACGCGCACGCTCGTAGAGATGCAGCCGCGCTGGCCGGAGGCCGGTTACGACGTCGCGGCCATGCGCGAGCAACTCGCCCAGACCATGTCGAAGGCGGCGTTGGAGGAGTCGCTTGACGGCACCGCCAGCACCGTGCAAAGCGCCATCGAGTCGTCCATCGACGTGCGCAAGGAGGCCATCGAACTGCGCGGCGATAAGCACGCTGCCAAGCAGGCGAAGCAGCAGCGCGAGGAGTGGGAAGCCGATCTCGCCGCAACGCTGGAGCAGAAGAAAGCACTCTTGCAGGCTCGCCGATAAGCGCCTCGATCAGGCGTCGACGGTCGGTGTCAGACGCCCACCGGTGGTTGAGTAGCGGGCGTAGCCCGCGTATCGAAACCCCGGCCAGAGATGATTTCGACACGCCGCTTCCAGCGGCGGCTCAATCATCGGATCGAGACAGGCTCACCTTCCGGTGGCTGAGTAACGAGCGAAGCCCGCGTATCGAAACCACAACCGGCTACTATCCCGCGACGAGTCGGCGCTCGGCGTCGCTCAGTTGCGCACCGAAGGTGGCGATGGTTTGGCGACGCACGTCGTCGGGCAAGGAATCGAGGAGTGCCTTGAGTTCTCTGGCCACCACGACGTGTCGCGGGTGCGCGGCGCGGTACTGCCAGGCACGGTTCACGAGCTCACGGTCGGCCAACTGTTTCTTCGCGAGCCTGTCGAGTACGGTCATCACCGTCGTGTAGGCGAGCTCGCGCTCCTGCCTAAGTTCTTGGTGCACGTCCGCGACGGAGCGAGGCCCATCGGCCTCCCACAGCAGCTCCATAATGCGCTGCTCCAGCTCTCCTCGCGATGCCATACGCATCATGATAGTAACTGCCGAAGAAATCGGTCGGCATTGGGGTCATTTACTCCTACGAAATGTCGTAGCCACCCATGGCGATGGGCGACAGGCCGAAATATTCGGTGTTATTCGCGCGCATACGACTATCCGTAGTAACCTGCCGCCATGGAACCAGTGACCCTTGCACGGTGGCAATTCGGGATCACCACCGTTTATCACTATCTGTTCGTCCCAATCACCATCGCACTGTCGATGCTGGTGGCTGTCTTGCAGACCATCTGGGTCAAGACCGGACAGCACCGCTTCCTGCAGTTGACGAAATTCTTCGGAAAACTCTTCCTCATCAACTTCGCACTCGGCGTCGTCACCGGCATCGTGCAGGAGTTCCAGTTCGGCATGAACTGGTCGGAATACTCACGCTTCGTCGGTGACATCTTCGGCGCCCCGCTCGCGCTCGAGGCGCTGCTGGCGTTCTTCCTTGAATCCACGTTCATTGGCTTGTGGATCTTCGGCTGGGACAAGCTGCCGAAGAAGCTCCACCTCGCAACCATCTACTGCGCAGCCATCGGCACCATGATCTCGGCCGTGTTCATCCTCGCCGCGAACTCCTGGATGCAGAACCCCGTCGGCGCAGTATTCAACGTCGAGTCCGGACGCGCAGAAATCGACGGCCTGGCAGGCTTCGGCGCACTGTTCACCAACCCGGTGTTCATCGCCACCATCACCCACACGCTCACCGCTGCCTACATGGTGGCGGGCGGTCTGATCTGCGGCATTTCCGCCTGGCATCTCGCGAAGCTGAACAAGGCGGTTCGTGACGAGGGCGCCAGCGACGAGCACATCAAGACCTGGCGCTGGGCCACGAAATTCGGCGCCTGGGTGCTGCTGATTTCCTCCATCGGCGTCATCCTCACCGGCGACCTGCAGGCCAAGGCCATCGCGCAAACGCAGCCCATGAAACTCGCCGCCGCTGAGGGACTGTTCGAAACAGAGAAGGACGCGTCGTTCTCGCTGCTCACCATCGGCGACCGCAACGCCACCGAAGCGGTCTTTGAGCTGAAGGTGCCGAAGCTGCTCTCCATCTTGGCTGGCCAGGAGGAGGTCAAGGGCATCAACGACCTCGACAAGCGCTTCCATGAAGAGGGCTACTTCATGGCCGACGAAGGTCGCCAGAAGCTCCAGCAGCAGGTGTACGAGGCCACGCAGAACGGCACGATTTCACCCGAAATCCAGAAGTCCTACATGGATCTCAACTACCGCCCGGACATCATCGTGAGCTACTGGTCGTTCCGCATCATGATGACCCTCGGATTCATCGCAATGGCGATCGCCGCGGTGGTGCTGGTGATGCTGAGCGGCGGACGTAACCCGATGCCATCGAAATTCCTCACGGCCTGCGCATTCGCCTTGCCGCTGCTGCCGCTGCTCGGTAACTCGGTCGGCTGGATCTTTACCGAGATGGGCCGCCAGCCGTGGATCGTCGTGGGTGTGCTTCCCACCGCTTCGGCGGTGTCTCCGACGGTGAGCTCGGGCGAGGTGCTGTTCTCCATGATTGTCTACACCCTGTTGTATGGCGGACTCGCTGTGCTCGAGGTGTGGCTGTTCATGAAGTACACCAAGCACGGACTTCCCGACGTGGAGCCCGTCGAACTCAACGATGACCCCGACAAGCCCATGAGCTTCGCGTACTGAGAGGAGCTGGAGCAATGTTGTTACTCGAAACCGCAGTTCCCCCGTTCACGCTGGTCTGGTTCCTGCTCGTCGCAGTGCTCTGGATCGGCTACTTCTTCCTCGAGTGCTTCGACTACGGCGTGGCGATGCTCATCAAGATCATCGGTGGCAATGACAAGGAGAAGCGCGTCATCGTCAATACCATCGGCCCGCTGTGGGACGGCAATGAAGTGTGGCTGTTGACCGCAGGTGGCGCCATGTTTGCCGCCTTCCCGGGCTGGTACGCGTCGCTGTTCTCCGGCCTGTACCTGCCACTGCTGCTCGTGCTGATCGGCCTGATCCTGCGCGGCGTGGCCTTCGAGTACCGTTCGAAGCACCACACGTCGCAGTATCGCAACATGCTCGACTGGTTCGCCGCCCTCGGCTCGTTCCTGCCTGCGCTGGTGTTCGGCGTCGGGTTTGCGAACTTCGTCTCCGGGTTGCCGAACGACGGCAAGCTGTGGAACGGCAACTTCTTCGGCCTATTCATGCCGTTTGCCCTGGTGGGCGGCCTGATGCTCGTCGCGATCTGCCTGTTCCACGGCTCGGCATTCCTGGCGCTGAAGACGTCGGGCGTCGTGCACGAGAAGGCCAAGAGCTTCGGCACCAAGGTGGGCTGGGTCACCGTCGCGCTCACCGCGATCTTCGTGCTCTGGCAGAACATCGCCTACCCGGCGAAGAGCGAGTTCGGCGACTTCTCGGTGCTCACGTGGATCGTCGGAATCCTGAGCGTGGTGGCGCTCGTCGTGGCTGTATTCATGGTGATGAGAGACCGCGACGGTTGGGCGTTCATCTGCACCGGTCTCGCCATTGTGACGCTGTTCACCGGCATCTTCTTGAAGCTGTACGGCAACATCGGCTTCGCGCAGGACGAGACGGTGGCCGTCGGCGATCGCCTGAACATGATCACCGCCGCTTCGTCGGAGACGACACTCGTCATCATGACCGTGGCCGCGGCCATCTTCGTGCCGATCGTGCTGGCCTACCAGGCGTGGAGCTACTGGGTGTTCTCCAAGCGCATCAGCACGAAGTCGATTCCCGACGACGTGTCCCCCGCCGCGTAGGTCCCCTGGCGACCAGCTAACCAGATTAAGGAATGCTGGAGCCCACCGAATCTGGTGGGTTCCAGCATTCCTTATCTTTCCACCGCCCGTAAGCTAGTGATAACGATTTCACACAACGAAGGAGCACAGACCATGCCAGAGCATGCACTCGCCGGCCCGTGGCGGCAGGCCGCGCTGATTCGCCCCACCCACACACGCTCGATATCCCCCGAGAACTTCACCGGCGCCCCCGGCGAGGGCGGCAAGGCCACCACGGGCACCGGCGCGGAGGCTTCCCGCGAACTGGGCGTCGGATGGAAGGTCTCCCCCAGCATCAAGCTCGATGCCGGCACCACCTTCACCCTCGCCGACATCAGCGGCTCCGGCTGCATCACCCACATCTGGCTCACCACCGACATGCGCAAGATGCGCTCGCTCATCCTCCGCGCGTACTGGGATGGCGACGACGCACCCGCCATCGAGGTGCCCCTCGGCGACTTCTTCTGCCATGGCTGGAACCAGTTCGCCCAAGTCAGCTCGCAGATGATCGCCGTCAACCCGCACGGCGGCTGCAACTCGTACTGGCCGATGCCGTTCCGCAGCGGGGCGCGCTTCACCATCGAGAACCTGAGCGACGAGGACGTGTTCGTCTACTACCAGATCACCTACGAAGAGGGCCCCGTGCCCGAGGAAGCGGCCTATCTGCACGCCCAGTGGCGACGTTCGCAGCCCGTCACCGACGGCCTCCACGTGATGCTCGAGGGTATTGAGGGCCGCGGCCACTACGCGGGCACCTACATGGCCTGGGGTGTCAATTCCACCGGCTGGTGGGGCGAAGGTGAACTCAAGTTCTACATGGACGACGACGTGGACTACCCCACCATCTGCGGCACCGGCACCGAGGACTACTTCGGCGGTGCATGGAACTTCGACGTACCCGGCCAGGGCTACACCGCGTTCACTACGCCATTCCTCGGCATGCCACAGGTGATCCGCCCAGACGGCCTGTATGAGAGCCAGCAGCGCTTCGGCATGTACCGCTGGCACACGCCTGATCCGATCCGCTTTTCCAAGCGCCTCAGCCGCGTCGACGTGCAAACACTCGGCTGGCGCTCGAAGGGCCGCTACCGTCAGCTGCGCGACGACGTTGCCACCACGGCGTTCTTCTACCTCGATCGCACCTCGACGAACCGGCCCGCAGCTCCCACGGCCGACGAGATGGAGCCGTAAACCGGGGGTCTACTGAGGTTGCGCGACTGAGCGCACGCCAGATGCCGATTTTGCCCTGTTTGGGGCGGTTTTCACGATCTGGTGTGCGCTCAGTCGCGTCTCGCGTTCTAGACCACAGTCCGAGCATGAGAGACTAAACCCCGATGCCCGGACCGATTCACCCCCGCCTACTCCAGCGCGCCGCAGCCACGCGCAGGTACCTCGTCGCGTCTGTGGTCGTCGGGGTGATTACCGCGCTACTGGTCACCGCGCAGGCGTGGCTCATCGCCACGGGTATCACGCAGACCTTCGCACTGGGCCACCTTCCCGACGGTTGGCCCCGGCTATTGTTCCTGCTTTCCGCCGTATTCCTCGCCAGGGCGGCATTGGCTTGGGCGAATGCGTGGCTCTCGCACCGCTCCGCGGCGGCGGTGAAGTCACAGCTGCGACGAGACATCGTCGCGGCGCACCTGCGCACCCCCGTGGGCGGGACCCCGTCGGCGTCGCTGATGCGGCTCGTCACCCGAGGGCTCGACGACCTCGACGGCTACTTCTCGAAGTACCTCCCCCAGCTCGGCCTCGCCGCCACGGTGCCGTTCATCGTCGGCGCCTTTGTGCTGTGGGCCGACCTGACATCGGCGATCATCATGGCGATCACACTGCCGCTCATTCCGCTGTTCATGGCGCTCATCGGGTGGACGACGCAGAAGGCGACGAAACGTTCGTTCACAATGGCCGACCGGCTCGCCACCCATTTCGCGGACCTCATCACCGGCCTCCCGACGCTCCAGGCGTTCGCCCGGGCGAGGGCGCAGAAACGAGGCGTCGATCTCAGCGAGGAGCGCTACGCGGAGGCGACGATGCGGGTGCTTCGGGTGTCGTTCCTATCGTCGCTCGCGCTGGAGCTGCTCGCGTCGCTGTCGGTGGCAGTGATCGCGGTCACCATTGGCTTCCGGCTGGTCTTCGACGAAGTCAGCTTCTTCACCGCGCTGTTCGTGCTCGTGCTCGCACCCGAGGCCTATCTGCCCGTGCGCATGGTGGGCACGCATTTCCATGACTCCGCCGATGGGGTGGCCGCCGCCGACGCGGCCTTCGCCATCATCGACGGCGCTCCCACCCACGACGGCACCTCGCCGGCGCCGCGCTCCGGGGCACTGCGTTTCGACGATGTCACTTTCACCTATCCGAGCGCGGACAACCCTGTGCTCGCCCATTTCAACCTCGAGCTGGGCGAGCAGGAGATCGTCGCGCTCACCGGCACCTCCGGCGGCGGGAAAACGACGGCGCTGGCGTTGGCGATGGGTTTCCTCACCCCCACGAAGGGGCGCGTGAGCGTCGGTGGCACCGACCTCGCGAGCATCGATCTCGCGACGTGGCGCGAGCAGGTGGCCTACGTCGCGCAAGACCCGGGGCTGGTGCGGGGCACCGTCGGTGACAATGTGCGTCTCGGCGCCCCGGAGGCCACCGACGACGAGATCGTCGACGTGCTGCGGCTCGCGGGGGCCGATTTCGGCCTCGACAAGGCCGTCGCCGACGACAGCGAAGGGCTCTCGGCAGGCGAACGCCGGCGCGTCGCCCTCGCCCGAGCGCTGCTGCGCATCCGACATGGCGCCCGGCTGCTGATTCTCGACGAGCCCACCGCCGGGCTCGACTCCGACCGCGAGGCGCACGTCGTCGACGCGGTTCGAGCCTCGGGGGCCTCCGCGCTGATCGTCAGCCATCGCCCGGCGGTGCTGCAGGCCGCGGATCGAATCATCGAGTGGCAAGGGGTAACGTCATGATCCGTTTCATGCGCGACCTCCTGCGCGCCGTCCCCGGCGGACGCGCACGGTTCGCACTCGCCACGCTGCTGGCCGCCGCCGCGTCTGCGTGTTCCGTCGCGCTCATGGGCGTGTCGGCGTGGCTGATTTCCCGCGCGGCCGAGTTCCCGCCCGTGCTCTACCTCCAGGCCGCCGCCGTCGGCGTTCGGGCGTTCGGCATCGGGCGCGGCGCGGCGCGTTACGCGGAACGTCTCGTCGGTCACGACGTCGCGCTCCGCGTGGTGGGCGTGCTGCGCTCCCGCACCTACGACAAGCTCTCCCGCACCACCTTGATCGGGCGCCGTCAGGGCGACCTCCTCACCCGCGTCGTGCAAGACATCGCCGCCGTCCAAGACGTGGTGGTCCGCGTCGCGCTGCCGGCGCTGTCGGCGTCGCTGGTGATCGTCGCCACGACGGTGTTGCTGGGCAGTTTCAACCCGCCGAGCGCCGCGGTGCTGTTCGTCACCGCGGTGGTGGCCGGCATCCTGGTGCCCATCCTCGCGCAGCGCATGAGCCACGCCGTCGACCGCGCCGCCGTCGCCACGCGAGGCGAGCTCGCGGATGCGACGAGGGAACTCGCGCTGGTCGGGCCGGACCTCGTGGCGAACAACGCCGAGGCGCGCACCGTCGCCAGGATGCTCGACATCGACGAGCAGCTCCGCCTGCAGGAGGCGCGCGGCGCCTGGGTGCGGGGGCTCGCCACCGCGGCGCAGATCGTCGCGGCGGGGATCGCGGTCGTCGCGGCGCTGTGGATTGGTGGCGAGGCCGTGGCCGCGGGCACGCTGAAGCCGCGCCTGCTCGCGGTGCTCGTGCTCACCCCGCTCGCGCTGCACGACGTGTTCCAAGACTTCACGAAGGCGGCGCAAACCTATACGCGCGCTAAGGCCTCCATCGAGCGGGTGCAGCAGGTGCTCGACGCCGACCCCGTCGGCACCGGCGACGTGCTCCCCGGCGACGGGGTGAAGGTGCAGCTGCGGGACGTCACCGTCGGCTGGCCAGGCGGCGAGCCGGTGCTCGAGCACCTCGACCTCACCGTCGCTCCGGGCGAGAAGGTGGCGCTGGTCGGGCCGTCGGGTGTGGGCAAAACCACCGTCGCGGCCACACTTATGGGGCTGATCCCGCCGCTCGCGGGCGAGGTGGAGCGTGCCGGCCGGGTCGGATATCTCGCGCAAGATGCGCACATCTTCGCCACCTCCGTCGCAGAGAACGTACGCATCGGCAACAAGGACGCCACCGACGACGAGGTGCGCCTGGCGCTGCAGCGGGCTGGGTTGCGCCTCGACCCGGAGCGCGTCGTCGGCGAGGGGGGATCCACGTTGTCAGGGGGCGAGCGGCGGCGCCTCGCCCTCGCCCGCGTGCTCGCCGCCGAGCGCGATCTCATCATCCTCGACGAGCCCACCGAGCACCTCGACCACGACACCGCAGCGCACCTCATGACCGACGTGTGGGAGGCCGCCGCTGGGCACCCGGTGCTCGTCATCACCCACGATGAGGATGTCATGCGCGCCTGCGACCGCGTCGTGCGGCTGCCGTAGCCCCGTCGACACGATCGTGCCGATACGCCACATCGACGCAGGCGCAGCCCACACAAATCCCCAGAATCGGCATGGACGTGCCTATTTGGCTTGCATCACACGACCGCACCCTTCAGAATAGGGGAAACCGGCACGTTCGAACCGATAGGAGCACGCATGGATTTGGGCGCCACCGTGCGCGAGCGCAGAAAAGATCTGCGCCTCACGCAGCAGCAGCTCGCCGACCTCGCCGGCACCTCAGAGCGCTTCGTCCGCGCGCTCGAACACGGCAAGCCGACGGTGCAACTGAACCACGTCGTCGCGGTCCTGGACGCACTCGGGCTCGAGCTTCGCGCAGAGGTCCGACGATGAACCTCACCGAAGTCGAGCGCGCGATCGTGCGCAAAGCCGGGCACATCGCGGCAACCCTCACTCGTGGGTGCGACGGTGTGACCTTCGCGTATGTCGACGGGTACGCGGGGCCGCCCGTCGCAACGACACTCCCTGTGGACGCGCCACCCGTTGTTACGCAGCCAGGGCAGCTTCCAGCTTTCTTCACGGGGCTACTGCCCGAGGGCCGCCGGCTCACGGCACTGCGCCAGAGTGTAAAAACCAGTGTTGACGACGAATTTTCCCTGCTGCTGGCGGTCGGCGGCAACACCGCGGGTGACGTCACCGTGCTACCGGACGGCACCGACCCCACGCCCGTCCCTGCACTCATCAGCGGCGACGAAATCAACTTCGCTAAGCTGAGGGAACGCACCGGCCTCGTGGAGCGCACGGGCCTCGCCGGCACCCAAGACAAGGCATCGGGTGCCATGATGTCGCTTCCCGTGAAGCTTGGTGGCACGGATGCGATCATCAAGCTCGATCCTCCTGAGTATCCGCTGGCTACGGTCAACGAGCACTTCTTTCTGAAGCTTGCCCGCGGCCTGCGGCAGCCCGTCGCGCACAGCGAGCTGATCACCGACGTCAACGGCGAGACAGGCCTCGTCGTCCGGCGGTTCGACCGCGTACCTGAGCCACGGGCCGTCGAGGACGCCTGCCAATTGGCAGACCGGTACCCCGCCGACAAGTACCGCATGACCGCCGCCGAGGTCATCAACGTCGTCGCAGAGGTGTGCCCCGCTCGTCTCGTCGCGATGCAGGCCGTCTTTCAGCAGTTCGTGTTCGCGTGGCTCACCGGCAATGGCGATCTTCACGCGAAGAACGTGTCCGTGCTGCAAACCCACGACGGCGAGTGGCGCGTCGCGCCCATCTACGACATCCCGTCGACGCTCCCCTATGGCGATCGGACTTCGGCACTCACCGTAGCGGGCGCACGGGAGAATCTCACGCGACGCACGTTCCTACGCCTTGCTGATGAGGTGGGGCTCCCAGAGCGTGCAGCGAGCAGAGCCATCGACGAAGCGCTGCGCGCCACGCAGTCGTGTATTGCCAGCGTGAGCGCGGGGACGCTGCCCTACTCGACGCACGTCGTGCGGCAGTGGACGCGCCAGCTTCGTCGCCGCAGAATCGATGTGGCTGGCTGACGCCCCCGAACCGCGCGGGATCACGTCGGTGGCTCCCGTGGCCACGGCGGGCGATAGGCTGTGAGGGTGGACCGACGACTCAAAGTGGCGCAGATCACTGACAATTACGGCCCCGGATCGAATGGGCTCATGGTTGCTGTGCAGCAACTGGAGGGCAACCTCCTCGACGCTGGGCACGAGGTGATCGTCGTCGCCCCCGCCGCGAAGGGTGTCAACCCACACGCTGGGCGCCCAGGCCGCACCGAGATCCGCCTCCCCAGCGTGCGAGTGCCACGGATGCCCACCCGCGTCGCCAACGGCCGGCACTTCGAGCGCACCATCAAGCGTCTCGGAGAGCTCCAACCCGACGTGCTGCACGTGCACGGTTTCGGCACCGTCGGTGCGCTCGGCCTGTGGGCCGCCAAGCAGCTGAATATCCCCATGATGCTCACCTGGCACACCGATTTCGACGCCTACGCCGACCACTACTCGTCGGTACTCCCCCTGCTCACAGTGGTATTGAAGTCGTTCGCGAAGATCTCGCACGGCGGCATCATCGACGGTAAAACCATCAAGGCCGCCGAAATCCGCTACGAGGATCGGGGCAAGTCTACGGCGTCCCTGCTCGGGCTGTGCGCCAAGATGCTGGAATCGGCAGACCTCGTCACCACTCCGTCGCCGAAAACCCTCAACCGCTGCCTGCAAATTGCCCCGACGGCGAAGGTGATCTGCGTGCCGAACGGCGTTGACCCGCTACCGCCAGGCCCGCCACCCGTCGCTCGAGGCGACGGGCCCCTCGTGCTCTACGCGGGGCGGATCGCTCCAGAGAAGGGGCTGCCCTTGCTGATCGACGCGTTCGAACTCGTCGCGGCGCAACGCCCCGACGCGCAACTCATGGTGGTGGGCGACTGGCAGCGCTACCCGAAGATCAAGAAGGCGCTCGCCGCCGCGCGCGACCGCGGCCACTGCGTACTCCCGGGCGAGCAGCCACGTGATGCGCTCGGCGCGTTCTACGGCATGGCCGACGTGTTCGCGTTCCCCAGCCAGACCGACACCCAGGCGCTCGTGCTGCACGAGGCCGCGCTAGCCGGTCTTCCGCTCGTCGCCGTCGATCACGAGCTGCAATTGGTACTCGAGCCCGGCGTCAACGGCGAGCTTGCCCGCCCGACGCCGGCCTCGTTCGCTGCCGCCATCTTGCGGGTGATCCGCAACCTCGACGATCCCGCCTGGAAAGCGCAGGCGGCGCGCCGCTCCGTCGAGCTCGCCAGCCAGTGGAGCGTCCAGTCACAAGCCGAAGAGATGCTGCGGCTCTACGCCGAGGTCGCATCCGGCCGAGCACCAACGTCAACGAGGCACTGAACATAGATCAAGTTCGTGGCTCGACTACCCGCCACGAACTTGATCTATCTTGGCCTGTCTCAGGCGTCAGCCTTCGAGCGCGTCAGGCCCCTGCTCTACGAGCACCTTGAACTGCGCTGCGTCGAGGACGGGAATTCCAAGTTCCTCCGCCTTCGCGAGTTTCGAGCCGGCACCGGGACCAGCTGCCACGTAGTCAGTCTTCTTCGACACCGAGCCCGCCGCCTTGCCGCCTGCGGCGATGATGGCTTCCTTCGCCCCCTCGCGGGTGTAGCCCTCGAGCGTTCCCGTCGCGACGACGGTCAGCCCAGCGAGCACTCCATCGTTCGCCATCGCTGCGCCGGGCCCGGGGTGGCCGGGCGTCGCGAACCGCACGCCGGCGTCGCGCCACCGTCGGATGATGTCTTGGTGCCAATCGACGGCGAGCCAGTCGACGAGCGACGCCGCGATCGTCGGGCCGACGCCTTCCACCTGGGCGAGCTCCTCGGCCGACGCCTGCTCGATGGCCTCGAGCGAACCAAACCAGCTGGCCAGCGCACGCGCCGCCACCGGCCCAACGTGGCGAATGTTGAGGCTCACCAGCTGGCGCCACAGCTCCTTCGTCTTGGCCTTCTCCAACTCGGCAAGCAGTTTCTCCGCCTGCGCGCTCGGCTGAACCTCGCCCTTCACCTTCTTCTGGAACGGCATCCGCACCGACGGGTTCCCCTCAGCGTCGAGCTTGGGTTCGCCGGTCTCCGCGTCGGTCACCACCACCTCGATCGGCACCAACTGCTCCAGCTGCAAATGGAACAGCTCGGCCTCCGTCACCAGCGGCGGCGTCTCCGGCACCGCCGGCTGCGTCAGCGCCGCCGCCGTCACCTCCCCCAACGCCTCGATGTCCAGCGCGTTTCGTGAACCGATGTGCTCGACGCGCCCGCGCACCTGCGCCGGGCACGACTTGGCATTCGGACAGCGCAGGTCCACGTCGCCCTCCCGCATCGGCCGCAATTCGGCGCCACACTCGGGGCACGCGCTCGGCATCTCGAACTCGCGCTCGTCGCCGTCGCGCAGCTCCGCAACAGGCCCAAGCACCTCGGGGATCACGTCGCCGGCCTTCCGCAGCACGACGGTATCCCCGATGAGTACGCCTTTCGCGCGCACCACATCTTGGTTGTGCAGCGTCGCCTGGCGCACGACAGAGCCCGCCACCCTGACCGGCTCCATCACCGCATACGGCGTGGCGCGTCCGGTGCGCCCAACGCCCACCTTGATGTCCAGCAGCTTCGTGTGCACCTGCTCGGGCGGGTACTTGTACGCGATCGCCCAACGCGGGGCACGCGACGTCGCCCCCAGCCTGCGCCGCAGCGCCAGCTGGTCAACCTTGACCACCACCCCGTCGATCTCATGTTCCAGCGTGTTGCGCCGCTCCCCGTAACGCTCGACGTAGGCCACCACCTCGGCAGGATCACTCACCGTGGCCACGTGGGGGCTCGTCGGCAGGCCCCACTCGCTCAGCAGCGTGTACACCTCGGATTGGGAGGCGACCTCGGGTTCCCACGCTCCGATGCCGTGCACGATGAGCTCGAGTCGCCGCAGCCGCTCCTCGCCGGCGCGCAACTCGAGCCCCGACTTCTCGTCGAGCAACTGGCGGAGCGACCCCGCCGCCGCGTTACGCGGATTTGCGAGCGGCGGGAAGCGTCGCTGCGCGGAGGCCTGCGCCTTGTCCTCCTGGAAGTTCGGGCGCCCGCGCAGCTGCTCGACCACCTCGTCACGCAGCCCCTCCAGCGCGCGGTTCAGCTCCTCGAAGGCCTGCTTGCGCAGGTACACCTCGCCTCGCACCTCGACGATGTCCGGGTGCCCCGTGCCCAACAGCCGCTTCGGGATGCCGGGAATACGTCGGACGTTCACGGTGACGTCCTCGCCGGTTACGCCATCACCGCGGGTGGCAGCGCTGACGAGTTCACCGTGCTCATAGCGCAGGCTGAGCGCCAACCCGTCGATCTTCAGCTCGCACAACCACCTCGCCTCACCCCCGGTGCTCTGGGCCGCTTTGTGTAGCCAGGCGGTGAGCTCGTCGGTGGAAAACACGTTGTCGAGCGACAGCATCTTCTCAGCGTGCCTCAGCGGCGGGAACCCGCGCCCGACGGCGCCCCCCACCGTCTGCGTGGGTGAATCCTGGGTGACGAGCTCGGGGAACTCTCGTTCAAGCGCTTCGAGTTCATGCACCAGCGCGTCGTAGTCGGCGTCGGAGACGCTAGGCGCGTCGCGCACGTAGTAGGCGTTGCGGTGCTGCTCGATGGTTTCCCGCAGCTCGCGGGCGCGCTCTTTGGCGGAGTCGAACGATGAGGTCATGCACCCATCTTGGCATCTAGCGCGCAAGCTGGCTGGAGGCGCTCAGTACCAGCGGTTGCGCTTCCAAAACGCGTACGCGCCGGCGTACCCGCCGTAGCGGCTGTTGACGTAGTTGTGTTGCCAGCGCAGCGCGACGACGGGGTCGTTCCAGTTGGGTCCCAGCTTGGAGCAGGGGTAGGCCTGCGCGAGTCCGCACGCCCCGCTCGAGGGATTCTTGGCGTTCGGGTTCCAGCCGGATTCCTTGGAGACAATGTAGTCGACGTACTGCCACTGATTCTCCGGGATTCCGGCGGCGCGCATCCAGTCGTACTTCGTGCCGGTGCGCTTGCCCGCGGTGGCGGGGGGATTGTCAGGCGTGGCGGTAGGCGTCTTGGGATCGGGGGTTGGCGCAGAGGTGGGTGCAGCCGCGGGTTTCTTGGTGCCGACGGTGGTGACCTCGGCGACGGCGTTCTTCAGCACCTTCTCCGAATGCTTCTTCGACGACACCTTCTTGCCGTCGTGATACACGTCGCGGAACGTCTCGCGCTTCAGCCCATCAACGCCCTTGGTGGTGACCTTCTCTTCACCTAGCGGTAACTCGTCGGACTTCTTCGTCGTCTTCTCGAACGGCACCTTCACGTCCTTCACCGACGCCTTCACCTCAACGTCGGTGAACTCGACGCGCATCCCGTCGGTCAGGAGATCTGACGCAGGGTGGCTGAGGATGTCGTCGCCGTCGGGGGTGATGCCCTTGCTGGCGAGGAGTTCTTCCACCGTGCCGGCGAACCGCACCGGAGTCTCCTTGCTCCCCGAGACGAGCGTCACGTCCTTCGCCGTCACGACGTCGACGCTCAACCCGTCGCGCCCAATCGCTGCGGAACGCGACACCGACACCGCCGAATCCGGCTCGTCGAGGCGCAGGAAGCCCAGCGCCTCCTGCACCGTGCGCGCCGTGGTCCAGATCGTTCGGCTCTCGCCGTCAAGGGTGAGCGTAAGTGGACGCCCGTAACGAACGTCGATGGCGAGCCCGTCCGTAACCCGAGCATCCTTCATGGGCAGCACCGCGTCATGGGTGCCCAGGGTGATGCCTTCGGCTGCCAACACATCGCCGACGGTGGCCTCGCTCGTCGCGATCTTCTTGCTCTGGCCGTCGACGTGCAGGGTGACATCGCGCTGCTGCGCCGAGGAGGCGGCAGCCATGCCCCCGACGAGCACCAGCGCGGTGGCAGCGGTGGCGGCCGGGATCAGGACGTGGCTCTTCTTCATCGTGACGTTCGCTCGTCGAATGAGGACGGTTGGCGTTAGCCAACGACCTGCCACGTGACGGTGACAACGCCAGACTTGACGCCGCCGATGGCCTTCATGGCTGCGGTGGAGAGGTCGAGGCAGCGGCCTGCGATGTAGGGGCCGCGGTCGTTGATGCGCACCACGGTGGAACGTCCGTTGGCCTTGTTCGTCACCTTCACGCGCGTGCCGAACGGGAGCGACTTGTGCGCCGCAGTGAAGTCGTGGGTGTTGAACCGCTCGCCGCTGGCTGTGGGCTGCGGATCCCAGTAGTACGACGCCTTGCACTGGTTGCCGACCGCCGGCGTGAGGTTCTCGCCACCGCCGTTGTTGCTGTTGCCACCGGTGCTCTTACCACCGGACTTGTTATCGCCCTTGCTACCGGACTTGTTGTCGCCCTTACGAGCGGCACTCGGCGCAGCTGCTTCCTTCGTGCCGACGGTGGTGACCTCGGCGACGGCGTTCTTCAGCACCTTCTCCGAATGCTTCTTCGACGACACCTTCTTGCCGTCGTGATACACGTCGCGGAACGTCTCGCGCTTCAGCCCATCAACGCCCTTCGTGGTGACCTTCTCTTCACCCTTCGGGAGCTTGTCGGACTTCTTCGTCGTCTTCTCGAACGGCACCTTCACGTCCTTCGCCGACGCCTTCACCTCAACGTCGGTGAACTGGATGGTCATGCCGTCGGCCAGGGCGGTTGCCAGGGCTGGCTTGACGATGTCGTCGCTATCAGGCTTGATGCCGGCGTTCGTGAGCACGTCCTCGACGGTGCCTGCCAGACGCACCGGGGTCTCCTTGCCATCGGAGATGAGCTTGACGTCCTTCGCCGTCACGACGTCGACGCTCAACCCTTCACGACCGATGGCCGCGGAACGCGACGTGGACACCAGGGAGTCCTTCTCGTCGAGGTTGAGGTAGCCGAGCGCTTCCTCCACCGAGCGCGCGGTGGTCCACACCTTGCGGGTTTTCCCGTCGACGCTCACTTCGAAGGGGCGAGCATAGTTCACGGCGACGGAGAGCCCGTCGGTTACCTTCGTGTCCGGCGAGGGCAGCACGACGTCGTGGGCGCCGATCTTGAGCCCCTGTGCCTCCAGCACCTCTGCGACGGTGCCGGCCTTCGCTTCGATAGCCTGGGGCTGGCCGTCGACGGTGAGTGTCACGTCGTAGGTGCGAAACGCCGTTGCTGCGGCGACGCCACCCACGAGAGCGAGGGCGGTGACTCCGGAGACCACGGGGATCAAGATTTTCTTCTGCATTCGGTGCACTCTCAATAGTTGCGGATACTCATGTTTGCGACGAGAACATGGTACGACCTCACTGAGAGAATCCAAAATGTTTTCTGAGAAACGCTCAGCTTCTGTGGAAAAACTTGAGTGTGAGGGAGTTCAACACCACGAACACGGAGCTGAACGCCATGGCCGCCCCCGCGATCATCGGGGTGAGGAAACCGAGCGCGGCCAGCGGAATTGCGGCGGTGTTGTATCCGAACGCCCACACCAGGTTGGAACGGATCTTGCTCAGCGTGGCGCGGGAGAGCCGGATCGCGTCGACGGCTGCCCGCAGGTCGTGGCGCATGAGGGTGATGTCGCCGGCGGCGATGGCCGCGTCGGTTCCCGAGCCCATCGCGATGCCGAGGTCGGCCTGCGCGAGCGCGGCGGCGTCGTTCACACCGTCGCCCACCATCGCCACCTGTTGCCCGGAGCGCTGGAACTCCTTGACGGCCTCCACCTTGTCTTGTGGTGTCACGCCGGCGCGGACCTCATCGATGCCGACGGCGCTCGCCACCGCCTGCGCCGAGGCGTCGTTGTCACCGGTGAGCAGCACCGGCGTGAGCCCGAGTCGTCGCAGTTCGGCAACGACCTCGGCGGCGTCGGGTTTCACGGTGTCCGCGACGACGATGCGCCCCAGCACGCGCTCGCGCTCAGCCACCCACACCTCAGAGCCGACGGTGTCGGACGCGCGCTCAGGGGTGGCGAGCCCGAGCTGGTCGAGCAGCGCCGCGTTTCCCGCCCATGTCTCGATACCGTCGACGAAACCGCGCACGCCTCGCCCGGGGAGGTTCTCGAAGTCGGTGAGTTCACCCGTCGCCTCCGACATCAGCGCACGGGCGATCGGATGTTCCGAGGCGGATTCGACGGTGGCCACCGCGCGCAGTAATTGCTCGGGCGAAACGCCGTCGGCCGGCTCTACGCCCGCCACCGACATGGCGCCGGTGGTCAGCGTGCCGGTCTTGTCGAGACAGATGGTGCGCACGTTTCGCGCCTGCTCCAGCACCTGCGGGCCACGGATCACCACGCCCAGCTCGGCGCCGCGGCCGGTGCCCACCATGAGCGCCGACGGCGTGGCCAGGCCGAGCGCGCACGGGCAGGCAATGATGAGCACCGCGATGCCCGCGGATAGCGCGACGGTGAACCCGGACCCGAGGAGAAGGTGCGCGACGAAGGTGACGGCGGCGATGGCGATCACAGCGGGCACGAAGATTTCGGTGACCTTGTCCGCCAGCCGCTGTACCTTGGCCTTGCCCGACTGCGCCTGCTCGACAAGCCGCGCCATGTGCGCGAGCTGCGAATCTTCGCCCACCGCGGTGGCACGCACGACGAGACGCCCGGTGGTGTTCACCGCTCCCCCGACCACCCCACTGCCCGGCTCAACTTCGTCGGGGAGGGATTCGCCGGTCAGGATGGATTGGTCGACGGCGGAACGCCCATCGGTGACCACACCGTCGGCGGCGATCTTCTCGCCGGGGCGCACGACGAACTCGTCGCCGACGCGCAACAGCCGCACGTCGATGTCCTGTTCCACCCCGTCGACGAGCCGCCTCGCCCGCTTGGCGCCCACCTCGAGGAGCGCGCGCATGGCCTTGCCAGACTCGCGTTTCGCCTTCGCTTCGATGAATCTGCCGAACAGTAGGAATGCGATGATCGCCACCGCCGCTTCGAAGTAGACGAAGCCCATCGCGTCCTGGCGCGTGAGGGTGAATTCGAAGCGGTGCACCGTGCCGATGCGCCCGGCGTGGCCGAAGAACATGGTGAAGTATGACCACGCCATCGCCGTGAGCGTGCCCACCGTGACGAGTGTGTCCATGGTGGTGGAGCCGTGCCGGAGGTTCGTCCAGGTGGCCTTGTGGAAGCCGCGTCCACACCAGAACACGACGACGGTGGAGAGCACCATGGCCACCCATTGCCAGGCCGGGAATTGCAGCGCGGGCACCATGGATACGACGATCACCGGCACCGCCAGCGCCATGGCAAGCAGCATGCGGGGGCGCAGCGCGTCGGCCTCGTCCTGGGCAGGTGCATCCGGTTGCGGCACCGTCGCGCCGTATCCCGCTTTCTCCACGACGCCGACGAGCTGCTCGAGCGTGACCCCGTCGGGAGCTTCGACAGTGGCTCGCTCCGTCGCGTAGTTCACCGCTGCCTGCACGCCGTCGACCTTGTTGAGTTTCTTCTCAATCCGGGCAGCGCACGATGCGCACGTCATGCCTTGGATATCGAGCTGCGTAATCAAGAGTTCCTTCGTTTCTGCTTCAGTGGGCCACTTTCCAGGTGATGGAGTAGTAGTCGGCCACCCTCGGTGATTGAGTAGCGGGCACCCGCCCCCGATGATTGAGCAGCGACCCGGCGCCCGACTCTCGGTGAATGAGTAGCGGGCGCCCCGCCCCCGATGATTGAGTAGCGGGCGTAGCCCGCGTATCGAAATCCCGAGATACGAGGCTGGGTTTCGATACGCCGCCTCCGGCGGCTACTCAACCACCGGGACGAGGAGACGCCAGCGACAGCCCCGCTCAGGCCTCGACGACGGTGTAGTCGCCGGCTTCCTGCACGGCCTCGAGGATGGCGTCGAACGGGATGCGCTCATCGGAGGAGACGACCATCTGGCCCCCGTCGAGCTGCACGTTGACGCCGCTCACGCCGTCGATACCTTGAACCTCCTCGGTGACGTGGTTGACGCAGTGCTGGCAGGTCATGCCGGTGACGGTGTACTTCGTTTCCATGGGTATTCCTTCGCGTCTCATTTCGCCATGCGGCGGATCGCCGCGGTGGCTTCTGCAATTTTTTCGTCGGCTTCCTGCCCACCGTGCTGAATGGCGTGGGCGACGCAGTGGCCGAGGTGATCCTCCAGCAACCCCAGAGCGACGGCTTGGAGTGCCGACTGGACTGCGGAGATCTGCGTGAGGATGTCGATGCAGTACTGATCCTCATCCACCATGCGCGCGATGCCGCGCGTCTGGCCCTCGATCAGCTTCAGCCGCCGCAAGTAGCGTTCCTTCTGCGCGGTATAGCCGTGTGTTGTCATCGCGTCCTCCACCTCGACAATACCCCCACAGGGTATGAACTTCAACGTCGAGCGTGGAGAACCCGTGCACTACTCGCCACTTATCCACAGTCGATGTGGATAAGTCCGTTGTTATCAGTAAAACCCCTGGTCGCAAACAGTTAACAGCCCAGGCACACCCGGCCCACCGCAAGGAGCATCGTCGGGTTACTCAGCCGCGGGAAACACTGCATATCCCCTTGTCAGAGCCATATAGAAGCAAGTGGGCGATGCGCACCCCGCGCCGCTACGACGACACGCCGGGAACTTGACAGAATGCTACGAGCATGCGGGGCGAGCGGTGTGGAGAAGTCGACAGAATCCGTGTATATAACGATTGCATAACAGGATTTCCGTGCTAGAAACGCTTCTCTCCACAAGAGTTAGGCGTGAGAGTCAAACTTGTCCACAAGTTATCCACAGATTTTCCCCAACGTTGCGCACAGCAACTCGCAGCGTGATTTCACAGCGTGTCCTACCCTGAGCCAAGGAGATGAGGAGGCACCGGTGTCGGAAGACGTCTACGGCCAGAATCCGCCGCAGGATTTGGAGGCGGAGCAGAGCGTGTTGGGCGCCATGCTGATGAGCAAGGATGCGATCGCTGATGTTGTTGAGGTGGTGCGCGGCGGGGATTTCTACCGTCCCAACCACGAAATCATCTTCGACGCAATCGTGAACCTGTTTGGCCGAGGTGAGCCTGCGGATACGGTCACCGTCGCTGGCGAGCTCAGCAAGATGGGCGAGCTGCAGAAGATCGGCGGACCGGTGTATCTGCATGATCTCCTCGCCTCTGTATCAGTCGCCGCTAACGCCATCTACTACGCCGAAATTGTGCGTGACAAGGCGATTCTGCGTCGTTTGGTTGAGGCCTCCATGCGCATCGCGCAGCTCGGGTACCGCGGCCAGGGTGAGGTGGATGACATCGTCGACGAGGCGCAGCAGACCCTCTATGAGGTGACTGATCGGCGCGCATCTGAGGATTACCGCAGTCTCGCTGAGCTTATGGAGCCCACGTTCGATGAGCTCGAAGACATCCAGTCATCGAGTGATTCTCTGTCCGGAGTTCCGACGGGTTTCGTTGAGCTCGACCGCCTTACCAACGGCCTCCACCCGGGGCAGATGGTGATTGTCGCTGCGCGTCCCGGTGTCGGTAAGTCCACGTTTGCGCTCGACGTGTGCCGTGCTGCCGCCATCCACAACAACCTCACGACAGCGTTTTTCTCACTTGAGATGAGTCGCACGGAGATCGTGATGAAGGTGTTGTCGGCCGAGGCGTCGGTGCACCTCGGTCGGCTTCGCGGCTCCAGCAAGATGGATGAAAACGATTGGCAGCGCGTCACCGACAAGGGCGTCATGCTCACTGACAAGCCATTCTTCATCGATGACTCCCCCAATCTGACGATGATGGAGATCCGGGCGAAGGCTCGTCGCCTCAAGCAGCGCAACGACCTCCAGCTCATCGTCGTCGACTACATCCAGCTCATGACCTCGGGGAAGAAGGTGGAGTCGCGGCAGCTGGAAGTCTCGGAGTTTTCGCGGCAGATCAAGCTGCTCGCGAAGGAACTCGAGATTCCTGTCATCGCGCTGTCCCAGCTCTCGCGAAACACGGAGCAGCGCAAAGACGGGGTGCCGCAGCTGTCCGACCTACGCGAATCCGGCTCCCTCGAGCAAGACGCCGACATCGTCATCATGCTGCACCGCCCCGAGCTGTACACACAGAATCCCTCCGACGAGGAGCGCGGCCAGGCCTTCTTCCACGTGCTCAAACATCGAAACGGCGAGACCGGCCGCATCGACGCTCTCTTCCAGGGCCACTACTCACGATTCACCAACCCGCCCATCGGCGTCTGACCCGGCGCCGCGTCTCGGGATTTCGATACGCGGGCTACGGCCCGCTACTCAATCACCGAGAAGGGCCGACAGCGGCTCAATCATCGGGGACGAGTGCCCGCGCCGGACCCCAGGTGGTTGAGTAGCGGCGAAGCCGCGTATCGAAACCACGCCAGAGATGATTTCGACACGCCGCCTCCGGCAGCGGCTCAATCATCGATGGCTGATGCGCCCCGGTGCCGGTGAGGTGTATCGCTGAAAAACTGCAAAACTCGCCAACAGCTGATCGGCTGCATGCTCAGCGCAGCGTGGAGGGCTCGCACTGTTGGCGAATTATGCAGTTCCTGTTCCGCTGCGTCTCGAGACTTCGACTCACTGCGTCTCGGGATTTCGATACGCGGGCTACGCCCGCTACTCAATCACCGAAGACGACCGGCACTACTCGACCGCCGCTAGGCGTAGCGGAGTTTGAACTGCGCCGGGGTGAGGCGGCGTCGCAGGGCGATGGCCAACAACGAAATCCCCGCGAGTACGAGGGCGACGAGCGCCGTCGCGAACACCGCTGTGGTCACCGAGGCTCCCGCCAACCAAGAGCGCACCAACAGCATGCCGCCGTGCAGCGGGGACAGCGCGGCCACCGGGTCGAGCCAACCGGGCACGCTCGAACTCAGCCCGAGCGCGGTGGTCACCGCGAGCAGCACCAGCGCGATACCCCGGCCGACGTGCCCGAGCCACCCCGCCAGCGCGTGCTGGGTGAACGCGAACACGACGCCCAGCCCCGCCAGCAGCGCCATCAAACCGATCGTGCGCCCGAGTGACATCGACCACCACAGGCCACCCACAACACCCAGCACCAGCCCGACGGCGGCGAGAAGCGCCGTCGGTAACCCAATCGTGCGCAGCCACAGCAGCGCGCTCGGGGCGCTCGAGGTGACCACGTCGCTCGGCACCGGCCTGACGACGATGAACGCGGCCAGCGCGGCCAGCCACAGCCCGGCGACGAGGATCAGCGCCGACAGCGGCACTCCCCCGCGCGCCATCAACGACTGGTCGAGATCGATGGGGGTCGAGACGACGTCGCCGAGCGCCGTGCGGTCAGCCTCGCTGTAGTTCGGAATCTCGCTCTTGCCCTCGGCGAGCTTGTCCGCGAACGTGCCGACACCGTCGGAGAATTTGGCGGCCCCGTCGTCGAGTTTAGTGATGCCATCAGCAAGCTCCCCGGTGCCCGAAGCAGCCTGGGACACCCCGTCGGTGTACTTCCACACGCCATCGACGTACTGCAGCAGGCCGCCGCTGAGCTGCTCGACGCCGCCCGGCAGCGCACCAATTTCAGAGGCCAGGCGCTGAATCCCAGCGTTGAGTTTCGTCGCGCCGGCCCCCAGTTTCTTACCGTTGGTCACCAGCGGTTGCGCCTCACGTTGCATGGTCTTGGCGCCGTCGCGGAGCTTCCCGAGCCCGGTCTTGAGCTCCCCCATCTGCTGCTCAACCTCGCGCGGCATCACGTCGGCCATCTGGTGGATGCCGTTCGCGAGCTGGCGGTTACCGTCGGCCAGCTGCCGGGAGCCGTCTTTCAACTGCTGCAAGCCAGGCCCGATATTCTGCGCCTGGCCCAGACCGTCGACGAGCTTGCCCAGCCCGTCCTCGCCCCGCGCCGCCGCGAGGCGCGCGAGCTCAAGGTACGTCTTCCCGCTCTCGGGCTCGGTGGAGTGCAGGAACTCCACCGCTTTCTGGGCGCCCTGCTGGAAGCCGCCCTGCATCGCAGCATCGACACCGGCTTCGTAGGCGACCCGCCGCTCCTCGCAGACATCCGGGTCGGCGTCCGTGCACCGGAACTGCGCCTTGAGCGCATCGGCTGCGCCCCTAACCTCCTTCGGCGGGGCGATGGCGCCCGAGGCGTAGCCCTGCAGCTTATGATCGAGATCGACGACGCGCCCGCCCAGCCCGGCAACCTGCTGCTTGAGCTGCTTCGCCTGCTGCACCATGTCGTCGGTGATGAGCCCATCGAGCTGTTCGAGCGGCGCGGCGGCCTGCTCGATGCCGTCGGCGAGCCTGGTGGCGCCGTCGGCGAGTTGGTCCGACCCGTCGACGAGCTGCTGCAGCTGCGAGAAATCCATGTCGGCAGATTCGAGGCCGCTTACCACCTGGTCGAGCCCTCCGGCGAGCTGCCCGATGCCGCCGACGAGCTGAGCCGTGCCGTCGGTGTACTGCTGCACGCCCGGCAGGAGCTGGTTAGCGCCGCCAGCGAGCTGCTCCACTCCACCGACGAGCTGCGGCAACTGCCCCGACATCTGCTGCACCCCGTCGGCGATCTGCTTCCCGCCCGCACGCAGCGGCTCGCCGTTGTCGTCGAGCAGGCTCATGCCCTCCGCCAGCTCGCTGGTGCCGTCGGCGGCCTGGCTCAACCCATCGGAGAGCTGCGCCGAGCCAGACTTCAGCTGCGAGGCGCCGTCGACAATCTGCCCGAATTGCCCACCGACTTCGTTGAATCCGACGTAGACCCCGTCAAGGTACTGCGAGGTGAGCATCTTGTTCAGCGACTGCGTGGCGATGCGCGCGATCTCCTGCGCGAGGTTGGCATCCCAGGCGGGGGCATTGCGCGAGGTGGTTACCTGAAGGCGCGCCTTCTGCGCCGCGTCGGGGTCGTTTTTGGCGAACGACATGACGCGCTTCGAGAAGTCGGGTGCGATGGTCACGACGGCGGCATACTCGCCCGACTTCAGCCCGTCAGCGGCGCTCTGCTCGTCGGCGAGAACCCAGTTGATGTTCTCGCCTTCCCGCTCCATCATCTCGGCGCTCAACTGGCGCCCCATGGGCACGAACTTGCCCTCTACTTCGGTGCCCTCATCGAGGTTGACGATGCCCGCGGTGACCTTCCGCTCGTCGCCTCTGCCGCTCAGCCCGATGAGGCTCCCGACGACGAGTAGCGGCACCAGAAACAGCGCCACCAGCGCCGCCCAGCTCGTTTTCCGGCCCTTCTTGATTCCTTCTGGCCTCATGCCATGCTCCCCTCGTGCGTGGGTTCGACGACGCGCACCACGTCGTCGGGTGTCACTGCGGTGAGTGCCGCCACGCTGCCCGCGAGGCAGACGACGGCGAAACTTCGGTTGCTGCGCGCCCGCTCAGCCAGGCGCTGGAGTGCGAGTTGATCGTCGGGTTTACCGACGGTGTCCACGCCGTCGATGAACCACACGCTCCCCTCGTGGATGCGCAGCCCGTCAAGGCGTGCCGCAACATCGTGTTCGTGCGTGAGGTCGACGTAGCCCGTTCGACGACGAATCGCGCCCGCCGCTTCAGGCAGCAGTCTGCCCACGACGCGCCCCCTGCCCGATGTCACTTCGAGCCGCCCAGTGAGCGCCAGCGCAGCCGCGGCGCGCGCCCCCACCGTGCCGGTGATGCCCACCACTTCGCCCGGCCGCACCTGCATCGATAGTGGGGCGAGGAGGCCCTCCACCTCGATATGTTCGGCGTGCACGAGCGCGTCGGTGCCCGGCCAGTCGGCGAGTTCGAGCTGTTTGGTGAGCACCTCGCCCTCCATGTCGAATTCGGGTAGCAGCCTGTCGAGCCATTTCGGCATCCACCAGGCGTGCTCACCCAGCAGGGCGAGCACCGCGGGCACGAGCGTCATGCGGATGAGGAACGCATCGATGAGCACGCCGATGGCGAGCGCGAACGCGATCTGTTTGATGGCCATCATGCCCGCCGGCACGAAAAACGCGAACACCGCGAACATCACCAGCGCCGCGGCGGTGACCACCCGCCCGGAGGCCACGAACCCGTCGCGAATGGCATCGATGGGCGGTTTGCCGTGGATGTATTCCTCACGGATGCGCGAGGCGATGAAGATCTCGTAGTCCATCGCGAGCCCGAACAGGATGCCGATCAGCAAGATGGGCAGGAAGGAGATGATCGCCGCCGGCTTCTCCAGGTTGATGAGTGCCTTGAACCAGCCCTCGTTGAACACGAGCTGCGTGATTCCGAACGACGCGCCCACGCTGAGCAAGAATCCCGCGGCGGTTTTCAGCGGCACCCACACCGAGCGGAACACCGCGCACAACAGCACCAGCGTGAGCCCCACCACCATGATGACGAACGGCCCGACGGCGTTGCCGAGCTTCGTCGTCACGTCGAGCTGCACGGCGGTGAAGCCGGTGACGTTCGCGTCGAGGTTTCGGGACTCCGCCCACGAGTCCGTGAGCTCGCGCAGCCGTTCGACGGTGTGCACGGTCTCTGGATCGTCGGTGGCGGTCGTCGGATAGAGCTGGATCATGCCGGTGTCCGCATTCTGGTTCGGCACGGCGAGCGCAATCTGGTCGACGCCTTCCACACCCTCGATCTCGTCGGAGAGCTCGTCGAGCAGGCCGAGGGGGTCCGTCGAGCCGATGATGCCGACGGTGACCACCAGCGGCGCGTTGTAGCCGGGGCCGAAGTGCTCGGCGATGGCGTCGTAGGCGACGCGGGCCTGCCTGGATTCCGGGCTTTGGCCGGCGTTCGGCAGCGACAGCGTCAGGTTCATCGCCGGCAGCGAGCATGCGCCGAGCAGCGTCACCACCGCCACGATGGTGGCGATGGGATGCGACGTGCTCACCCCCACCCACCAGTGGAAGATGCCGCGCCGCCCAGCTGGCGCCTGCTCGGAATCGTCGCGCCTGCGGGGGGACTGCTTGGGTCGCATCCGCTCACCGAGGAAGCCCCCGAAGGCGGGAAGTAGCGTGAGCGCGATCAGCACTGCGAAGGCAACCGCGATGGAGGCGAAGATGCCCATGACCGTGATGAACGGCAGCCCGGCGACCGCGAGCCCGGTGAGCGCGATGGCGTTCGTGACGCCGGCGAACACGACGGCGGTGCCAGCCGTACCGATGGCGCGGGCCATCGATTCCTCGGCGTCCATGCCGTCGCGGAGTTGGTCGCGGTGCCTGGAGAAGATGAATAGCGCGTAGTCGATGCCCACCGCTACGCCCAGCATGATGGCAAGCATGGGCGTGACGGAGTTGACGCTGATGACACTCGTCGCGCCGAACATCACGCACATGGCGATGCCGACGCCGAGCAGCGCGGTGAAGATGGGGATGATCGCCGTAATCACCGAGCCGAGCATCACCCACAACACGATGAACGAGAGCACGACCCCCAGCACCTCGGTGATGGAAATCTCGGGCAGCTCCATCTGGAACGCGGGCCCGCCCATGGTGACCCTCGTGCCCGCGGGGAGCTGCTGTTCGATGTGGTGGGCGGCTTCCACGATGGGGTTGAGGGTGTCGAGCGTGGGCACCTCCGTGACGCTCAGCAAGAGGGTCGCCAGCGCCGCGCGGTCGTCGTCGGAAATCTGGCCTTTCGAATACTCGAACCAGGGTGACTGCACCGAGTCGACGAGCTCCAGCTGCTCGAATTCCTTCAGGAGCGGTTCGATCTCGTCCTTGAGTTCACCGACGTGCTCCCCTTCCGGCACGACGATGACCGCCGTGGCGGAGAGGGCAGCTCCCATCGGGAACGTCATCTGGAGGCGGTCGAGCGCTTCCTGCGACGGCGAACCGGGGATGTCGAAGCCGTCGTCGAACTGGCTGCGCACGCTGAGCCCTACCCCGCCCAGCACGAGGGCGACGAGCAACCACAACAGCAGCACCCGCACGCCGTGGTTGTAGCACCAACGACCGAGAGCGTAGAGCGCAGCCGACATGTTCACCCCAATTTGGATACAGTGCTGAATCGAAGCCCAGCATACACTCGTGTATCCAAAGGACTACGTTGTGTGTCGGAGGAAGCCATGACAGAAACGACGCCCAGACGCGAGGCCACGCGAGCCCGTCTGATTGAGGCGGCGATCCAAGAGTTCGCCGAGCGTGGCATCGACGCGACGAGCGTCGAGCAGCTGTGCGAGCGTGCCGATTTCAGCCGCGGCGCGTTCTACTCCAACTTTCAGACGAAAGACGACCTGTGCATCGCGATCCTCGAAAGCTACGCCGAGCAGACGCTGCACGAACTGGACGCGATCTTCCAGCCCCCGCCCGACGCGGACATCGACTGGGCGGCTAATGAGGCAATCCCCGCGTTCTTCCGAGCGCTCGGCCCCACCGCGGATTTCCGTCGCACCATGCTCGAAATCCATCTCCGGGCAACTCGTTCCGACGAGCTCGCCCAGCGGCTGCGTGAACACGAGGCGAAGACCCACCCCGTGATAGCGACGTTCCTCACCAAGGCCGTCGCGCACGTCGGGCGGCGGTTCAGCATGCCCACCGATCAAGTGGTGCGCGCCTTGTCAGCGGTGTTTTTCGAGCCCCGCATGGACGATGACGTCGACTCGAGGTTCCTGGGACGCCTGCTCGTGGCGCTTACCGAGCCGGCTGCATAACCCCGTCGACGGGGTGCGGTTACCGGGTAGGCGTGGGCGAAGGTTGCTCGCTGTCGGAGGGTGCGGGCTCCGTCGGTTTCTCGCCCGCCGACGGTGAATCCTCCGACGTCGAGGGGGAGGGCGACGGCGATGGGCTCGGCGACGGTGACGGCGCGCCGGAAGGGTTCGGATCGGCGGGCTGTTTGGATGGATTCGGGCTCGACGACCCCGGTGAGGAAGGCTTGGGAGCCGGAGGTTTCGTGGCAGTGGGGGGCGCCGTCGGAACTCCCGGCGCTGAGGGCGAGGCCGGCACACTCGGGGAGGGCCAGGGTGAAGGGCTCGGCGAGGGCGACGGAGAAGGCGATGGCGTGAGGTAGTCGGGCATGTCCTTGGCGAACACCACGACCCCATCCTTCGACAGCCACGAGGCCGGGTCGGTGAAATGACCGTTCGCCTTCACCTCGAAGTGGAGGTGGCATCCCGTCGAGTAGCCCGTGTTGCCCACGCGGCCGATGCCTTGGTGTCGCTTCACCTGGTCGCCGACGCGCACACCGGCCGACGACAAGTGGGCGTAGTTGGTGACCACGTCGTAGCCGTTGATCTGGCCATGGCGGATACTCACCATGTAGCCATTTCCGCCGGCCCAGCCGACGAACGACACGACGCCGTCGGCTGCCGCACCGATGGGTGTGCCGCACGGCGCGGCGAAGTCGAGGCCCGTGTGCAGTTTGTAGATGTGCAGCACGGGGTGCATGCGCATGCCGAACGGCGATGTGCGGCGCCCTTGCACCGGCGTTGCGAGGGCGCCGTTGCCCTGGATGTTGACGTATCCGAGCTTGTCGGAGCCCGCTGGCCTGCCTCGCTCGGGGCGCGGCAGGAACCAGTCTTCCTGGTACTTGTACACCGGGAAGATGGGGGCACTCGGCCTCGGCGCGCTCGTCGTGCTCGGAGTCTGCGCAACCGGCGGTGGGGCACTGGGCGTCGGCGTGCTCGTCATGCTCGGAGTTTCCGCAACCGAGGGCGGGTCGCTGGGCTTCACCACGATGAGCGGCTCGGGGCTCGTGCGGACGCTGGGCAGCGCCTCCACGGGCGTAGGGCTTTGCGTCGTCGCCAGGGAGATCCCCGCGACGATTGTCCCCACCGCGATCATCGCGGACAAGCCCTCTTTGATACGCACGTCTCCAATACAATCACGCTCGAGGGTTCAACGCACTCTCGAACGCAATTCAGGTAGCATCGAATCTTGTGCCGTCACTCTCGCAAGCCCAAACCAACGCGATGCAGCACCTGCTACGCATCGCGCCCATCATCGACGAACTGGGCGCCCTATTTCGTGACGCCGGCCACGAGCTATACCTCGTCGGCGGCTCGGTACGCGACGCGTTGCTGGGGCACCTCGGCCACGACCTCGACTTCACCACCTCCGCCCGGCCCGACGCCACCCACGCACTGTTGAAGCGCTTCACGCCGACGACGTGGGACGTCGGGAAAGACTTCGGCACCATCGGCGCCCTGGCCAAGGCGGAGGGCGCCGATTGGCAAATCGAGGTCACCACGTTTCGTGCCGACGCGTACGAGGAGCACACGCGCAAACCCATCGTCGCCTTCGGTGATTCCATCGACAGCGACCTTATCCGTCGCGATTTCACCGTGAATGCGATGGCCATCGACATCGCCACCCGCAAATTCGTCGACCCGTATGGCGGGCTACAAGACCTCGCCGCCGGCATCCTGCGCACGCCCACCAAACCGGAGATCTCCTTCTCCGACGATCCACTTAGGATGCTGCGGGCGGCACGGTTCGCGTCGCGGCTCGGATTCCACGTCGCCACCGACGTCGTCGCCGCGATGAAGGGCATGGCGAAGCGCATTCAGATTGTGTCGGTCGAGCGCATCCAACAGGAGCTCAACGGCCTCCTCATGACCGACAGCCCCCGTGCAGGGCTGAACCTGCTCGTCCAGACGGGGCTCGCGGAGCACTTCCTCCCAGAGCTGCCCGCGCTGCGCCTCGAACGCGACGAACACCACCGCCACAAGGACGTCTACGAGCACTCGCTCACCGTCGTGGATCAGGCAATCGCGCTGGAAAAGGCGCGCGGCCACGAGCCAGACCTCATCAACCGCCTGGCAGCGCTGCTGCACGACATCGGCAAGCCCGCCACCAGACGCTTCGAGGGCACCAAGGTGACCTTCCACCACCACGACATCGTCGGCGCGAAGATGGCGAAGAAACGCCTGCGGGCGCTGAACTATCCGAGCGCGGTGACGCAGTCGGTGTGCAAGCTGATCGAGCTCCACCTGCGCTTCCACGGCTACGCCGAAGGGGCATGGACGGATGCGGCCGTGCGGCGCTACGTGCGCGACGCCGGCGACGAGCTCGAGCACCTGCACATCCTCACCCGCGCCGACTGCACGACGCGCAACAAGGCCAAAGCCACGAAGCTGCGCCGCGCCTACGAAGAGCTCGAGTGGCGCATCGACGAGCTCGCCGCGCAGGAGGAGCTCGACGCGCTGCGCCCCCACCTCGACGGTAATCAGATTATGGAGATCCTGGGCGTCGGACCGGGCAGGGAGGTTGGTCAGGCGTACAAGTTCCTCCTCGACCACCGCATCGAGCACGGACCCCTCGACGAGGAAGCCGCCACGAAGCTTCTCCTCGAATGGTGGTCGAGTCAAAGTTGAGCTTGAAAGATCGGTTTCCGCCGATTGCTGACAGCGCTGTTTGCTTATGTAGTGTTGGGGTGCGTCAGTGAAGGGAACTACTCAGGAGGTAATCAATGCACAGACGTATTCCCGCTGGCTTGTCCGTCGCAGCGCTGCTCGTGGCCGGGGCCGGGGCCCTCGCCTCGGGTCCCGCGATGGCCGAGGAAACCGCACCGGCGGGCGATGAGCCCCAGGTCTGCTACGACCAGGTGAACATCACCTTGCGCACCACGTCGTTCCTCGAGCCGGGCTCCGGCAACGTGGAGCGTCCCCCGAAGGAGATCACCTACGATGGCGACGTCGCCATCGACGGCTGGTCGAGCGGCTACCATGGCAGAAACATCGATACCGACGCCTGGTACGACGGCACCTCGGCGAACTTCCGCGTCATCGTGGGCACCACCGTGCCCCTGACCGACGTGGTCGCCACCGTCTCGGCGAAGAACTTCGAGATGGGCGCCCCGGGCACCGTGGTCTCGCCTGCCGGCGCGGCCACCCCGGATCGCTACAAGGTCCACACCATCTCCCCCGAAGCCCCCGTCGCGAAGGATGCCAAGACCCACACGTGGAACCTTGGCGACATGCCCGCCGACGAGGCCGGCGGCTCGTCCGCCATGTACAACCTCAAGGGCACTCCCGAGCTCGACTCCAAGGATCGTCTCGAGATCAATCTGGTCGTGACCGGCACCGCCACCGTCCCGGTGGACTGCCCCACCGAGGACCCGACCGAGGATCCCACCGAGGACCCGACCGAGGATCCCACCGAGGACCCGACGCCGGACAAGGGCAACCCCGGCCTGCCGAGCACTGGCGTCTGATCGCAACCCCCGCGCACTGCCGCATCCGACTCGTCGGGTGCGGCAGTGTCGTGTTCCGGCCCGGCCGTGGCTGCCGGGTTCCGCACGCCCACGGAGCCCGAGATCTCCTTCTCCGACGACCCGCTGCGCATGATGCGGGCGGCAAGGTTCGCGTCGCGCCTCGACTTCCACGTCGCCACCGACGTCGTCGCTGCGATGAAGGGCATGGCGGAGCGCATTCAGATTGTGTCGGTCGAGCGCATTCAGCAGGAGCTCAACGGCCTGCTGATGACCGACAGCCCCCGTGCCGGGCTGAACCTGCTCGTCGAGACGGGGGTCGCGGAGCACTTCCTCCCGGAGCTGCCCGCGCTGCGCCTCGAACGCGACGAACACCACCGCCACAAGGACGTCTACGAGCACTCGCTCACCGTCGTGGATCAGGCAATCGCGCTGGAAAAGGCGCGCGGCCACGAGCCAGACCTCATCAACCGCCTGGCAGCGCTGCTGCACGACATCGGCAAGCCCGCCACCAGACGCTTCGAGGGCACCAAGGTGACCTTCCACCACCACGACATCGTCGGCGCGAAGATGGCGAAGAAACGCCTGCGGGCGCTGAACTATCCGAGCGCGGTGACGCAGTCGGTGTGCAAGCTGATCGAGCTCCACCTGCGCTTCCACGGCTACGCCGAAGGGGCATGGACGGATGCGGCCGTGCGGCGCTACGTGCGCGACGCCGGCGACGAGCTCGAGCACCTGCACATCCTCACCCGCGCCGACTGCACGACGCGCAACAAGGCCAAAGCCACGAAGCTGCGCCGCGCCTACGAAGAGCTCGAGTGGCGCATCGACGAGCTCGCCGCGCAGGAGGAGCTCGACGCGCTGCGCCCCCACCTCGACGGGAACCAGATCATGGAGATCCTGGGCGTCGGGCCGGGCAGGGAGGTTGGCCGGGCGTACAAGTTCCTCCTCGACCACCGCATCGAGCACAGCCCCCTTGACGAGGAAGCCGCCACGAAGCTCCTGCTCGGTTGGTGGGCTGAGCAGCACTGAGCTTTCAACTGCAAAAGTCGCCAACAGCTGCATGCCTCATGTGTGATTGAGCGAGGAGCGACGCAGCTGTTGGCGAGTTTTGCAGTTTCTCAACGCCCCCCTGTGTGGTGGCTGCTACTCCAGCGACCCGACGCGCGGCCCAGAGGTGGCGATACAGCTGAACCGGCGCTCGCCCGCCTTGAACTTCTCGGGGCTGGGCGGGAGCACGTCGATCTTGAGGCGCACCAGAGGCACGTCGGTGAACTCCTCGAGCGTAGCCGTCGTGCACGCCTTCTTGAACTCGGAACTCTCGCGCACCTTCGCCGGCGCGGGCGAAGGTGCGTCGGCGGAAAGCTTCCCGGTGGCGAAGGTCTGCCAATGATGCTGGTCTTCACAGCGCTGTTCCTCCGCGACGACGCCACCGTCGATCTCGCGAAGCTCCCCGAAACAGGCTCCGACGGCAGGCACCACCCAGGTGATCTCCGCAGGCGGCTTACCCTGCGCGCCGGGCGCCTCCTCGCCGCCGATCCTGATCCAGTTCGTCGCAAACCCGATGCCCGTGAGCACCAGGAGCACGGCGATAAGCGATGCCGCGACGATTGGCCACACCCACCGATTGCGCTGCGGAGACGGCTCAGTAGGCGCCGTGCCGATGTGCGCCGTCGAGTTGACGTCCGTGCGCAGCTCGGGCGCGATCTGGGTGACGTCGGTGTGTATCTCCACGTCACGCCCCGGCCCGAGCCGCCCGCGCAGGGAAACGAGTTGGGCGCGAAGCTCGGCTGCGCTCGGGCGCGAGTCGGGGTCGTGGCTGGTGGCGTGCCAGATGGCCTGCATCAGCGGCTGGGCATAGGGGATGTGCGTCGGCGCGGGCAGCGGGGAGTCGAGCTGTTGGATGATTTCTGCGACGGTCATGGCGCTGCCGTCGGGATTGCGGCGCGGTGGGCGGCCGGTCAACACGGTGTAGAAGGTGGCTCCGAGGCTCCAGATGTCTGAGGCTTTGCTCGGCACAGCGCGCTCGAACGCCTCGGGGGAGGCGTAGGCGGGGGTGAGCGCTTCGAGGGTGACGGAGAGCTCCTCGCCCGGATTGGGCAGCGCGGCCAGGCCGAAGTCACCCAGGCGCGGGGTGCCATAGGAGTCGATCATAATGTTGGCGGGCTTGAGGTCGCGGTGCAAGATGCCGTGCTCGTGGGCGGCGGCGAGCGCCTCGGTGATCGCGATGGCAAGCTCATTCACATCCGCCGGACGCAACGGGCCATGTTTCTTCACGAGCTTCGCGACGGAACCCCCGTCGCACAGCTCCATGACGAGGTAGGGCCGGTTGTCGTTCGTGGTGCCCGCGTCGATGAGGCTCACGACGTGCGGGTGCGACGAGATGAGCGACGCCGCGGTGGCCTCGCGGAAGAATCGTCGGGCGTTGCGGGAGTCGTCGACCACCCGCTGGTCGATCTTGATGGCTACTTCTCGGTCGAGGGATTCCTGGCGGGCGCGGTAGACCGTCGCGAATCCGCCCTTGCCAATGACGAGCCCGAGTACGTAGCCGGGCACGATCGAGTGCTGGTTCGACGTCGTCATGCCCCTCCTTCTCCTCGCACGGCCACCCTCATCATTCCATGCCGAGAGGGCCAAGGAGTTCGCTGCGAGCGGTGGTGCGAGCGCGTCCTTCACCACCTCGCGTCTACGATGGAACGGTGACCCGCACCCAATCCACGCTCTGCGTCCTGTTGGTGCTGGCCCTGGCGCTCGTCGGGATCAGCCCGGCACGCGCCGACGACGCACCCACCGTGCAGGTTGCGGTGACGTCGGTATCTCCGGAGCGCATCGACCCCGCCGCGCCGAGCCAGCAGGTCACGGTGGAGGGCGCCGTCACGAACATCAGCAGCCAGCCGCTGTTTTGGATGGATGCGCAGCTGTGGCACTACGACGGTGCGCTCACTTCCTTCGATCTCATCGACGCCGCCATCGACGCCGACGCAGACGCCCCGGTGGGCGTGCGCCACGTTCCCGGTCAGCCCCTCGCCCAAGGGCAGCCTCTCGCCCCTGGGGCCCGAACGACGTTCAAGCTCACCGTGCCCGCTGCGTCGCTGAGGGCGGCGGAGGGCGATCTCGCGAGCCTCGTCGGCGTGCACATCCAGGCCGCGACCTCGGCCGAAGGCACCCGCGAAACGGTGGGGCGCACGCGCATCCTCCTCCCCCACTCGTCGAAGCCGTTCGAGGTGCTCAACCTTAATGTGATCGCCGCGCCGCCAGGCATCCGTCCAGGTTCGAGCACGGTGACTCCTGAGCTGCAGGACGCGATCAACGGGTACCTCTCCGAGGCGTTGACAGCCTCATTCACCGAGGGCGTCACCACAGCGCTCGACCCGGCTGTCTACACCGCCGCGCAGTTCATGGCGACGCGCAACACCCAGCCAAGCGAGAAGGCCGCGGCCTTCGTGGAGCGCATCGACGAGTTGCTCGCCGAGGGGCGGCTGTGGCTGCTACCTCCCGGCAACCCGAACCTCGCACGCATGCCGAAGGAACTGCGCAGCAAGGTGGCGGGCTGGTCCGCCGAGCTCGCACCGGAACCGCTGAAAAAGGCGCCGTCGGCCGTGTTGACCCCCGACGTGCAACTCGTCCCTGAGGGGTTCGACCACGTCATCACCTACGGCGTCCACGACCAGCATGTTCGCTACTTCCACGTCGCGTCCGACGCCCGCCCCGCCGTGCTCGACGACCTCCCCGCACCGCAGGCGCAGGGCACACTGCCACCCACAGGCGGGGCGTGGGAGCACGTGGACCACGAGTTGCACGTCGCGGAGGTTCGCGCCGGGATGCGTAACGCGCTCACCTCCGGGCCCGACGGCAACCAGCCCACCGACGTGCGTCTGGCGTTCTTGGCTGCCTACAGCCTGGCGTTCAGCACCGAGGACGACGCTCTGGCGTACCTCGCCACGGTGCCCGAGGTGCGCTTCGATCCGAACAGCCTTGCGCTGACCGCGTCGCCGTCGTTCGTCATGGGCGAGCGTACGAGCGAGTTTCCCGTCACCATCTCGAATCCGATGCAGGTGCCGGTGTGGGTGCGCGTCACCTTCACTTCAGACAATCCGCAGCGCATCACCGTGCCGGCTACCGACGTGATCCGCGTCGGCGGCGGCGAATCGCAAACGCTGCGGGTGAAGCCGGCTGCCTCGTCGAATGGCGTTACCACCGTGCACGCACAGCTCGTGACCGTCGGCGGCACCCCCGCCTCCTCGCCGACGGACATCGAAATCACGAGCACCGAGTTTGGGCGCGTCGGCTGGATCATCATCATCATCTCCGGTGCAGTGGTGTTGGCTGGCACCGTGTGGCGCATTCGCTCGGTGCAGCGGGAACGTTCCAAGGAGTCCAGTGAGTCAGGTCAGTAGTACCAAGAAGCTGCTTTCAGCGAGCGCCGTGATGGCCTCCGGCACGCTGATTTCGCGTGCGCTCGGGATGCTCCGGGTGGTGCTGATCGCGTTCATCCTCGGTAACGGCACCCGCCAGGCTGACATCTTGTCGATTGCGACGATGGTGCCCAACGCCCTCTACATTCTTTTCGCCGGCGGCGCGCTGAACACCGTGCTCGTCCCGCAGATTGTGCGCGCGATAAAGCACGACGAGGACGGCGGCGAGGCCTTCACGAACCGCATCATGACGGCCTTCATGCTGATCGTCGGTGCCGTCACCGTGGTGGCGGTGCTGTGCGCACCGCTCATCACGATGCTGTACTCCGACGCGGCGTGGCGCCAACCGGGGCTGGCCGAGCAGTACGCGTCGATGGTGGCGCTCACCTACCTCACGCTGCCGCAGATTTTCTTCTACGGCGCCTTCTTCCTGCTTTCGCAGATCCTCAATGCGCGCGACAAGTTCGGCCCCATGATGTGGGCGCCCATCGCGAACAATGTCATCTCCATCTGCGTGTTGAGCACGTACTTCTTCGTGTGGGGCAACGACGGCGATAAGTCGGCCGCGTTCACCACCCCGCAGATTCTGGTGCTCGGCATCGGGGCCACGCTCGGCATCGCGACGCAGACCCTCGTGCTGTTGCCATTCCTCAAGCGGGTCGACTTCAAGCTGCGCCCCCGCTTCGATCTCAAGGGCACCGGCCTGCGCCACACCTTCTCCCTCACGAAGTGGACGCTTGGCTTCGTCGCGGTGAACCAGCTGGCGCTCATCGTCGTGAACCGACTCGCCACGACGGCGACGGCCGGCGGTGCGGGTGCGGGCGTGAACGTCTACTCAACCGCGCACCTGCTGTGGATCCTGCCGCACTCCCTGGTGACGACATCGCTCGCCACCGCGATGCTGTCCAACGCGTCGCGATTGGCTGCCGACGGTGACCGCGCCGGCGTCGCTGCCGAGATGACGAAGACCGCCCGCCTGGCGCTGATCTTCCTGGTACCCGCGACGGCGATGTTCTTGTCGATGTCGCAGCCGGTGGGCAACATCCTGTTCGGCCACGGCCAGGGCGCGGCAGACGTGGCCTGGGTTGGGCAAACGCTGACGATGTTCGCCATCGGGCTCATCCCCTTCACCGTGCAGTTCCTCTGCCTGCGCACCTACTACGCGCTCGAAGACACCCGCACGCCGTTCCTGCTGCAAATTGGCATCGCGACGGTGAACGCGCTGGGTGCCGTCTTGCTGGTGTGGCTCGCAGCGAACCCGGCTCGCGTCGCGCCGATGCTGGCGCTCAGCTACTCGATCGCGTACTTCTTCGGCGTCTTCGTCTCGTGGCGGGTGCTCATGGGCAAGCTGCCCGATCTCGACGGTGGCGCGCTGCTGATGCACATCGTCCGCCTGCTCTTGGGCGCCGCGCCCGGCGCGGTGCTGGCCTGGCTCTTCCAGCGCTGGTTCCGCGGGCGGATGGCTGCGCCCGGCACCAGCCCAGGGGCTGCCACGGTGCCGTTTTGGGCAGACCTCGTCGCCCTCGTCGTCGGGGCGGTGTTCGTGCTTACCGCGACGGTGCTCGTCGGGAAGGCCCTCAAGATTCGGGAGCTGCGCAGACTGTCGCAGCTGCTGCAGCGCAGGCGCGGCGGGGGCACCGCGACGAAACCCGAGGCATCACCCGACGTGACCATGCCCGCCCGCGCGGCAGCCACCACGGCGGCCGCGGAGTTGGGAGTCGACGATCAGGGCCTCGTCGAGATGACGCTGACGAACCTGCACTTCACGCAGCCTGCGCGCGCCGTGGAAGACGAGAACGCTGAGGCGCCTGACCATGTGGCCTCCGAGCGCGTGGCCCCGACGCCGGGTAGGCAGATGAGCGCGGCCCAGTCCGCGGATATCGGCGAGGCGTCCCAATTGGAAGCTGCGGAGTCAGCCACCGATAAGCCGGCGGGTGGCACGTCGGACACGGAGCCGCGGCTGGCAGTCAACCCGATTGGGCGCACCGGCGATGTGCTGGGGATGCGGTACGCGCTGCTGGAGTGCCAGGTGCAGCGCAGACGGTCTGAGACGTGGATCGCCCACGACCAGGTGCTCGACCGCGATGTCATCGCACACGTCATGGCCAAAGACAACCCCGGCGCCGAGGCCCTCCTCAACGCCGCGCGACGAGGCGCCGTCGCAACCGATTCGCGGTTCCTGCGCGTGCTCGACGTGGCCCGCAGCGAGGACGAGACGCGCGTCGGCGTGTACGCCATCTGCGAGTACGCGGAGGGCAACACGCTCAGCTCGCTGCTCAACGCGGAGCCGATGTCGCCGAAGGAGGGCGCGCACATCGCGCGCGAGGTGGCCGATGCGCTCGGCACCTTGCATGTGCAAGGACTGTTCCACGAACGCATTGACCCCGACCACATCCTCATCACGCAAAGCGGGGCGGTGCGGATCGTCGGTTTTGGCACGGCCTCCGTACTCGAAGGCGTCGACCAGGAGCGGCCGTGGAGCCAGCGGGAGGCCGCCGACGTGATGGCGCTCGCAGAGGTGCTGCGCGCAACGCAGACGAACCGTTGGTCGCCATCAACCGACGACCGCGCCGACGGGTACCCGCTGTGCGAAGTGTGGCAGGGCGTGTTCGACGGCCGGATTGGCACCATGGATGCCCTGGTGGGGGCACTACCAAACCAGGACGCGAGCCAGCAGCTGGAAGCCAAGATGGGGCTCTCCAGCCGGGCGCGAGTGCTACCGCTGGTGGTGGGCGCATCGGCCGCCGTGCCCAGCGAGGATGTCGCACGGGCGGAATCAACCGACATGATTCGCCCGGCCCAGGGTGAGCCGAGCCAGTCCGGCGCGCTCACGGCGCCCCCCGTCCTAGGTGACGAGGCACCGTCGGAGGCGGGCGCGAAGCGCACCCCCGTCGTGCTCACGAAACGTCGGGCGGCGCTCATGCTGGTGGCCATGCTGGTGGGGCTCGCGCTGTTGGTGTGGCTAGCCATCGCGGCGCTGCGCGGCAGCAGCCAGCCTGCGGCCACCTCGACGGCGACCAGCAGCGCTGCTGTCTCGACGGACCCGAACGCCACGAGTGCGGGTGGAGCGATCACCGTCGCTGCGGTCAAGGACTTCGACCCGAGCGGCGACAACGGCAACGACGAGGAGTTCCCCGACAAGGTGGGCAACGTCGTTGACGGCGATACTGTCACCTCGTGGACGACGATGCGCTACCTCAACCGCCCGACGTTTGGCGGGTTGAAGCCAGGGGTCGGGCTGGTGCTCGACCTGGGTGCGCCGCACGAGGTGGGGAGCGTCGACATCACCTTCGTCGGCGCTGGTCCCACGAAGGTGGAGCTGCGAGCGCCGAAGGGCGAGCAGGCCTCGATGAAGACGGTGGATGACTGGAAGGTGGTCGCCAAGAACCAGGCCATCGCTCCCGGCAAAGGCACGATCACGCCCGATTCCAAGCTCACTACGCGCTACGTGCTCGTCTACCTCACGGAGCTGCCGGCTGTGGACGGCGGTTTCCAAGGTGAGATCGCCGATATCACCGTGCAACCGCCGCGCTGAGCGCTCGGGGTCGCAGGGCTCCCGAAGAGCAACTGCAAAACTCGCCAACAGTTGCACGCCTCATGCGTGATTCAGCGAGGAGCGACGCGACTAGTGGCGAGTTTTGCAGTTCGATTGGGTCTGCCTCTGCCCTACAATCGGCTACCGAAGTGGGAGGTGCACATGGCCAGAGCACGGTTAGCCGACGAAGCCGTGGACGCTATCCTCGACCGAATTGTCGACGGCACCTGGGCTCCGGGAAGCGCGCTCCCTCCTGAAACAGAATTGGCAGCGATCCTCACAGTGTCTCGACCCACGATGCGAGAGGCGGTCCGCGCACTCGGAGAGCGAGGTGTGCTGCGTGTCGTGCACGGTAGGGGCACCTACGTAGCTGAGATGGCATCGTGGTCGGATCTACCAACCATCATCGATGTCCTTGCCCGCACTACCCCACCACGCCAGCTCGGCGAGCAACTCACACAGCTGCGTAGGATGATCGAAGTAGGCGCCGCTGGGCTGGCAGCAGTCCAGCGCAGTGATGATGATCTCGATCGATTGGCGCGCTGCCTTGATGAATACGACGACGCAGCGCGGGCAGGCGACATCGACACCATCGTGCAAAGCGACCTTGATTTCCACCGCCAGATCCTCGTCGCTTCTGGAAATCCTCTACTCGCACCGGTGATGTCAGCACTCGATCATGCCGCTCGTCGGTCTCGACGCATCACGTCGGAGCAAAGCGACGTGCGCGAGCGCGCTCGAACACACCACCGAGCTATCCTGACAGCCATTTCCGACGGTGATGCCACCCGTGCCAAGGAAGCAATGCGGGCGCATATGACTCAAACGGCCGAGGACCTGGCTCGCTTTGCAGATCAGGGCTGACCGACACAACTTCTAGACGCAGCACGACCTTCGAGTTCTTGAGAATCTCTTGCGCAGCCGAGCGCCAGCAGCTAACCTCGAACTCAAGACCTCTGAGGTCTGACCACAAAGGAGTGACTATGGCTTTGACCCTTGCCGAGCTCGTGGCCGGGAAACCCGGTCCGGTAGATATTTCCGCGAAGGACGTCAGGCGTGCCCGCTTGCAGGCAGATGACACCACCGTCTACGTCGTGCTCGACGACGACCCCACGGGCACCCAGTCAGTAGCAGGCTTGCCTGTGCTCACGCATTGGGAGGTGGAGGACTTTCGGTGGGCTTTCGCCACGGGGAAGCCTGCCATCTATGTGATGACTAATTCTCGCTCGCTGAGCCCGTCAGATGCGCAACGCGTCAACAGGGAAGTGGTGGCTGCTGCCACTCAGGCTGCTGGCGACGATATTCCCATCGCGTTCATTTCCCGCTCGGACTCCACGCTGCGCGGGCACTTCCCCCTCGAACCCGCCACCATCTCAGATGAGTTGGAACAAGCAGGCAGACGCGTAGACGGCATCGTCATCGTCCCTGCTTTCGGAGACGCTGGGCGTATCACCATCGATGGCATCCACTATGCAGGGTCAGCAGAAGAGGGGTACCTTCCAGTCGGGGAAACTCAGTTCGCACAAGATGCCACGTTCTCCTATTCCGCTTCTTCTCTCCCCGATTGGGTGCAAGAGAAGACAGGCGGGCAGGTCGCCTCTCGTGATGTTCTCCTCGTGGATCTGGCAACGCTGCGTACCAATCACAAGGATGTCGTGGCGATCCTGCGCAAGGCCGAGAATAGGCAGCCGATCGTCGTCGACATCGTGGAAGAGACCGACCTGCGACTGCTGGCGCTCGCGCTCATCGAGGCTGAGAGCGCTGGATCTTGCTTCGTGTACCGCGTCGGGCCCCCGTTTGTTCGTAGCCGCATCGGGCAGGCAGTCCCCTCCCCAGTCCCCCTCGACGAAGTACGCGCATCGCGTGGCGAGCGGGAGGTGGCAGCCGGTGGGCTCATCGTGGTGGGCAGCCACGTCGACCTCACCACACGTCAGCTAGACCACCTGCGTGAGCGCAATCATCCCGTGGAACTGGAACTCGACGTGCGGAAGGTCATCGACCCGGATCAACGAGACGCCCACGTCGCCTCGTTAGCGTCCGATGCCGTCAACCAGCTGAAGCAAGGCAACGTCGTGGTGCGCACGTCGCGAACTCTCGTGACGGGCATAGACGGCGACCAATCCCTCGATATCTCCCGGCGAGTATCAGCAGCGGTCGTCGAAGTGGTGCAACGAATCCTGGCTGAACTCGCGCCGAGGTTCGTGATCGCAAAGGGTGGCATCACATCATCAGACGTCGCCACTCACGGGCTGGGATTTCGACGCGCACAGGTGGTCGGTCCCATGCTGCCCGGCATCGTCTCGCTGTGGTCCGGCCAAGATGGGCCAGCCGCAGGAATCCCCTATGTCGTCTTCGCCGGCAACGTGGGCGGTGTTGAGTCACTCGCGGACGTCGTCGACAAACTTTCTGAAGCCTAAACAACACCCGAAAGGAACCAACCATGAACATCGCTGTTCTCGGACTTGGAGCCATGGGACTACCCATGGCCACCTGGCTTTCGCAATCGTTCTCCGTCATCGCATTCGACGTGGCTGAGGCGCGCGTGGCGTTGGCACAGCAGGCCGATATCGATTGTCATCCCTCTGCACGCGAAGCCGCTGACGGTGCTGACGTCGTGCTCGTCGCGGTACGCAACCAAGCCCAACTCGAGGATCTGCTCTACGGCACCGACGGTATCTGCGCTGTTCTGAAGGCGGGTGCATCGATCATCCTCACCTCCACCGTAGGGATCACGGCAGTGGAAAGTGTCGCTGATCGGCTTGGCCGCGACGGTATCGGCCTCGCCGATGCGCCTGTCTCAGGCGGTCCGCTGCGGGCTAGCAGGGGAGAACTCCTCGTGACTGTCGGAGCTACTCCCGACGTGTACGAACGCTGCCTACCCGTGCTGGAAGCCATGGCATCCAACCTCGTTTGGGTGGGAGAGACGCCCGGCAAGGGTCAGTGCATGAAAACGGTCAACCAGCTTCTGTGCGGTGTGCACATTGCCGCTGCGGGTGAGGCGTTAGCCCTCGCTGGCGAGCTCGGCCTTGATCAAGATAAGGCGCTCGAGGCACTCATGTCTGGCGCAGCTGCATCCTTTATGCTCGGTGATCGTGGTCCGCGTGCTATTCAGGCGTACGACGGCGAGACTCCCGAGGTGAAGTCACGCGTCGACATCTTCGTAAAGGACATGGGCATCGTCACCTCGGCAGCCAAAGCCGTCGGTATGCCGGTTCCCGTCGCCGCGGCGGCCGAGCAGCTCTACTTGCAGGCCTTCGCCCAGGGCCGTGGGGCAGATGATGACTCCAGCGTCATCAATGTTGTGAAACCTCAGCGAGACTGACATGTCTGCTCCTGCTCTACTCGGAATCGCGATCGGCGCGATTGCGCTACTGCTTCTCCTCGTTATTCGGGTCAGGATGTCGGCGTTTGTCGCAATGCTGCTCGTATCGTTCGGTACGGCGATCGCGGCGGGTATCCCCATCGCAAACGTCATCCCGACGATGACGGAAGGCATGGGTAAGACTCTATCGTCGGTGATGATCGTCGTCGGGTTGGGCGCGATGTTGGGGCGCCTCATTGAAGCTGCTGGCGGCGCCGACGCTTTGGCGCAGCGCTTTTCCGCGGCGCTGGGAACAAAACGTGTTGTGGCTGCTGTGACTGCCGCCGCTTTCGTTTTGGGAATCCCCGTCTTCTTCGATGTTGGATTCATTATTCTTGCACCTATCGTGTTTGGTTTCGCCCGCATGGCGAAGATCAATCCCGTACGTATCGGCCTACCCGTTGCTGGTGCGATGCTCACCGTTCATGTCGCGTTGCCCCCACACCCTGGACCCGTAGCAGCTGCTGGCATCACGGGTGCAGACCCTGGCCTCTTGTTGCTGATTGGCCTTCCCATCACAGCGACGACGGTCGTCGTCGGCTACTCCGCCTCGAAACGAGTGGACCCCCAGAAAGTCACCCTTCTGGAATCTCCAGCAACCGTTTCCGTTCGTACTGACGACACAGGACGAACGCCACTCAGTGCTGGGGTGGTGGTGGCGTTGATCTTGTTGCCCATCATCCAGATCATGGTGGGAACGGTCGGCTCGATGACGCTCGAGGGGGACACCTTCGCCCATCGGCTAGTTTCCATGGTGGGAGCCTCACCCCTAGCACTGCTCACTGCTGTGCTCGTGGCGTATCTCGTCGTGGGGCATCAGCAAGGTTGGTCACTCGAGAAGCGCGGAAGTGTTCTCGATTCGGCTTTGCCGGACGTCGCTGTGATCGTCTTTGTCACCGGCGCTGGTGGAGTGTTCGCCAATGTGCTGGTGACTTCGGGCATCGGGAAGGCCTTCTCCGACGTACTCATCAGCATCCACATGCCCATCATTCTGGCTGGGTTCCTCATCTCACTGGCCCTGCGTGCATCGCAAGGCTCGGCCACAGTTGCAATCCTGACCGCTGCCGGGCTCCTGGCTCAGCCCATCGCAGATGCCGGATACTCCAACCTGCAGATGACCTTGGTCACGCTCGCCATCTGCTTCGGCGGTCTCGGTCTGTCGCACATCAACGACTCCGGGTTCTGGATCGTCACGAAATACATGGGACTCAGCGTGAAGGATGGGTTGAAGACCTGGACGGTACTGTCCACAGTCTTCGGACTGACCGGATTCTTGCTGACCTGGGGGGCCTTCGCGTTGGTCTCCTGACCTACTCTTCCGACGAAGAACTGCAAAACTCGACACTAGCTGCGTCGCTCCACGCTGAATCGCGCATGAGGCGTGCAGCTAGTGTCGAGTTTTGCAGTTCGATTGCGTCTGCCTCCCGGAGCTGAGAGGCGAGCGGAATCAGAAGCGAGGGCGGTCCCAGGTGGTGTTGAAACTGCCGTGGTGGGGCACGTCGGAGAGCATCTCGCGGCGATTTGAGCTGGGGGCTTGCTGTTGCGCCTGGCCCGCCTGTGCCCCACCTCTCTCGTCAGCACCGCCGGAGCCCGGTTCGGGCGCCTCGCCGCCGCTCGCCTCGGCTTCGCGGGCTGCGGGGGCCACGTCGGAGGAGAGCCAGCCGACGAGCTTCCTCGCCGTGTCCCCAGGCTGCAGCCCGGCTTTGCTCGTTCCCGACGGCCACTGCTCACCAAGCACGGCTGTGAGGGAGCGGATATCGTCGACGAATCCGGCGACGTGGTCGGTGCCCTCGGCGGAGATATCGAGCGCATCGGGCAGCAACTCGGTGTTGCAGCGTTCGATGGCGCGCTCGAATTGCTGCACCCGGCGGAACAACTGCCCTGGGAAGCCCGGCTGCGTGGAGGTGGCCTGCTGCAGCGTGGTGCGCAGCACGTCATGCACGGCGATGAGCACCGCCCGGTTCAGTGTGCTGATCACGTCGTACGCGTCCGCCATGGCGCGCGGCAGATGCTGGTACTCCTCGTTCGCCGCCACCTGCACGTCGGCCATCTCGCGGTAGGTCATGGCCGCCGGGCCGCTCCACCCCTCCACGCGCGTGAGCGTGGGCAACGTGGGCGCTACCCGCTCCACCACGTCGGCGGTCTCCGACCACGCCTGCGCCGTCTCCCCCACTTCCTCAGGCACATTCAGGTGGATGGTGACTTCTTCCTCGATGCGACGGCGCACCTCGGCCATCGTGCTCCGAGCGCGCTGCCTAACCTCGTCGGAGAGTTGCGTGAAGAGCCGCTGCTCGGGCAGGAACGAGCGCATGTCTCCCATCAACGCCTGCAGCACCGTAAAGAAATCGTCAAAGTCGCGGGCGTCGGCGGCCAAAGCCTCCTCGAGCGCCGCTTCGAGCTGCTCGACGACGCCCATCATCTGCCGGTACTCGCGGGTCTGCAGCGACGCCTCGCCCACGCTCAGCCGCTGCATGTAGCCGTCGAGCGTCTCCTCGAGCCCTTCAGCGTACCGCTCCACGGCCTGCTGCATGGTCTCAGTTTCCGCTTCTTGTGTGGCGTCGGGGGCACCTGCCGACGGGCACCCGACGCCGGTTCTCGTCGCGACGGCTCTGGAGAGTTGCACTGCAGTCATATCAGCCTTCCTGCTTCCCGGCCGTAGCAACGGCGACGTCCTCGGACTCCTCGTAGGCACGCACCGAGCTCACCATCGAGTGGCTGATGGAGAGGAATTCGCGCGCCGCCTCGTGCCCCCAACGCTGAGCGGCCGACGCGAGCCCGTCGGTGGACACCCTGGCCTTCTCCGCAAACCCGAGGCTCACAGGTGCCGGCATGCGCGACGACGCGTGCCCGTAGGAGTCCGCCACCTGCGCCCACAGCTCGGCCACCTGCGCCATCTTTCCCTGCTCGACGGTGAACCCGTCGCGGTTGACCTCGTCACCCTCCCCGGTGGGGGCGTTCGCTTCGCGTGTGCGTTCGGGCTCGGTGTGCTCGGCCGCCTCATCTCCGACGCTATCCCCGCCCTCCGGCAGGGCGTCGTCGCCGGCGGCCATGGGCCCGCCACCAGCAGGCATCCCGCCGCCCGGCACCCCGCCGCCGGGCATCCCCTCGCCGGCGTTCTCGGGCTTGATTTCCTTCGCCGAGGTGAGCGTTCCCGCTTGTCGGGGCGCGTAGTTCGACGGCGCACCGCCAGCCGGTGCGGGGCCCGTCGATCCCCCAAGACCGCCGCCTCCACCACCGGAGCCGTTCCCGCCACCCCGGCCGCCCATGCCGCCCATCATCATCGGGGGCATCATGCCGGGGCCGCCGCCCATCGCGCCGGGGCCGCCCCCCGCGTTGGGGGTCAGCAGCCCTTCGCGCAGCTCGGCAGAGCCGAGCAGGTCGTCGCTTTCGGCTGCGACTCCGCTGAACTTCGACTCTAACGCGCGCCGGGCGAGTTCCCTCCAGATTTCGCTCAGTTCGCTCACGCTTGCTCCTCACGTTGTGGGCTGAGTAACCGTCGGAACCCGGCCATCAGCACCTCATGTTCGAGGCGAAAGCGGTCGAGTTCGCGTTGCTTGTGGTTCGTGGTGGGGACGAACGCCTGGTACGCCTTCATCGTGGCCCCGTACACGGCGCTGCAAATCGATCCGACCTGCACCTCTTCGAGCCATTCCTCGTCGAACTGCACCCGCGCCGGATGCCCCGCGCGGTTCAGCATTACCACCGCCCCGGTGTACTCCCCCGTCGCTTCGGGCGGGTCTTCCGGGAGGTGCGCGGCCTCATCGATGGCGCGTTGCCACGCCGCGGAGTGATCGTGCAGCATGGCCGCGTACGCGTCGACGGCGGCGGCACTCAGCGGGGGAAGATGCAGCGTGAGCCCCGAGGTGTCGAGCTTCGCGTCTTCCTCCTCGACGAGCGCAGCCGAGGACAGCAAGAAGGCCTCTTCGAAGGCCTGCGCCAGTGTTTGGCCGGGCTCCAGCTTGTCGAACCAGGTCGGGAAGACTCGCACCGTCTTCAACCGCCCTTGCTCGAACCACAGTTTGACGACGCCGCCACCAGCGAAACCTCCGGTGCCGAGCTCCTCCTCCAACGGCACATCAGATTCCCCGCTAGGAGGTGGAGCGAGCGGGTCGTATTCGTCGTCAAACAAATCTTCGGACACGTCGTTCAGTATTCCAGCGAAGGGGATCACTTCGACGGGTTGGAGCGCCGCACCTCTGGCATCTCCGAGACAAACACCGACGGTGGGGCCACCTTGTCAGGCATCCCCACCGTGCGTGTGAAGGTCGACCCCTAGCTACCCTCTGCCTAGACCATCAGGATGAATCTAGGCCCCTTCCGTTTGAGGGGCCATCGGCGCACCCATGTCAATCTCCGGCGCCGGGACGCCCTCCTGCCCGTGCTGCGAAGAGCCGCTGGGCCAGCCGGAGTGCAACACTCTCGCCGAGGATTCGATTTCCTCCAACTGTCGTTGCAGGTTAGCCGCAGAAACATCAGCCAGCTTGAGCACATGCCCCAGCAGGGTTGCCAGCTGAGCGAGCACCGCGCCGCAGCGCCCTGTATTCACGTAGAAGCGCCCTTCGGTGACACCATTGCGTTGCCGCATGCGCCCCAGCGCGGTCTCGATGTTCGAGTTCGCGCCCGACAACACGCCGTAGTTAATACTCTCGGCGAAGTGGAGCGCCTGACACACTTCCTTTGCCCGCGGGAACAGTTCCTTACACGCCTCCACCTGCACCTGCGTCATCTTGAGGTATTCCTGGCTGGCCGGCCCGTGCCAATTCGGAATGTGACCGTACTGCGGGATCGGGTCGATGATGGCCTTCAAGTCCTGCGCATGAGCGCTCCAGTCGTGGAAGTCTCCGCTCAGCTTCTGAGGGACGTCGAGAAACTTCTCAAAATTCTTAACCTGGCCCTCGACCCTCTCCAAGGCCCCGTAGGCCTTCGTAACAATATTGCGGCAGTCTTGCAGGAATTTGGCGCGAATGAACTCAGAGCCAGGCGCGAACCCGCCTGCCATCATCACTATCCGCAAAAAACGAGCGACTTCCTGTTCGTCCAACGCCACGGCGGCGTCGAGGCTCGTGCGCAGCGCCTTCGCGTTCAAGGGAAGGCGCTTGTAC
>NZ_CAMYFI010000014.1 GCF_947255005.1 uncultured Tessaracoccus sp. | reverse complement strand
GGGCATTAACGACTTGCGCGACTGAGCGCACTCTAGATGCCAATTTTGGCCGTTTAGGGGCGGTTTTTGCCATCTGGTGTGCTCTCTGTCGCGTAAACGCCGTCAGCCCCCAGGATGACGTGCAAGACCATCCTCCGGGCTGACGCTTTCCGCGCGGGGGCTGCGTAGCGTTCGTAACGTCACCCAAATTGGAACCAGATTGGAAAGCGAGTGCACCATGCAAGAGTCATTCGAGGAGCTGCGCGACGTCGCGGCCGCCACCCGCGATCTGAGAAAGATCTACGGCGAAGGCGCCACCCAGGTTGAGGCGCTTGCCGGCGTCGATGTGCAGTTCAAACGCGGCGAGTTCGCCGCGATCATGGGGCCATCGGGCTCCGGCAAATCGACGCTCATGCACATGCTCGCCGGCCTCGACCGCCCCAGCTCCGGCCTCGTCTGGCTGGCAGGGAAGTGGATCACCAGCCTGAAAGACAACGACGTCACGCTCCTGCGGCGCGACCGCGTCGGCTTCGTCTTCCAGGGGTTCAACCTGCTGCCGATGTACACCGCGAAGCAGAACATCCTGCTGCCCTTCGAGCTCGCCGGCACGAAACCCGACGACGCGTGGTTCGCCACGGTCGTCGATCTACTGCACCTCGGCGACCGCCTAGAGCACCTCCCCTCGGAACTCTCCGGCGGGCAACAGCAGCGCGTCGCCGTGGCACGCGCGCTCATCACCAAGCCCGACGTGATCTTCGCCGACGAGCCCACGGGCAACTTGGACTCGCGCGCGGGAAGTCAAGTGCTCTCCTTCCTGCGCACGAGCGTGCGCGAGCTAGGGCAGACCGTCATCATGGTGACCCACGACGCCGTCGCCGCCGCGCACGCGAGCCGCGTCCTTCTCCTCGCCGACGGGCGCATCGCTGGCGAAATCCAAGACCCGACGCCTGAAGCGGTCTCCACCAGTCTCGATCTCCTCCGCACCGACGAGGTGGCATGATGTGGCACTTCGCAATCACGCAGATGCGTTCGTCGGTCGGCAAGCTCGTGCTGGCGGGCATCGCCATCGTGCTGGGCACGGGCTTCGTGTCAGCGACGCTGCTCGGCACCAGCATCATGAAAGCGACCGCGGAAGCCGTAGCCACCGCGGACTTGAACGGGGCAGACGTCGCAGCCAAGCAAGTCAATATCACCGACGAGCAACTCGCCGCCGTGCGCGCCACTCCCGGTGTCAAGACCATCGATTACCGGCTCAACGAGGGCGTGCCCGTGGGGAACGCGACATCGACGTACTTCCTACAATTACAGTCGCTGCCGACGGCAGGCGACGCGCCAACACCTGCGGAAGGAACAACGCCGAAGGCTCCCGGCGAGCTGATGATCGCGCACGATCTCGCCAAGTCGCTACACGTGAGAGCGGGCGACACGCTCCAGTGGTCTGGGCCAGAAGACAAGGGTAGGGAATTCAAGATCGTCGGTGTCACCCAGCCGAGCATGTCCTTGTTGAGCACCGCGCCGTCGTGGGCGACCGCAGAAACAGTGCAGCAGGTTCGCGCCGCATACGCAGAAGAACAAGTCGACAACGACACGCTACTCGTCTACACCGACGGCTCACGCAACCCGAGCGAGGTAGCGGCCGACATTGCGAAGAAAATTCCTTACACCGTGCACACCGCACAGGAGGTCATCGATCAGCAGGTTGAGGGCATGGTCGGCAATGCGAATTTCTTCGTATTCTTGGGGCTCGCCTTCGCAGCCGTTGCGGTGGGCGTGGCTGCCATGGTGATCGCCAACACGTTCGAGGTGCTCGTCGCGCAGCGCACGAAGGCCCTCGCCCTGCTGCGCTGCGGCGGTGCCACGAAGGCGCAGATCCGTCGGTCGGTGCTCATCGAGGCCGCGGTGTTGGGCGTCGTCGCGTCGGTTGTCGGTATTCTGCTCGGCCACGGGCTCGGCTACGCCGGCCTTTGGTGGGTGTCGACGCAGTCCTCCGACGCCGCGAAGCTCGGCAGCATGGGTGTGAATATGCCGGCGATCCTCGTGCCCCTCATCGTCGGCCTGGTGGTGACCGTGCTCGCAGCACTCGGCCCCGCCCGGGCCGCCACGCGGGTGAGCCCCGTGGCCGCACTGCGCCCGACGACGGTGAACCCCGTGCGGACGAAGAGCGGTCTGCGCAAGGTCGTGGGGCTGGTCATACTCATCCTCGGTGCTCTGATGCTGGGCTTCCCCACCGCTTTGGTGTACGGCTACCGCGCCGACGGCGACCTCACCGGGCTCATCGACCTGCTCGGTGTTCTGCTGCTCATCGGCGTGGCCGGCGGGCTGCTGCTCGTCGCGGGGTTCCTCGTGCTGGCCGTGTACATGGTGCCGCAGATGGTAGCGGTGCTCGGGTGGCTGGTTGCGCTCGTCGTGCCGCAGAAATCGAAGGCGACGGTGCGGCTGGCCACAGCGAACGCCACGCGGAACCCTCGTCGGACGGCGGCTACCACATCGGCGCTCGTGATTGGCGTGGGCCTGGTGACTTTGATGGCGACGGGTGCGGCCTCGGGGCGAGCCACGATCGAGAATTCACTCGACGAGTTCTACCCCACCGAGGTGGTGGTCAGTGTCAATGGCACCGAGGCATTTTCCGACAATCTGGTGAAAGCCGTCGAGGGCGTGGAGGGCGTCGAGCACGTCGCCCGCGCATGGATGGCCAGCGACGCCAACGGTAACCACGTGATGATCGCGAAGCGCGACGACGTGTTGGCCACGGTGAAGACCTCAAACTACTCGCTGCAACCCGGGCGCGTCGGTGTGGACCCGCGGCCGTTCCACGAGGGAGGCGTTCCCGACGAGGTGGTGCTCAGCATCCAGACGCCGTCGGGAGAGAGAACGAAGCCCATCACGCTGCCCACCCAGACCGTGAAGAATCTCTCGGTGGCGATGGTGGTGGAGCCTGAGACCATCGAGCAGTCCGGGGCGCAGCTCGGCCAGCCGACGATGCTCTTGCTGAACGTCAACGACGAGCGGGTGGACGACGTCGTGCTCGACGTGCAGCGCGTAGTCTCCGAGCATGGCGGCGACTCGGCGCCTTCCGTAGCGGCGCCGCTACAGCAGCGCCAGAACATGACTCGGGTGATCGACGCGGTGGTGGCCGTGATGATTGGTCTGCTCGCGGTGGCGGTGGTGATTGCCCTTGTCGGCGTGGCAAACACGCTCACGCTGTCGGTGATTGAGCGGCGACGCGAGCACGGCATGCTGCGCTCCGTCGGCGTCACGGGCAGTCAGTTGCGCGGGATGCTGGCCGCAGAAGGCGTGCTCATCTCGGTAGCCGGTGCTGTGATCGGCACCCTGCTCGGGGTGCTGACCGGCTTCGCTGGGGCAACGATCCTGCTCAGCAGCGCGGACGGCTTTGTGTTCGCCCTCGATTGGCGCGTGCTGCTCGGCATCTTGGTCGTCGCGGTGGTGGCTGGGCTCATCGCCTCCGTCATGCCGTCACGGTCGGCGGCGCGGGTGCCCGTCGTGGTGGCGCTGGCCGCAGAGTAGGCCTAGCAGGCCCCATGAGGTGGCAGATTGGCGCCCGTCAATGGGCGCTGATCTGCCACCTTGTGCGTATGCGACGGGCATGACGCGCGCGAGGTGCTTCTCAGCGGGTGACCAGGTTACGGAACTCGCCGCCTGTGGCGAGCGCGCGGAGCTGTTGGGTGACCAGCTCGTCGGCGCCGATGGGGCGGCCACCCGCAGCGTGCGGGGAGATGAGCAGGTTCGGGGCCTCCCACAGCGGCGAGTCCTCCGGCAGGGGCTCGTGCCACATCACGTCGATAGCCGCACCAGCGATCGATCCGCCCTCCAACGCCTGCACCAGCGCGTCCTCGTCAACAGTGCGCCCCCGCCCAACATTCACGACGTAGGCGTGCTCAGGCAACTGCTCCAGGCGCTCGGCGTTCAGTGCGTTTGTGGTGTGCTCGGTGTCGGGCAGTATCATGATGAGCACATCCGCGCGGGCGAGTTCGCCGTCGAGGTGCGCCTCGTCGACGACCGGAAACCCGCCACGCTCCCCCGCCGAGCGGGCCGCGCCGACGACGTTGGCGCCCAGCGTCTCCAGCACTGGGGCGAGGCGTTGCGCGATCGACCCGAACCCCCAGATGAGCACGTTGGCACCAATCAGGGTGGTGACGGGCTTCGTCGCGAGCTCCTGGCGGCCGCTGATCTCCCACGTCCAGGTGTGTGTGGCCTTGTTCGCGACGACTGTCGGCACCTTGCGCACGAGCGCCAAGGTGAGCGCGACGGTGTGCTCGGTCACGGTGCGATCGTGCAGGCCCGCGCCCCCGCAGAGCACCGCGTCGTCGTTGAATCCCGCTGCGAGGATGGCGTCGGTGCCGGCCATGAGCGTCTGCACCAGCTTTAGCTTCGGCAGCTGCGGCGCGATCTCCTTGAGCTTGCCAGGCTTGTTGCCCCACACAACGAGCACCTCGGCGTCGCGGTGCTCGTCGGGGATATCTTCTTTGATGTCGTAGATGACCTGCTCGTCATCGGTGTCGAGAGCCAGGGGAAAGGAGTTGGGCACGAGGATCTTCATGTGTCCACAGTAGTCCGCGCTACCCTTCCATCATGCCCGGATACCTCATGTTGCTCGCGCCCTCCGCCAACCGCGTCTACGCCGGGTCCGCGCCGCAGCTCGCCGTCGCAGAGCTCAAGGCCACCTGCCCGGGCGCCTTCGACGTCGAACCCGTCGAGCTGGCGGGCGTGCCGTACTTGGCGTTCACCGCTGACGAGGGGGCGCTCGACATGGTGGCTCTCCAGTCGGGGTGTTTCGCGCTGTTCGAGCACCGAGAGGGGTTGCTTCGGCCGGTCGAACTGCCGAAGGTGTTCCGTTTCCCCGACGATCTCGTCACCATCCCGAAGTATCAGGGCAAGACGAATGAGCAGTTCACGCAGCTGTTGTTGAACGTCACGCTGGGCGCGGTGACGCGTGAGGCCGACGGCCGCCGCCAGGTGCTCGACCCGATGGCCGGGCGCGGCACCACACTGTCGACCGCGCTGCGGCAAGGCCACGACGCGTACGGCGTCGAGCTGGATGACAAGGCGTTCGAGGCGGCCGCGTCGTTTTGGAAGTCCTATTTCCGCCGCAAGCGCATGAAACACACGGCCGACGTCACGCCCGTGAAACGCAACGGACGCGCGGTGGGCCGGCGCCTTGACCTGCGCGTCGACGGCCTCACCGCCACCATGTTCACCGGCGACGCCCGCGACTCCGCGCAGCTCTTCGGCAAGAAGCGCTTCGACGCGGTGGTCACCGATGCGCCCTACGGCGTGGCGCACGGCGCGACGAGCGACTCCGGCCGCCACCGCTCCCCCGCCGAGCTGCTCGCCGAAGCCATCCCCGTGTGGGCGGGCCAGCTGAAGCACGGCGGCGCGCTCGGCGTCGCGTGGAACACGTTCGGGCTCTCCCGCGACGATCTCTCGGCCCTGTGCGAGAGCGCCGGCCTGCGCGTCGTCGACGGCGAGGAGTTTGCCCACCGCGTGGACGCGTCCATCAAGCGCGACGTGCTGGTCGCGCGCAAGCCCTGACGCTGGGCGGCTGCGCTGCGGGGGTGGTTTCGATACGCCGCCTCCGGCGGCTACTCAACCACCGGTGCAGGCAGGCGTGGCCCCACCGAGCGTCGAGCCGCCACTCACCCGACCGTCGAGTAAGCGCGAAGCGGGGTTTCGAGACGCAACGTGGTTTCGATACGCGCCCTACGGCCGCTACTCAACCACCGGAGACGAGGCGCCCTCCCCCAACCGTCAAGCCGCCGCAACCCAGACCGTCGAGTAGGCGGCGCAGCCGCTGTATCGAGACGCGGTGAGGGGAAGGAGCTAACCCGATATCCACACGCGTTTGCTGCACAGGCCGATTCTGCCCGGTTTCGACAAACGAATGTGGATATCGGGTTAGCCAAGCGATCAGAGGGGTGTGGTTTCGAGTCGCGGGGACAGTTTCGATACGCCGCCTGCGGCCGCTACTCAACCACCGGAGACGAGGCGCTCGCATAGGCTTGCTGCATGCGATGCATTTTCATGCGGCATGCCCAGGCCGAAGATTTCTCCCTCACCGGCGACCACGACCGGCGCCTCACCGTCCGCGGGCGCGAGCAGGCAGTTGCCGCAGGCGAACTTCTCCAGCCCCTTGGCGTCACACACGCATACGTGTCGACGGCAGCCCGGGCCCGCGAGACCTTCGAGCTCCTCGGCCTTGACTGCGCCGTCGAATACCTCCCCGGCCTCTACAACACCCACCACGACGGGGTGCTCGAAGCGCTCGTCGCCGCAGAAACCACACCGTCGGGCGCGGCGCTCATCGTCGGCCACAACCCCTCGATGCACAGCTGGGCCGCTGAACTCGCCAGGCTCAGCAATGCCACCGCAGCAGCCGCCATCGCAGCATCATTCCCGACGGCCGCCCTCGCCGCCTTCCATCTCCCAAACACCCCGTGGGAATCGTTCCTCGCTGGCAACCTGCCCGACGAAGTCCAACTCGAACACGTCCACCTGCGCTAACTCAGGCGCCGGCTCACGCCTGCACAAACGGATACTCAGCGAACCGCCGACGCACGCCGGCATGAGCACGCTTGGGGATGCCCGCAAGCTCCGTGAGCTCCAACGTGCGACGCCCAGCCTGCCCGCCACGGCTCCAGAAGGCCCGCACCACGCCGTCGACGACCACCGATTTCCTGAACACGCCGTTGTTGCCGGGCACGAGCGCGTCGTGGGTGGCTTGGTCCATCGCAAACAGCCTGTCGGGGTAGCCCAAGATGTATTCGTCGAAGCCAGGCAACAGGAGTGGTTGCGACGCGGCCCGCGCCAGGTCGTCCATGATCTCGGGCGGCGAAGCCGACGCGTACGTCTCGTCGCCGAGATACGTGACATCGTCGGGTAGCTGTGGCAGCGCCGCCCGAATTGTCCTGAGCGGAAGCTTGCACCACCACGCGAAATCCCGTACGGTCGCCGGCCCGTGGCTGCGGAAGTAGCGCGCCGCGAGTTCCGTCGTCGCGGATACGGCATCGCCGTTGAAGCGCTGCTCCAGGCCGGGGCCGAGCAGCTCGTCGGCGAGCATGAGCTGCTGATCGACACCGTTCCAGTGGCCGTAGCACAGCACCCCTTCTGCGATCAGCGTGAAGATGCAGTGATACCCCCGCCCGCCACGGTGGTCGAGGTCTGCTGCCGCCATCAAATCCATGAACTCGCCCCTGCTCACACCCTTGCCAGGCGCGATGTCGCGCACGCGCTGCTCCATCTGACGGATCTCGGCCTCTGTGATGCCGTCGACTCGTTCGCGACGCCTGCGCGCCTCCCCCAACGACTTCCCCGCACACAAGTCGGTGATCCAGCGCAGATCCTCGGCAGTGCTCAAGAACACGGTGCCGCGCATCGGATAGCCGCGCACGAGTTCACCGGCGTTCATCGCCGCGATGACATCCGCGACTAAGCCCGTCGCGCGCAGCGCTGCGGAGGCCATGACACCCGGAAGATCCTGCCCCTGCATCACGCCAAACGCACGCACGGCGTCGACGGGCGACGCCCACCGGGGCTGGATGAGACCTTGGGCGGCGAGGCGAGCTCGGGCGAGTTGACGATCAGGCACACCTGGAGGCTACCGCAGCCGCGGCCGCCTGGCCGGAGCGCAGCGCACCCTCCATGTACCCGTTGAACCGGGTGGCGTACTCGGCGCCGGCCCAGTACAGCACCCCTTCTGGCTTCGCGAGCCCCGGGCCGACGGCGGTCCAAATGCCCGGCGCAAAATGTGCTCCGTGGCAGCCCTGAGTGAATTGCTCCGCCGTCCAGTCGCGCTCGACGTAGCCGCTTGGCTGGGGCACGTCGTTGCTGAACGATGCCCGCACGGAATCCAGGAAAGCCCGTTCCCGAATCTGTGGTGTGCGCTTCGCCAACGACACCGCCTCAGAACCCGAGAAGAAGCCCATGAGGTGACCCTGCGACGCATTCGTCGGCGTGGTGTCGAACGTGACCCGCACCGGCCCGGCATCCGCGCTGGACTGACCCGACAGCCCCCGCGCGCGCCAGAAAGGCTCATCGAACAGCAGGTACGCCTTAATCACATTGCCTGGGCTCACCTTGTCGGCCTCCTCGAGGCGCCACGTCGGCAACGCGGGCTCATGCGCAAGCGCCGTAGCCAGGCGCGGTGGAAGCGTCGAGATCACGAATCGCGCCTCGACTTCCTCGCCGCTGGCGAGCACCACGGTGGCGCCGTCGGCACGATGCCGAACGCACGTTACTTCCTGGCCGAGGCGCACGGTGTCGCCGAGGTCTGCGGCCATGCGTCGGGCCAGCTCGTGCATGCCGCCCACCACGCGCAGCTGCTCCAGCTGCCCGTTCACGGCCAACATGGACTCGAGATCGGGCCCGTCCTCGACGAGATGCAACGCCTCCGACAGCGGTGTGCTGGCTGCTTCCACGTCGAATGCGGAGGCGAACACCTCGGCGAACCGCGCCCGCGACATGTCGGTGCGGATGTTCGCAGAGGCCCAGCGCTCCAGCGACTGCTCCAGCCACAGATGGTTCGCCCGAGCCCACACCTTGTCATTGACGAGCCGATGCGCCAGTCGCCGCAGGCGAAGGAGCCCTTGCCCTAAGTCGGCCACTTCGAACGGATTGAGCACGGTGGTGTTGCCGTCGGTGGGAATCTGATGCGTCTTTTCGTGATGGCGAACGATGAAGCGACCGTTTGGTTCGGGAATGCCGACGGTCTCCAGGCCAAAGTGGGCAATCAGCTCACGCAGCGCGTCGAAGCCGGAGCCAATCCACTGCCCGCCCATCTCGAGATAGGATCCGTCGGGCAACGCAATGTTTTCCACCCGCCCACCGACGCGGTCACGGGCTTCGAGGACGGTCACACGCAGCCCGCGAGCGCTCAGGTCTCGGGCCGCTTCAAGCCCCGCCAAACCGGCTCCGATGATGGCTGCGTCATACACGACCCGGACTCCTGTTCTTGACATCATTGAACAGGCACCAGCCTACAAAGGCGGCCCTGGCCGGTTCCGGGCGCCCCCTAGTTGAGCGCAGAAGAAGCTCAGACACCGTGGATGCGACTCCGCCGTATGGCTGAACATTCGCGCGAACACACGTGAGCTACCAGAGCCGTCCACGGGAATCGAACCCGTGACCTACGCTTTACGAGAGCGTCGCTCTACCGACTGAGCTAGGACGGCAGCAAGGTGAAACTATAGCGGTAACCCAGCAAAACCTCACAACCCGGCATCACTACTTGCACCGCTTCCCCTCCTCGGGCAGCGTGCCGTCAGCCAGAAACGCCCCGACGGTGCGCGTTACGCATTCGTTGCCGCCGGTGACGGCGCCGTGCCCGGCACCTTCGTAGGTGAGGAGTCTCGCTGGCTCGAGCTGCTTCGCCATCCGCTCGGCCTGCTCGTAGGGCGTCGCGGAGTCGCCTGTCGAACCGATGACGAGGATCGGGTCGGCGTCTTTCGCGTCGAGCTTGTACGGCGGCAATGATTCGGCCGTCCAGAACTCGCACTGGTACCTATAGCCCATGTGGCGACCGAAAATGGGCGTGTCCGCCATGGCTTCCTTGGCGCGTTGCGGCACGACTGCGGCCCCCTTGTCGTACGAATCTGCGCAGCTCATTGCAGGGAATGCATAGGCAAGCGTGTCGTATTGGCCGCCCTGCCCTCGTCCGTTCAATTCGTCGGCTGCCCGCAGGAGCCCTTCGCCGTCACCTGCCATCGCCTCGCGTAGGAACTCCGCGAGCGCGCGGTAGCCCGAATCGTCGGCGTACAGGAACATGGCGATGCCGGTGGCCGCAAGCGACTGCGTCAGCATGCGGTTGCCTACTTCGAGGGGCGACGCGTCCAGACTTTGCAGCCAGTTTGTGACCTGCTGCTGGAGCTCCTTCGACGACTTCCCGTGCAGCACGCATACCTGCTGTTCCGCGCACCAGTCAGCCCAAGCGACGAAGGCTCGCTCGAACCCGACGATCTGCGGCACTGGTTCTTCGTCGGTGATCTCGACGGCACCGTCGAGCACGAGCCGCCCGGAGGTGTCGGGGAACAAGGTGGCGTACATCGCGCCGATGAAGGTGCCGTACGAGACGCCCAGGAAGTTCAGTTTCTTGGCTCCGACGAGGTGCCGCAGCAGATCCATGTCGCGAACCACGTCGATGCTGGAGATGTGGTCGAGCAGCTTGCCCGAGGCGTCTCGACATTGCTTCGCGAACTGACGGTAGCCATCCTGGAGGGCGCGTTCTTCTTCTGCGTCGTCGGGGGTGGAGTCGAGGTCGAAGAGTTTGTCGGTTTCTGCTGGGGAACCGCATTGGACATGCGTGGATTCGCCCGTACCGCGCGGGTCCCAGCCGATCAAGTCCATGCCCTCGAAGTAGTCGGGTGCGAATCGAGTGGCGAATCCTGTGCCGCCCGCACCAGGGCCGCCGGGGTTGACGAAGAGTGGATCCAAGCTCGGATTAGCGCTCGGCACCTTCGTGATCGCCAACTCGACGGCGGCTTGTCCAGGGTTCTCCCAGTCGAGCGGAGCGAGGATCTTCGCGCACAGGCCCTGACCGCACGTCTCCCACTCGACGGGTTGCTCGGCGTAGGCGCGCAGATCATCGCCCAAGCCGCCTGGGAACCTAACCTTCGGCTGCCCCGTCGCCTGGTAGTCGGTCTGGCGATCAGGATTGGGGGTGGCATCGGGATTGAAAACATCAAGCGTGTCGAGTGGACGGGCGAGTTTGCCGGGCATGCGCTGCCCTGCTTCCACCTTCCGGGGCCCCTGGCGGGTGGGCTGCACCTTCGGCGGCTGTTGGTCGGGTGACGTACCCCCGCCGACGAGCCCAAACGCGAACAGAGAAAAGACAAGGCTTACACAAAGCAGTGCGATGACAACCTGTGTGAGCCTCAGTCTTTTATCCATACGGAAAGCCTATAGGGCTGATGCAATTATTCGTCGATCGTTTCCTTCGACTTCTGCCTCGCGGCATAGATGGCGCCGTCAATCGACCAGCGTCCGGCACCGAAGGCGACGATGACGAGCGCGGCAGCCAGCGTCAGCAGCGTGCGGTCGCCGAGGAAGCCCTCACTGCCCTCCGTGAAGATGCTGAACGCACCCCACCGGAACAGCGCCAGTGACGCTCCCGAGATGAGCACGAGCAGCACGCTGACGAAGCGTGCACCCAAACCGATGAGCAGGAACGCAGCCAGCACAGCCAGGCTGTAGCCAAGGACCCATGCGACGAGTCGCGGCTCGGGCACGACGGTTCCGGCGAGGAACTCCTCTGTGCGAGCGACGTTTTGGAGCACCTGGTACGCCAGCACGCCGATAATCGCTGCAAGCACTCCGCGCAGCACGAAGAGCGAAAACGCGCCAAAGAACTTGTCGGCCTGGCGCTTCACCGGCCTGGTGACGACGCGCACCCCGGAATCCTGCGAGCTGGGCACGACGCCGAGACGGGCATCGCGCGCATCCCGCTGCTCCTGAAGCCGGGCCTGGCGCTCACGCTCCTCGGCTTCCTCGGCGGCAAGGCGCTCGTCGTCAATAACTTGCGTGTTGTGATCCACCGCTGGGGCGAAAGCCTGCGTTGTTTCGGCCTCGAGCTCTTGTTCAGCGGCAGGCTCGGGCTCTACTTTCTGGTGTTCTTCGCGGTAGAGCGATGCGTACTGACCATCGCCATGCTTGGCTCCGTCGCCAGGGCCAGCCGCCACGGCATCTGCTGCCAGCGGCGCGCCTGCCGCAGCGGCTTCACCCTCAACGCGTTCATCACGAGGCTCCGGCTCTGGCTGGGGTTCAGCCTCCGGCTGTGTCTCGGCCTCGTGTTGAGGTGTCGCATCGGGGGACTGCTCCGCCTCGGGCTGGGGCTCCGCCACTTCGGGCTGTATCCGCTCCTCCGGCTGCGTCTCGGGCTCGCGCCCGATCTCATTGCGATCAACCGCACTGTGCACAGCCGTGGATTCGGGGTCGTCCTCGGTGCGAGGCTCAACAGCAGCATCGGTGATGCTCTCAGGCTGCTCGGCAGCTACTTCCGGCACGATCGGGCGAGGGCGCACCGGAGTGTGTTCGTCGTCGGCAGTCTCGTAGCTACCGTAGAATTCATCGACGGGGGAAGTGCTCTCCGAGGACTGCTCACCCTGAATTTCCTCAACCGGATGGTCCTCGACCGGGCTTTCGTCAGCCATGCGTTCCTCAGCGGGATAGTGATCCGTCGGCTGCTCCTTAACCGAGCTTTCGTCAACCAGACGTTCCTGAGCCAGATTCTCCTCGGCCAGGCTTTCGTCGGCCGAGCTTTCCTCAACCGGATTGTCGGTAACCGGCTGCTCTTCGGCCAGTCGCTCATCCTCATGCGCGGCTGAAGCAGCAGTCTGCTGCACATCGCCGGCCTCAACATCGGGCGTCACCGCATGAGTAGGAAACGCCGCAGGCGCCGGCTCGGTAGTGGGTGCTTCGTCGACGGCAGATATCCCGGCGTCGGGCTCCACGGCGTCGGGCACCTCCTCAGCTACTACCTGCGTCTGCTCGACCGACTCTTCCTCTTCAGGCTCGGAGTGTTGTGCCCGTCGCATGGGCGGCACATATTCGCGTGCGGCCTCCGGTGTACGCACAGGCACAGCCTGCTCCTGTGCGTAGTCGTCCCATTCCGCAGGGTCGACTTCGACGCCGTAGTCGGTATCGGCATCCCAATCCTCACGGGGGGTGCCCTCCCGAACCCAGTCGTTGGAGTTGTTGGTCGACATTGCTGACCTCGCTCGTTGCGTAGATGTTCTTCCCGCCCATTGTTTCAGCCAAACGGCGAGTTACGGAACCAGACACGCGCCCCACAACCTAGCTTCGAAGGATACCCACCAACAGCGCTTCGAATGCGAGTTGGGGTGCGACGTTACCCTCCAGCCGGGTGCGCGTTGCCAGAATGTGATCCAGCACACGCACGGTGCGCTCAGCGGAAGAACGCCGGGCGAGCTGCTCGACAATGTCGGCGATGTCGGCATTAACCAGCGGCGCTTTGGCGTTGGTTTGCACCGCAAGTACATCGCGATACAGCGCAGTGAACTCGGTAAGTACGCGGTCGAGGGAATCCCGGACAATGCGCTTGCGGCGAGTCTTGTGCTCATCTTCCAACTCTCGCAGTGCGGCCTGCGCATTCCGCGGTTTGCGCGTGCCCCTACCTCCCAAGCCCAGCGATTCCTTCAGTGCCGCCACCTCTTTCTCGTCGAGCGGCGCGCATATTTCTTCGGCATCTGCCGTCGCATTCGCCACGAGGTTTTCAGCCGCCACCAGACAGTCGGTGACACAACCCAGTTTGGCTGGGATGGTGAGCACCTCGTGCCGACGGATGCGCGCGTCTTCAGACCGGGCGAGCCCACGAGCCCTCCCGACGTGCCCCTGCGCCGCGCGTGCGGCGTGGGCAGCCAGCGCTGGGTCGATGCCGTCGCGCTCCACCAGCAGCTGCGCGACAGCTTCGTCGGAAGGCGTGGCGAGCTTGACGGTGCGGCACCGTGAGCGGATGGTGATGATGACGTCGTCAGGGCTGGGCGCGCACAGTAGCCACACCGTGCGCGGGGCGGGCTCTTCGAGCCCCTTGAGCAGGGCATCGGCGGCGCGCTCGGTGACGCGATCGGCGTCTTCCACCACGACGATCTGGTAGCGCCCCTTCACCGGTGCCACGTTGGCGCGAAACACCATCTCGCGCGTCTCCTTCACACCGATGGAGAGCTGTTCGGTGCGCACCAGCGTGACGTCGGGATGGGCGCCACTGAGTGCCGTGCGGCACTCCTCACACGCCCCGCAGCCCCCACGCGGGCACTGCAGTGCCGCAGCGAAAGCCTTGGCAGCATTCGACCTGCCGCTACCAGGAGGGCCGACGAACAGCCAGGCGTGCGTCATGGCGTGCCGAGCACCGGAGACGGCGCGACGCAACGTCGCAACCACGCGTTCCTGCCCAATCAACTCGCCGTAGACGTCCGCCATGTCTCACATCCTGCCACGCCGCACTGACAATTCAGCTTCGTCGAGCGAGCAACCCATCGACGGCATCCGCCACGCGTTTGGCAATCTCGTCCCGAGGGGCTCGCGCGTGCAGGACGAGATACTCGTCGGGGCGCTGGGCGGCGAGGTCGAGGAAGTGCTGCCGTGCGCGCCGGTGGAACTCTGCGCCGGCGTCCTCGAGCCGATCCTTCGTCGCAATGCGGTGTACCGCGTCGGCGGGGTCGACGTCGAGAAGAATCGTCAGGTGCGGGCGCAGCCCCCCGACTGCCCACCATGCGATGCGCGACACGTCGTCAAGGTTCAGCGCCCTGCCAGCGCCCTGGTAGGCGATCATGGAATCGACGTAACGGTCGGTGATAACCACCTTCCCACTCGCCAGTGCGGGGGCGATGAGTTCGTGCACGTGCTGGGCCTTGTCGGCGGCGTAGGTGAGTGCTTCTGCCCTGGCATCGACGTCGCCTGTCGCCGGGTCGAGCAGCAGGCGTCGGAGGGTGGCGCCCAGTTGCGTGCCCCCCGGTTGGCGCGTCACCACTCTTTCTACGTCGAGGCTAGCCAGGTGCGCAGCGAGGTACTCGACCTGGGTGGATTTGCCGACGCTGTCTCCGCCCTCGAATGCAATGAAGATGCCTGTCACCGCAACTTCTTTCGCATCTTCTTCAATGCTTTTCTGCCCTTTGCGACATGCTCGGGCCACGTATCGATCAGGGTTCGACGAGCCCGTACCACATTCCACTGCGCGTGCTCCACGTCTCGTCCGAGTTGGAAGGCTTCCTCCGGAGACAGGCCAGCGACCTCAATGCCGTCGGGCGGGCTCACCGATGAGCGCAGGAGGTCGATCACTTCGCCGAGTTCACGATCAAGCTTGCGCGCGGGTTTACCAAACAGGGGTTCGAGCAGGCGGTTCGTCGCTTGGAGCTGCAAGGCCGACCGCAGCGCGGCACCCCATGCTTCGTCGGGACCATCCAGTTCGAGCGCTCGGCACCGATCGAAGAGGATCATGAGCGCATGCTCCATGCGGCTATTGAGCGCCACGCGGGCACTCTCCGTCGACATATTGCCAAGCTTCGGCGCACGCACAGCCCCGACGAGCGCGTCAATGACGCCTAGAAGGAGATCGTCTCGGCTGCCGGGATGCGACGAGGCAAGCGTCCGCAGGTCAGTTTCAAGCTCATCGCGCCACGCCGGTTCAAGCACCGGGGCGAGCCCCCGAAGGTCATGCGAGAGCTTGTCGATCTCGACGCGCTCCTCCTCCGGCTCCTGCTTCAATTCCGCGATAACGAGCTCGTACAGATGATTCAGTAGCACCTCGGAGACGAACTCTTCCAAATTCATGTCCGAGTCGATGCCTTCTGGTGGCCGGAAGCTCGTCAGCCCGGTGGCGGGAGGGCCGATGCGCTGCTGAAGTGTGGGCGGGGCACCCATGGGGCTCGCATCGATCGCTTCGAGCGCGGAAACGATGAAATCACGCTGCTGGCCCGCGAGCTTGGCCCGTGGAGTCATCGTGATCTCGCGAGTCTCAGGCAGTTCGATGTTGTCGCGAACGATACGGATGGTGTCGTCGCGGATGTCGACAAGATCGTCATCACCACCGCGTAACACGTACTCGTGCCGGTCGCAAACCATCGTGGCGAAGGCCGTAAGCGGTTCGTGGCGCACGAACCACGACAGTTGACGTCGCAACTCGCGCGGTAATTCTCCCGAGCCGTCAAGTGCATAGCTCGCCTCGTCGGGAAGACCTGGCCAGCCCGGCGCGGACACGTACCACTCCCCCGGCTCCTCGTTGCATCGACGACGCGCCACGATGATGCTCGCGCGCAGCAGGCGAGCATCGTGGGAGTCGAGGACGGTGACTTCCATCCGATGGCCTTGCGCGGGGCGCGCGAGCAGGCGGGTAAACCCGGCCGAATTCGACACCAGCGGCGGCACTGAGGCCTCAACCGGCACCTGGAACCGCAGCGGCTTCTGTTTGGCCATCAGGACTTCTTCTTCGTCGTCTTACGCCTCGTGGTCTTGCGCTTGGGAGCCGGGCCCTTGGCGCGCTTGGCTGCCAGCAGCTCGAAAGCGCGGGAGGCGGTGAGGGTGGCAGGGTCTTCCCCGCGCGGCACAGTCACGTTGGTTTCCCCGTCGGTGATATACGGGCCGTAGCGTCCGTCTTTCACCACGACGGGTTTGCCATTGGTTGGGTCTTCACCCAGCTCAAGCAGCGGAGGCTTAGCTGCGGCCCGGCCACGCTGTTTGGGTTGCGCATAGATGGCCTCAGCTTGCTCCATGGTGATGCTGAAGATCTCGTCCTCACTCGTGAGCGAGCGAGAATCCGTGCCTTTTTTCAGGTACGGGCCATAGCGCCCGTTTTGCGCCGTGATCTCCGTGCCGTCCTGGGTTGTTCCGACGACGCGCGGCAAGCTGAGTAGCTGGAGGGCTTGATCAAGCGTGACCGTCTCCAGCGACATCGACTTGAACAGCGATCCGGTGCGCGGCTTCTTCGACTTCGGTGCGTCCTCAGGCAGCAGCTCGGTGACGTAGGGACCGAAGCGCCCGTTCTTCGCGACGATGGTCAACCCCGTCGCCGCATCGACGCCCAGCTCTCTCTGCTCGTCGAGCGGTTGGCTAAGCAGCTCCTCTGCTGCCTCGACGGTGAGCTGATCTGGAGGCAAGTCTTCGGGCACGTTGGCTCGTTTCTTACCCCCCTCCGCTTCAACGTAGGTGCCGTAGCGCCCAACACGCACGTCGATGCCAGAGTCGCCGAGTGGGAAGGTCGACAGGGCTTTGGCGTCGATGTCGCCCAACTCCGTGACGAGGGTCTGCAAGCCTTGCGCCGTCTTGCCTTCAGGGCCGAAATAGAAGTCGTTCAACACGGCGAGACGTTTCGCACGCCCCGACGCGATCTCGTCGAGCTGGTCTTCCAGATGCGCGGTGAAGTCGTAGTCAATGAGCTTAGAGAAGTGCTCCTCGAGCAACCGTGTTACCGCGAAGGCGAGCCACGTGGGCACCAGTGCCGACCCCTTCTTGAACACATAGTCGCGTGCGGTGATGGTGCGGATGATCGATGCGTACGTGGAGGGGCGGCCGATCTCCAGCTCTTCGAGCTTCGCGACAAGCGACGGCTCGGTATATCGCGCGGGGGGCTTCGTCTGGTGCCCCGATTGGGCGACGGCGTAGGCGGCGAGCGTGTCACCCTTGGCCAGTTCCGGCAACCGCGACTGCTGATCGTCGGCGGCGCCCTCGTCAACACTCACGACGTAGGCCTTGAGGAAACCGGGGAACGTGATGGTGCGGCCAGAGGAGACGAGTTCCAGTTCTTGGCCATCGACGACTGCTTGGAAGGATAGCGACATCTGCTCACCCACCGCGTCGGCCATCTGGGAGGCGACCGTGCGCCTCCAGATGAGCTGGTAGAGGCGGTAGTGGTCGCCGTTCAGGCCGGCCTTGTCGGGGTGTACGAACTCATCACCGGCTGGACGGATGGCCTCGTGCGCTTCCTGTGCGTTCTTCACCTTCGACGCGTACACTCGCGGCTTCGGGGAGAGGAACTTCTCGCCAAACAACCCTGCGACGGCGGCTCGCGCGGCCTTGATGGCTTGGTTGGAGAGCGTCACCGAGTCGGTACGCATATAGGTGATGAAGCCCTGCTCGTAGAGGTCTTGAGCCACCGACATCGTGCGCTGCGACGTGAATTGCAGCTTACGGCCAGCCTCCTGCTGCAGGGTCGTAGTGCGGAAGGGCTCATACGGCCGGCGGGTGTAGGGCTTCGCTTCGACGGAGGTCACGACGATCTCCGCGTCGCGCAGGCCGTCGGCAATCTTGGCGGCGCTGGGCTCGTCGAGCACCATGACGTAGGGGTCTTTGGTTTGGCCGTCGGCATCGAAATCTCTGCCCTGGGCCACCTTCTGCCCGCCTACGGATACGAGGCGGCCGGGGAAGGTGCGCGGGTCGCGGTGCTCGCCGGCGTCTAACGTGAGGTCGAGATCCCAATATGCGGCGGGCACGAACGCGATGCGCTCGCGCTCCCTATCGACGATCAGCCGGGTTGCCACCGACTGCACACGCCCGGCGGAGAGCTTCGGCATCACCTTCTTCCACAGCACCGGGGAAACTTCGTAGCCATAGAGGCGGTCCAAAATGCGCCGGGTCTCCTGCGCGTCAACGAGATGGACATCGAGCTCACGTGGGTGCTCCACCGCCTCTTGGATGGCATGCTTGGTGATCTCGTGGAACACCATCCGCTTCACGGGGATCTTCGGCTTCAGTTCCTCGAGCAGGTGCCACGCGATCGCTTCGCCTTCGCGGTCACCATCGGTGGCGAGCAGGAGTTCGTCGACGTCCTTCAGTTTCGCCTTGAGTTCCTTGATGGTGGCTTTCTTGTCGGCACCCACTACATAGATGGGCGTGAAGTCGTCATCCACGTTCACGCCAGTGCGCGCCCATTTCTCGCCCTTGTACTTCGCGGGCACGTCGGACGCGCTGGTGGGCAGGTCGCGGACGTGGCCGCGACTCGAGGTGACCGAGTATTCCTTACCGAGGAAACCAGCGATTTTGGTGGCCTTGGTGGGTGACTCAACGATCACGAGGCGCTGTGGGGTCATGAATTCTTCCTGCTCAATGTTTGGGTTCCTAGACCATAGCCGACGAAGTGCGGAACACCGGGTGGTACGTCAGCTCCCTTCCAGAACAAGGTACTGCTCTTCGAACGCCTGACGCAGTTTGGCCAGCATGTCCACAGTGAATTGCGAGGGCTCCAGTTCCAGGATCTGCGCTACCGCGCCCAGCACCTGCTGCACGGTGAGTTCGCCGTCGAGTGCCCCGAGCACGGCGGCGAACGCGGTGTCGGCCGTCATGCCTCGAAGCAGCCCGGTGGTCTGCCTGAAGACGATGTGCTCCGGGTCTACTGCACCTGGAGCACCCACCGTTTCCTGACGCACGTCGACCAGCCGGGGGCGTGAGGCCAGAAGTTGCTCGTCGGGGGCGATGGCTGCGTCGACTGCGGCCCGATGCCGCGCGAAGAGTGGACCTACGGGTTGCTGCGCGGCATGAGGCCACGATTCGACGCGGACGTGCGGGGTGGCCCTGCCCGCGTCGGTGACGAGAATCCAACCCATCCCCACTTCCGCAATGCGCAGTTCGGCGAAGTACTCGAGCCACCGCTCATAGGCTTGCCGCCACTGAGGCGTGCCTGCGAGCCCGGCGTCGGTGAGCCACATTTCGATGTAGCTGTACTTGTCGAGGCGCTCCCGCTCAATCACCCACACATCGAGGTTGAGCGGCGTCACCAGTGACCGGATGCGCTCATCCCACGCCTGGCCGTCCAGGATGGCCCAGTTCGTGAGCAGTTGGAGACTGCCGCCCGGAGCAAGGTGCGCCGGAGCGTCGTGGAGGATGGCCTGTAGCAGACCGTCACCGGTGAAGTTCGTCTCTCGGTAGGTGAGCGTCGAATCATCGCTCGACGGCGGGCTCATCACGTACGGCGGATTGGAGACGATGAGATCGAACCGTTCCCCCTCCACCGGCGAAAACAACGACCCCTCCCGAATATCGACGGCGACCCCGGTGAGCGCAGCGCTCTCGCGCGCCATGGTGAGCGCTCTGGAGTTGACGTCGGTGGCGACGACACTCTTCGTGTGCTGGGCGAGGTGCAACGACTGCACCCCGCAACCGGTGCCGAGATCGAGCGCACGCTCAACCGGGGTGCGCATCGTCATCTGCGCGAGCGTGGTGGAGGCCGGCGAGACGCCCAGCACGTAGTCGGGGCGGGTGGGCGTGGTCACCATGTCAAGGCCGGGGGTCAGGTCGGAGACAACCCAGCCCGAAGCGCCATCGTCGGGCGAACCATATGGCCGGACGTCAACCGTGGCCCGCACGAGCCCATCGTGCTGGGCGAGGTACTGGTCGGCCTCCCCTTTCAAGAACGCGACGTCGGAGCGTGGCACTTCCTGCTGCAAGATGAACAGCTTGATGAGCGTGGCGAGCGGGTCATTAACATCGCCCAGCTCGCAGGATGCGGGAACCGTGATGTTGCGTCCGAGCCCGGCCTGGCCAAGCTCGCCGATGCGTTCCAACACACCATCTGCTGTGTACCCCGCCTCGGCCAATCGGTTGCGCAGTGCCATAGATTCCCTTTCCTCGTTGGCGGTAGTTGCTCTTCACTATTTCTACTGCACAACTGCTCTTGGACTACGCCATCACACGGTGGCCGCGGTGGCCAACCGTTCGATGTGCTCGGGCACGAGTCCCAGGTGCGGCTGGATGTGCGCCACCACCCCGGTCTCTACGACGACGTTCGGGCCCTCGCCACGCACGATGCAGCGAGAGAGGGACCCTCCGTTGCGCCGGGCCGCTTGTTGTGACGCGGCGCACGGGTCGTCACCCCTCACGGCCGCCGACGCACCCGCCAATGCCGCAACCTCTGCGACGCGCTCAGCCTGTCGAATGGTGCTGAACCAGGTGATGCACATGCACGATGCCCCGGCCACGATGGCAGTCACAGCTGCGATGCCCGCAGTGAGCACGGTACCGACGCCACGTTCTGCCCGGCTCATGATCGCGCGCCTGGCTCGTAGGCCATCCAAGTGCTGGCACGCACCGGAATATCGCCCAAGCCAATCACCAAGCTGGTCGTAGACACGGTGACGGTGACACCGGCGTCGTCGCGTTCCACGTTCACCGTGCCCGGCGCCCGCTGCTTGGCCTTGCTGGCCGCGTCGGCGTCACCCCGGGCGAGCTGCCTGGCGATCTGCGCGGAAGATTCCGCCACCGCTGCTTGCGACACCCCGAGCATGGTGAGCGTTACCAATACCGCCGCCAGCATCGTCGCAGTGACGAAGCCGATGGCGAGTTCGACGCTGACCATGCCGCGGGGTGAGGGGCGACGGCCGATGCCGCCGCCCGCCAGCCCTGCGAGCATTAGAAACCGAACATCTTTCCGAAGATATCGAAGATGCTGCCGCCTCCGCTGCCGGTACTGATGTTGTTGAAGATGTTCACCACCCAGTCGAAGAGCATTTTGAAGAACTGGTTGTCGTTGAAGATGCGCAGCAGCACCAGTGCTGCTGCGGCGGCCGCGAGCAAGCCAATGGCGTACTCAACGGTGGTCAGGCCGCGTTCGGCCAGACGCTTGACGGTAGTGGTGGTCTTGACGATGTCCATTGGGGTTCCTTCCCTCGAAGCCGTCCGGGAATGTCCCGGACACCCATCGTTATGGCAGCGACACGCCCGAGATTCCCGTCTGGAAGGAATGTTGTGGATAACTTCGTCGCCTCGAAATTGGAACTGTGGAGGGTGGGCGCAGTTCACACCTCGAGCACACGGCTCATCAGCACGGTGGCTTTTTCTTTGTCGAGCACCTGGTTGGCGTTGCCGCACTTCGGAGAGACGATGCACGCGGGACAGCCGTCGTCGCAGGGGCAACGGCGAAGGCGTCCCAGTGTGGCGGTCAGCCACGCCTCGACGATGTCGTAAGCGCGGAAGGCGAATCCGGCGCCGCCTGCAAGACCGTCGTGGACGAAGATGGTGGGCATTCCGGTATCCGGGTGCAGCGGTGTGGAGACACCGCCGATGTCCCAGCGATCGCAGGCAGCAAAGGCCGGAAGCAGACCGATGGCGGTGTGTTCGATGGCGTGCGCCGCAGCGCCCAACTGCAGCGATCCCCAGTCAAGGGCTGCGGTGAGCGCGTCAGGGATGGTGAGCCACACCGCCTGCGTGATGAGCTGCCTGCGCGGCATCTCTAAGGGGTGCTGGTCCCAGACTTCGTGCGTGAGCTCGTCGCGGCGAAGGAACGCCAGCACCTGCGAGGTGAGCCGCACGTCGCCGCGGTGGACCGTCGCGGCGCCGAAGGCACGCGAATCCAGTTCGGAGAGCACCTCGATATCCGAACTGACCTGCGGTTGGGTGTAGTACTTCGGCCGCGCCTGCACCACGAAGGCCTGTCTATCGGCTCGGTCGATCTCATCGACGAGGAAGCTCTCCCCTTGGTGCAGGTACACCGCCCCAGGATGGGCGACGGCGTCGACGCGCACTTCATCGACGGTGCCGACGATCCTTCCCGTATCCCGTTCCACGAGGTCGTAGGGCTTCGTTCCAGCCGACCGCAGCGAGATGAAGTCGACGGCACGATCTGCCCTGGTCCAGTAGTACTTCCCGCCCCGATCACGCAACACTTTTTGTTCCACCAGCTGATGGACGACGTCGCCGTAGGAACCGCCAAACCACCGGGCATCCTCACGCGTCAACGGGAGCTCTTGAGCCGCAGCGGCAAGGTGCGGCCCGAGTATCCGCGGATTGTCGGGGTGCAGCACGGCCTGCTCTACGGGAGCGCGCAGCAGCGCGTCCGGGTGGTCGAAGAGGAATCCGTCCAGAGGGTTCTCCCTGGCCAGCACCACAACCAGCGCGTCGGATCCCCGTCGACCCGCCCGCCCAGCCTGTTGCCACAGCGTGCTCAGTTTCCCTGGGTAGCCTGCGATGAGCACAGCGTCCATGCCCGCCACATCAATGCCGAGCTCGAGCGCGTTCGTCGTCGCAACCCCGCGCAGCTCGCCGGTTTGTAGCGCCTGTTCCAAACCGCGCCGCTCGCTGGGCAGAAAGCCCGCCCGATAGCTCGCGATGGCCGGGCCTGCGATCTCCTGGGCTTCGAGCGCGACGAGTTCCGCGCCCGTTCTGCTCGCCACGAAGGCGATGGTCTGCGCCCCGGATACCGCCAGGCGTCCGAGGAGGTTGCCCGTGTCTTGGTTGAGCGAGATGGATGGCTTCCACAGCGCCACGACACGCTTCGGTTTCGGTGCCCCGTCACGCGTCACCGCTGCAACCGATGATTCCCCGATCAACTTGCCCCCGAACTCCGCCATGCCCGTGGCGGTTCCCGAAGCCAGCAAGAAGGTTGGGTTGGCGCCGTAGTGGGTGGCGAGTCGACGCAGGCGTCTCAGCACGTGCGCGATGTGTGCGCCGAACACCCCCTGATAGCGGTGGGCTTCATCGACGACGACGTAGCGCAATCCCGAGAGCAGCCTGGACCACCGCCGGTGATTGGGCAGCACGGAGTAGTGCAGCATGTCCGGATTGGTGAACACAAAACTGGCGTGCTCGCGGGCGAATCGTCGCTCGGCTTCATCCGAGTCGCCGTCGACGGCCGTGATGCGCCAATCGGCTGGCCCAAAGGTGGTTGCGGCGCGCACCTGATCGTGCGCGAGCGCCTTCGTCGGTGCGAGGTACAGCGCGGTGTGTTCGGTGCGCCGGATACGCGAGATGGGCACCTCCACGCCCACGTTACCCTCGGCCGTCGCGGCGATCACTGGCAGCAGATAGGCCAGCGATTTACCAGAACCCGTTGACGTGGTGAGCGCAACGTGCTGCCCACGATAGGCGAGCTCCGCGAACTCCTGCTGATGTGTCCACAGACGTGTGATGCCCTGGCTGGCGCAACGTTGCTGCACCTGAGACGACACCCACGCCGGCCAATCGCCGTACTCCCCCTCGCTCGCGGGGCGCACGTCGACGGTGGAGACCTCGGGCGCCTCCAGCACCCACGACCAGCTGTGCATGGGCGCACTCTACAGCGGCATCCTGCACTGGCCCTGCTGCGCCTGGAGCGCGCTACAGGCACGATGCTTATCCGCCCGAGAGGAAGTTCTTCAGCAGGCCGGCGATGATGGGCACCACGCCGATGAGCACAAAGGCAGGCAGGAAACAGGCCATGAGCGGAATCACCGACTTCACCCCCACCTTGCGCGCCCGCTTCATGGCGGCATCGCGCACCTGTACGCGCACATCGTCGGCATGCAGACGCAGCGATCCCGACAAACTAGTGCCCGACCGGCTCGCACGCACCATGTCTTTCGCCACGGTGCCCCAGACGGGGTGCTGCCCAAGCTCCTCCCACGCTTCCTCGACGGATCGTCCGACGTTGAGATGAGCGAGCACGCGCCGCAGGAGTGCCTGCGTGCGGGAGGGAGACACGTCGGCGACGGTGGCGAGCGCACCCGAAATAGGCGCCCCGGATTCGAGACAGACGGCTAGGTAGTCCAAGGTGTCGGGCATCTCTTCTTGTTCTCGACGGTGCGAGACGCGCCTGCGCAGAAGTCCCGTCGCGAGGAAGGTGACGGCACCCAGCATGAGCGCCAGCGCCGGCACTTCAGGAAGGCCCACCGCGCAGATTCCCGCAGCACCCAGGGCAGCCACGGCGCGCCACGACGTCGGATATTGCTCTCCGCGACGGTGTTCTGCGGCCCGGCGCGTTGGCCCTGCCTCCAAGCGGTGCAGCGCCCTGTCAGGGGTGAGGAGCCAGGCGCACGCCGCCGCGAGCGCGATCAACAGCGCAGACATCATCGTGCAAGCCTTTCCGTCCAGATCACTCCGAGCGCCGTCAGCCCGACGGCCGTCGCAGCGAGCCATTGCCCGAGTGCAGCGCCGAAGATGAACTCCAGCGGATTGCCCCCAGCGAAAAAACCCAACCCGAGTGCACCGAAGGGGAGTACGGCCATAATGTGCCCCGAGGCTCGAGCCGACGACAGCTCCGTCTCGACAACCTCAGCGAGCTGACGCGCCTGCCGCAGCGTATCGGCAACCTGCTCCAGTACACCAGCCACCGGAGCACCGCTGCGCTCGCTCACCTGCCAAGCCGCCGCGACGGATTCGAGCCCTTCCGCACCCGGCAGTTGAGCGGTGCGGCGCAGCGTTTCGGGCACATCCGCCCCCAGCGCCGACGCGTACGCCGCCTCCGTGAGCAGCGGATGGTCCTCAGCAGCTTCCCGCAAGGCCACCGTCGGAATCTGCCCGGAGCGCAGCAGCGACGCCAACAGTCGCGCCGCGTCTGCCACTTCCTGCGAACGCTTGCCAGCTACCTTGGCCCGACGACGCTCGAGCACCAGCCAGCAGGCGGTTCCCGCGGCGACGGCGGCCGCCACCGCCCAGCCTAAGCCGCCGAGGCCAAGCAAGAGCGTCACAGCTCCGAAGGCCACGAGCGCGGCTGTCATCACCGGTGTCGCCCGCCAGCGACGACGTCGACGGGAGCGGGCGGGCGAGAGTCGTCGAAGGGCCGAGCTCGGGTGCGCGCCGACGGCCAGCCAACCCGTGATGCCTGCGAGTGCTGCCGTCAACATAGCCACTCCTCGACGATGCTCGCCGCTTCTCCGCGTTCCCAGCCGTCGGCGGTGAATGTGAGACCTGGTTGCACGACGACGCCGTCGCCGTCGCGGCGGATGACGCCGAGCTCTGCGATTCGGCGCCGCCCCTGCGCGTCGCGGCGGACGTGGACAACTAGCTTCAGCGCTGCGGCAACCTGGGCGCTGCAGGCCACCCGGTCGAGCCCTCCGAGCGCTGCGAGTGCTTCCAGGCGCGCGGGCACGTCGCGCACCGAGTTGGCGTGGATGGTGGCGCAGCCGCCTTCGTGCCCTGTGTTGAAGGCGCGAAGCAGGTCGGTGATCTCTCGGCCCCGTACCTCGCCCAGCACCACGCGGTCGGGGCGCATACGAAGGGCCTGGCGCACGAGGTCGGTGAGGCTGATGGCCCCCGCGCCCTCCGCGTTGGGCGGGCGGCCCTCCATGCGCACGCAGTGAGGATGATCGGGAACGAGTTCGCGGGCGTCCTCCACCAAGACGATGCGCTCGCTGTGAGGTACTTCTGCCAACAGCGCCGCGAGCAGTGTCGTCTTGCCCGAGCCCGTGCCGCCGCTGACGAGGAACGGCAACTTCCGCTGCACCATGGCACGCAGCAGGCTGGCTCCGCGCTGCGATAGGGAGCCACTGGCCACGAGATCTTCCAATGAGAACGAACGGGAGGCCGGAACGCGTAGTGACAAGCATGTTCCGGGCATCGCCACGGGCGCCAGCACAGCATGGAGGCGCGTACCGTCGGGCAGCCGCCCGTCGACGAAGGGCTGCGCGTCGTCGAGCCTGCGGCCGGCCGTCGCTGCGAGACGAATGGCCAAGCGGCGCACCTGCTCGTCGTCGAGGAAGGTGACCGCTGCGCGTTCGAGCCCCGAGCCGGCGTCGAAGAACACATCGGCGGGGCCGTTGACGACAACATCACTCACCCCCGGTTTGCCGAGCAGTTCCTCGAGTGGGCCGGCGCCGATGGAGTCGCGTCGCAGCATGTCCATCACCGTCAGCACGCGGGCGTCGGTGACCACCTCGCCGAGGCTTCGCATGACGGCCGCCACGTCGCTGGGGCCGTAGCTGCGCCCCAACGCGCCAAGGCGTTCACGAATGCTGGAAAGCTCAGCCATGGAACGCCTCCTGCCAGATGGCCGCCACGTCGCGTCGGAACTTCTTGGCAGGCCCGCGAAGGGGCGGCTCCCCCAGCTCTGCGAGGCGCGGCAGTGCCCGATCCTCTGCTAGTGACCCCGCCAGCGGCACGCCCAGCGCATTTGCGATGGCATCGGCGCCCAGCCGTCGCCCAGGCCCGGAGCGCACCACCAGCCCCGACGGTGGGGTTGCCGCCGCAGCCGCCCGCATCCGCGCAGCGGCCACGCTGCGCACGTCTGCGCCTACCACGAGCAGCTGCGCCTCCGCGCGAAGGTCAAAACCGCTGCGATCATCGACCACCACGACGTCAACTTCGCGGCGCAACGCCGTGAGCACGGCGTGGGCTGCTTGCGGATCGGGGAACGCCGGATCACCGCGGTCGAGGCCGAGCAACAACAGGCCGTCGACGGACGGCAGCAGCGCCTCGAGCCCGCCGATCTCGCCGCGAGCCCGCGCGAGCTCCGACCACCGCACCCCCTCGTCGGTTTCCTTCCCCACCAGCAGGTCAAGCCCACCGCCGCCGGGCACCAACTCGACGACTGCCGCGCGGGATCCTCGTCGGACGGCCTCCTGGCCCAGCCCCACCGCGAGCGTAGAAGTGCCGAGGCCTCCAACGGCGCCCGTCACCGCGATCGTCCACGCCTGAGACACCGGGCCGCCCGACGCCTCCGCAAGCAGATCCGCCAGCTCCGCCGAAGCGTGCGGCAGCATGAGCGCCGGGCAACCGAGCTCGGCGGATGCGAGCACCAGCGCCTTCGGATCTCTACCGACGACGTACGTTGCGGTGCGTGTATCCAGCGACGCGGCACGCCCCGCCATATCGGGTGCAACTAGCCTAAGGCGCGCAGCGCGCCACCGCTGATGCATCTCTTCGGTGTCGTGGGCTGCAGCCACCGGCACGTCGAGCGCGAGCGCTGATGCCTGCACTGCTTCGTACACCGATACATCACGGGTAAGGACCAACACGGGTGCGATATCGTTCATACCCATTGTTATGGCAGCGACACGCCCGAAACTTGCACGGCCCACGAAGCCTGTGGATAACTCCGCACACGGCTAGGCTGGGGTTGAGGAGGTCCTGTGAGCACGTTTCCCCCCGAAGCACTCGATTGGCTCGCCGTCTGGAGCGGCGTGCGCGGGCTCGTCGTCGGTGACGATCTCGCACTGCCCGGCCGCCTGAGCAACCGCGGCCACCACGTCCTCGCACTCTCGCCGTCGAAGAAGGTGGTGGAGCACCACCGACGCGCTCCCGGCGTCGTCGCGTTGAGAGGGCGCGCTGAGGCGATCCCCACCGATCCCTTCCAGTTTGAGGTGGTGCTAAGCCACCAAAGTTTCCACACCCTCAACGCCGAACAGGCGCTGCCGCAGATCGCCGGCGTGCTGCGTGAAGGCGGGTGCTTCTCCGCGTCGTACCTCATCCGCGACGATTCCGTGCCGTGGGTGCGTCGTTTGGCGGCCCTGCTTCGTCGTTACGATCCGATGGCGATGCGCGGTGACTACGGCCATCAGTCTCTCGAACAGCTGCGCGAGTCGCCCTACTTCCCCGAGATTGAAACACGTGCCTTTCGCATCTGGGAGCAACTGTCCAGGGATGCGATGCAGACGATGATCCGCCGTCAGCCTCTGACCCGCTCGCTCGGAGAACGGCAGCTCAACCACCTCATCGAGCAAGTGATGGAGCTCTACGACTCGGCAGCGCGTCCCGGCGAAAACTTGAAGCTTCCCTTCCAACTCCTGTGCTGGCGGGCTTGGGTAGATCACACCGAGCTCACCAACCCCGTTCGCATTCCCGACGACGGACTGGAGATCAAAGTCTGACGCCTGGCCCGGCACCGCATAGGCTAGGAGGACACGAAAGGAACGAAATGGCTGACAACGTGAAAGACATCAGGGAGAACCTGGGCGACTTCTTGTCCAAAGAAGCCGAACTCGCCAAGGCCGAGCTCGTACCGTCGGCGAAAAAGGCCGGCATTGGCACGGGCATGTTTGCCGTGTCGCTTGGTTTCGCGCTCCACGCGGTGTGGATGATCGTCATAGCGCTCGCCGCGCTGTTCACCTGGCTCCTCACGCTGACGGGCCTCAGCCTGGCACTCTCGCTCATCTTCGGTTTCCTCATCGCCGCGGTGGTGTCGCTCATCTTCGCCGGCGTCTTCGCACTGATCGGCATCGGCAACTTCAAGAAGGTCAAGGCACCCGAAGCCACCATCGCCGAGTTCAAGGCGACGCTGAACGCCATATCCGACGGGTGGGCCCGCAAGGACGATCCGACGATGCCTGCCAAGCATCCCGACCTGAACGTGGTTCCTGGGGAAAGCGCCTAGTCACGCATGTATTCCGCTGGGATCGGGACGACATCGTCTCGGTCCCAGTTCGTCTCCCAGCCCCCCAGCCGAAGCACCCAGTCGACGAGGTGCGCTGTGAGTCCCCAGATGAACACGTCGGGCAACACGAACGCCGGGCCGCGGAACCCCGTCGGATGACGCGATGTGCGACGCACTGTCGCCGACGTGAGCACCGACACCGGGCACTGATGCACGGATGCGGTCTCGCCTGGATCCATCGCATACAGCTCACCGCCCGGCCACGTGACGACGACGGTGGTGACGTCGAAGTTCGATTTCGGCACCCACACGGGAGGCAACTGGCCGAGCACATCGATGCCGTCTCGCTCCAGCCCGACCTCTTCCCAAGCCTCGCGCAGAGCGGCACCGACGGGGCCATCGTCGCTGGGGTCGATGCGTCCGCCCGGCAACGCCACCTGGCCAGCATGATTGCGCAGCGTCGACGCCCTGCGCACGAACGTGATGCGGGGGTCGGGTTCGTCGCTGAGCATCATGGCGACGGCGGCAGAGCGTTGCCCGCGCGGCTGGCGGTCCATGTCGGAGGCGCGTAGCGGCTGCGGATTCATGAGTGCGTCTCGCAGCTTCGCAAACGTCACAGGTGCTCCTCAATCAGCTGTTCGAGCTGCTCGGTGGACCGCAACACGCCCGGGTGCGTGTAGACGACGCGGCCCGAGGGGTCGACGAAGAGCGTCATGGGGATGCCCGGCACATTCAGTTCGGTACGCAGTTGTTTGTCCATGTCCTGCACGTGCGGGTATGGCCAGTGCACGACGGAGGCGAATTCGAGCGCCCAGTCGGGCCGCGGGTCGTTGTAGTTGATGCCGAGGAAGGCGATGTCGTTGTGCTTCGTGGCTGCTTCCCGAAGGAAGGCCGCCTCTTCCCGACACGGCGCGCACCACTGCGCCCACAGGTTGATGACCATCGGCTTGCGAGGCAGCCCTGCGAGGTTGACTACCTTGTCGGAGCCCAAACAGGGCAGCGCCGTGCGCGGCAACCCGTCCTCGACGGGTTCAGCGTCGGAGGCGCTTGCCGGGCAGTCGGGAACCCCGTATTGCTCCCTGAGCGCGCGTAGATCGCTCGACGGTGAAGGCGATGCGGTGGGCGGGGGTTGCGACGGGGCACAGCCGGCGATGCAGAGCACCGCCGCGACGAGCGCGACGAGCCGCGCCTTCACTGGCTCGTCCCCTGCGCTACAAGTGCCGCCGCTTTCTTCGGGTCTTGTTCGCCGCAATCGTTACTCGGGCACGCATCGGCGACGGGGCACGCGCCGCAGGCAGGGCGCCTGGCATGGCAAATCCGTCGACCGTGCGCGATGAGCACGTGCGACATGACGGTCCACCGCTCGCGGGGTAACAGCTCCATGAGCCGCCGTTCGACGACGTCGGGTTTGCGCTCGTCCACCCATCCGAGCCGGTTGCTCACCCGCATGACGTGCGTGTCGGGGGTGATGCCCGGCACACCGAAGGCGTTGCCAAGCACGACGTTCGCCGTCTTGCGTCCCACACCTGGCAGCGCGACGAGTTGCTCGAGCGTGTCAGGAACCGCGCCGGCGTACTCGTCGACGATCATCTGAGAAAGGCCGACGAGGGCCACCGCTTTGTTGCGATACATACCCACCGGACGGATGATGCTCTCCACGCGTTCCGGGCTGGCGATGGCCAACGCCTCGGCGTCGGGGAATTCGTCGAACAACTTCGGCGTGACGGCGTTCACCCGCACGTCGGTGGATTGCGCGGACAACACCGTCGCGACGAGCAACTCAAATGGCGTCGTGAAATCGAGCTCGCATCGGGCGTCGGGGTAAGCCTCAGCGAGCTTGTCCGCGACGCGTGCCGCGGACTCCATCGATTAGCTCTCGAGCGGGCGCTTGAAGTAGCCGACGAGCGTGTCGGGGTTTGGTCCGGGCGCGAGGGTCACGAGTTCCCAACCTTCGGAACCGAAGTTGTTGAGGATCTGCTGTGCAACGTGCGACAGGATCGGTGCGGTGAAGTACTCCCATTTCGTCATGGAAGTCAGCCTAGCCAGCGATAACAACCACGTCGGCTAGCGGCAGAGCACGGCATGCCAATCCTTGATGTCAGGGCGAGCCCGCAGCAGCGCACGGCGCTCCCGCTCGGTCATGCCGCCCCAGACTCCCCACTCGATGCGGTTATCGAGCGCCTCCGCGAGGCATTCAGACCGGACAGGGCAATCTCGACACACAGCTCGGGCACGCTTTTGGTCTTTGCCTTCAGGAAACAGTGCATCGGCTAGATCGCGGCAGTTGGCTCGAAGCGTCCATTCACTCACTTCTGCAAGAGACATGCTCTGCCCTCCTTTGCGCAGGTTCTCTAGTGGGTTGAACCCTACCAGGTCACGACGAGGTAACGGAAGGGTCGGTGGGCTGCTCAGAGCTCGCCGGCGTGAGATATGGGGATTGTTTCGAGTGTCACGTAGACTGAGCGCCATGAAATCGGCGAAACTGAGCGAGAAGACGTATGCCCTCTTCATGTTCCTGGCAATCAGCCTTCTTGCTGGCGTACTGCTATCCGGGGTAGCGGTGCCGTTCGTCGCGATGGCGAGTGGAGCGACGAAGGCCGCCAAGCAGTCGTTGGATTACCTGCCTGCCGAGTTCGAAACCCCACCGCAGTCACAGCGTTCTCGAATCCTGATGGCCAATGGCGAGGTGCTCTCCACGTTCTTCGAGGAGAACCGCATCTACAAACCGCTCGCTGAGATCTCGCCCCTGATGCAGAAGGCGCAGATAGCCATCGAAGATCACCGCTTCTACGAGCATGGCGCTGTCGACCCTGAAGGCATGGTTCGAGCGTTCTTCAAGACGATTGCGGGCGATACCCAGGGCGCGTCGACGCTCACCCAGCAGTACGTGAAGCTCGTGCGCGTCGAGCAAGCGAAATACAGCAACGACCCAAAGGCGGCGAAGGAAGCCGTCGAAGTGTCGATCGAACGCAAGATCCACGAGGCACGCTACGCCTTCGCCGTCGAGGAAAAACTCACGAAACAGGAGATCCTCGAGCGGTACCTCAACATCGCTTACTACGGCAACGGCGCCTACGGCGTCGAGGCCGCCGCGCAGCAGTACTTCGGTATCCCCGCGAAGGATCTCGACCTGGCCCAGAGCGCTTTGCTCGCCGGCCTGGTGCAGAACCCCGTCGGGCTCAACCCGGTGAGGAACCAACACAAGGCCTTGCAGCGTCGCAATGTGGTGCTCCAACGCCTCGCTGATGAGGGGTACGTGACGCAGGCGGAGGCCGACGAGGCGAAGAAGGTCGGCTTCGACCAGCAGAAGGTCACGCGTACCCCGAACGGCTGCATCACATCGAAGTATCCGTTCCTGTGCGATTACGTCACGCACACGCTGCTCAGCGGCGAGGTGGAAGGCCTGGGCGATACCCGAGAGGAACGACGCAACACGTTGCGCCGCGGCGGCCTCACAATTCAGACGCTGATTAACCCGGCCGCGCAGGATGCGGCGGAGAAGGCGGTGTCGAACATGATCGCCCCGACCGACCCGATCCTCGCGAACACCGTGCTGTTGGAGCCAAAGACGGGCCTCATCGTCGCAATGGCGCAAAGCCGGCCTGTGATGGGCGACGACAGAGCCAAGGGCGAGACGTACTACAACTACAACGTCACCAAGGCGATGGGCGGCGCGGAAGGGTTCCAGTCCGGTTCGACTATGAAAGTGTTCGCCTCGGCAGCAGCACTGCAGGGCGGTATGTCGATGACGCACACCATCAACGCTCCCGGCACCCTCACCGACCTGGGCGGCACGCGTTGGAAGGGCTGTGACGGCATCTCAATCGTCGACAAGAACTACACGCCGAGCAACCTTGGTAAGCGTGGCTACGGCAACATCACAATGACTGAGGCGTTGAAGAACTCCGTCAACACCTACTTCCTTCGCCTCACGCAGGCGATGGGCAACTGCCCCGCCATTGAGATGGCGCAGAAATCCGGCGTTGTACGCGCCGACGGCGTCGATATGAAGGAGCAGGAGTCGTACTACCCGTCATGGGTGCTCGGCACGAGCTACGTCACTCCCCTGGCTATGGCCGAAGGCTACGCAACGCTCGCGAACCGCGGCGTGCATTGCAAACCCCGCATCCTCGAATCGATCAAGACGGCGAGTGGTGCCGAGATTCCGGTGCCCGACGGCAGCTGTGAGCGCGTGATGGACGAAGGCGTCGCCGATGCGATGAACAAGATGCTGGCGAATGTGATGACCAGCGGCACTGGTCGCCCAGCGGCGCTGAGAGATGGCAGGCCGCAGGCAGGTAAAACGGGTACAACGCAGAGCGCCGCGGCGGTTTGGTTTGCTGGGTATACGCCCGAGATGGCGGGCGTCGGCATGCTCGCGGTCGACAGCGGTTTTCCGAAGGAACACCGCCGCAAGTCGCTGACCGGCTTTAGGATGCACAACGGCCAATATCTACGCGGTACGGGTGGTGGCGACGCCGGCCAGATTTGGCGGGCCGCAATGACTGCCGCACTCAAAGACAAACCGAAGACGAAGTTCGTCGAACCGGGCGAGAAGGTGAAGGAAGGCAAGAAGGTACCCGTGCCGAACGTCTCAGGCATGGGCTACGACGAGGCGAAGAGAACGATTGAAGCCGCCGGGTTCAGTACGCAGCGGTTGAGCGTCTACTCGTCGCACCGTGCGGGCACCTTCCTTGGTGCATCCCCGTCGAAGGAAGCCCCCGTCTACTCGACGATCTCCCTGCGCATCTCCGCTGGTCCGCGTCCGGCGCCGAAACCGAAGCCACAGCCGGAGCCGAAACCTCAGCCGACCCAACCCGCGCAGCCCGACACGCAGCCTGCCCCGCCGCCCGACAACCCGCCGCAACAGCAGCAGCCGGCGCCACCGGCTCCGAGTGAAGGTGGCGGATAGTGCACGCTGCAGTGAAATGCGTCGGCGCCTTGATCGGTGCCGGCGCCGCTGCGTTCGGCTGGGCTCTCGCAGAGGCACACCTGTTCACGCTGCGTCGGGCTACCCTGCCTGTGCTACCACCGGGTAGCGAAGCCATCGAGGTGCTGCACATTTCCGATCTGCACCTACTGCCCAGCCAGCGCGATAAGTTGCGCTTCGTGAGAGGGCTGGCCTCGTTGAAGCCCGACCTCGTCGTCAATACCGGCGACAACATCAGCACTGGTGCGGCCATCGGCCCGCTGCGCGATGCGCTCGACGGTCTGGGTGGCGTCCCCGGGGTGTTCATCTTCGGCTCCAACGATTACCAGGCGCCCCACTTCAAGAACCCCCTGCGCTATGTCACCCAGGGGAGGTCCACAGCCACGTCCGACGACGTCGCACCCTCGCTGCCCACCAGCGAACTGCGCGAAGCCCTGGAGTCACTCGGGTGGGTGGATCTCACGCACCGCCGACACACCATGCGGCTGCGCGGGCTGACCGTGGAGTTTCGTGGCACCGACGACGCCCACCACGACCGCGATGACTACGACGCTGTGGCCGGTGGGCCTGCACCCGACGTCGACCTCGCCGTTGGCGTCACGCATGCCCCCTACCTGCGATTGCTCGATGCAATGACCGCCGACGGCGTTGCCGCCATCTTCGCCGGCCACACGCACGGCGGGCAGGTGTGTGTGCCTGGATATGGAGCGCTCACCACGAATTGCGACCTCGAAGCTGACCGGGTGCGCGGCGCGAGCACGCACACCGTCGACGCACAGACGGCCCACCTGCACGTTTCCGCAGGGCTGGGCACCTCACCTTTTGCGCCGATCCGCTTCGCCTGCCGCCCGGAAGCGAGCCTCGTGACGCTGGCAGCGCGCAGTTAACCGTCGTTTGGCACCACCGGTGACCACTGCGCTATGCTGGTCGTCGGCTCATTTGCCACCGGGGTGTGGCGCAGTTTGGTAGCGCGCGTCGTTCGGGACGACGAGGCCGCAGGTTCAAATCCTGTCACCCCGACCATTCGAAGTTCTATGAATCAGACCCACCGCCCCGATGGTTAAGTAGCTGTTCCGTGCCGGTGGTTGAGTAGCCCGCGAAGCGGGCGTATCGAAACCCCGCAGGCAACCCAACGTCGCGGGCGCGCTACGCTCAGCGACATGGACGTGCTCGTACTACTCACCCCTCAACATCCCGAAGGCGTGCTCGTCGATGCCGACGCGCCGCACTTCTCGCCTCTCGCGCAAGGTATCGCCCGCGGCGACGGCATCTTCGAGACCATGCTGTTCAACGGCCAGCGGGTGAAGAAGATGGAGGAGCACCTGTGGAGGCTGCGCCGCTCAGGCACTATCACCGACATCGAAGTGCCTTCCGACGAGCACTGGCGCACCGCGGTCGACACGGCGCTCAGCGCATGGCGCTCCGAACCCCTCGAAGGCGTGATCCCCAATGAAGCTATGGTCAAGCTGTTCGTCATGCGCGGCTATGCACCCGAAAACCCCGACGGCTACGCATGGGTTGTGGTCACCCCGCTGCCTGCAGCGCTGCGGCCCGAAGACCCCATCCGCGTCGCGCTGCTCAGCCGCGGCTTCTCATCTACGACGGCTCACTCGTCGCCGTGGCTACTGCTTGGCGCCAAGACTCTCAGCTATGCCACCAATATGGCGGCGTTGCGCGAGGCGCGGCGTCGAAACGCCGACGACGTGATCTTCACCACCACCGACGGCTTCGTCCTTGAAGCGCCGACCGCCAGCGTATTCATCAAGCGGGAGCGCACGCTCATCACTCCTCCCACCGATGTCGGCATCTTGCCGGGCACCACACAGCGCGTGCTTTTCCGCGCCGCGCAACGACGCGGGTGGGACGCCATCGTGGAGCGCATCACCCCGAGCGATCTCCTCGCCGCAGACGGCGTGTGGCTGAGTTCTAGCGGTCGGCTACTCTCGCAGGTCGGTTGGATCGACGATAAGGAAATCTCGCTCGACGATGCCGCGCATGCGGAGCTCAGCCAGATCTTGCGGGACACCGAGTAGGCCCGACGCCTACCAGAAGCGCACGCTGCCGTCGTTGTCTTCGCAACGCAAGCCTTCCCCATTCAGGTAGGGAACTTGGGCGGGGACACCGGCGTCGGAGAGCTCTTCGCAGTCCGGCATATCGGGTGCGGTGAGCACGGCGGGCACCCATCCGTCGCCGTCCTGCGCAACAACCCCGCTGCTCTCCTCCGGGCCACACCCGATGATGCTCACGACGGCGAAGCCAGCCGGGTGATACCCGACGACGGAGGTCTCCACTGGGCAGTTTTCGGCGCCTTCCTCACCCTCATTCGCAGTGACGACGTCGAGCACCGTCTCTTTCAAGTACGTCTTCAAACTCGCGGGGACATCAACTGCGTCGATCTCTTCGTTGGTGAGCATCGCAGTTGCGTCGAGGGTGCGCCAGCTCCCCTCCACAGACGGGGTCGCGGCGGGCGTCGCGGCGGCGGTGGCAGCCGAGGATGACGCGACAGTCGGTGCGGCGGATGAAGCCGAAACCTCAGGCATGGATGGCTCCCCGCCGGTGCAGCCCACCAGCACCACAAAGGCTCCTGCGAGTGCACAGCGGCGCATCAATAGCGCTCCGTTCCCGACCCTGTCGAGCAGGCCAGCCCGTCAGGAAACAGCTTCGACGTGGGCACACCCTTGGGCACGCCGGCCTTCTCGAACTCCGAACAAGCAGGCACCGCAGTGAACTCGACAAGCTCTTCGATCTCACCATCGTTCGGACCGTAGACGAACAGTGCCGCACCGTCGCAAATGCCCGTTTCGTCGGCCACCAGGTAGCCGTCGGAATGCACGGCGAACAGCGTCATTTCGAGCTCGCACGGCTCACCCATCCTGCTCTTGAGGTAGTGGGCGACCTCGGCGCTCACTGGCAGCGCGTCTACCTCGCTAGCGCTCGATAGCTTGGTGTCGAGCACGCTCCACCCGGGTTTCGGAGCCGGCGCGGTATCCGTCGAGGAGTCGCTCGGGGAGGGCTCCGTGGAGGGTTCACTCGACGACGACGCCTTCTGCGAGGGTGACGCCTCGGACTGTTCAGGCTCAGACGTCGACTCTGAGGCGGGCGCTCCCGACTCACTCGCCGACGTGGCCACCGGAGGGGAGGCTTGCTCGGCGTCGCTGCCCCGGCCGGGGGCACAGGCCACCAGCGCACACGTCAGGGCAATCACCACCCCTATTCGCGCCCTCACGCTGCGCCCCTTCCAGCAATTCTGTCGAGCACGATACCGGGCATCTCCGGCGCCTCCACGGCGTACCCGACGGCACCCTCCAGCGCCGCACGTGCGCGCTCGAAGCGTTCTGGGGTATCGGTGTGCAACGTCATGAGCGGCTGACCGGCCTCGACGTGGTCGCCGGGTTTGGCATGAAGCTCAACGCCGGCCACGGCCTGCACCGGATCTTCTTTACGTGCGCGCCCAGCACCCAACCGCCAGGCGGCGATGCCCACGTCCCATGCGTCCATCTTGGTGATGTATCCCGACTCAGCCGCGTGCACCACTTCTTGGTGCTTCGCCACTGGGAGCGGCGCGTCGGGATCGCCATCTTGGGCGGCGATCATGCGTCGCCACACATCCATGGCGCGACCATCACTCAGCGCGGCCTCGACGTCGACGTCGGATTTGCCGTGCGCGGCCAGCATTTCTCGAGCGAGGGTGCAGGTGAGTTCAACGACGTCGGCGGGGCCTCCCCCCGCCAGCACCTCAACGGCCTCCCGCACCTCGAGTGCGTTACCGGCGGTGAGGCCGAGCGGGGTGCTCATGTTGGTGAGCAGCGCGACGGTATGGACGCCGGCGTCGGTGCCGAGGTCGACCATGGTGCGCGCGAGCTCGCTGGCCTCGTCGAGTGTGCGCATGAAGGCTCCGGAGCCCACCTTGACGTCGAGGACGAGCGCGCTGGTGCCCTCGGCGATCTTCTTGCTCATGATGGAGCTGGCGATGAGCGGGATGGTGTCGACGGTGCCAGTGATGTCGCGAAGTGCGTAGAGCTTCTTGTCGGCGGGCGCCAAGCCAGAGCCCGCCGCGCAGATCACGGCGCCGACGTCGTCGAGTTGCCGGAGCATCTCGTCGTTGCTGAGTGCGGCGCGCCAGCCGGGGATGGCTTCGAGTTTGTCGAGAGTGCCGCCGGTGTGCCCGAGCCCGCGACCGGAGAGCTGCGGCACCGCCACGTCGAAGACTGCGACGAGTGGGGCGAGCGGCAGCGTGATTTTGTCACCGACACCACCCGTGGAGTGCTTGTCAGATGTGGGTTTGGTGAGCGATGAGAAGTCCATTCGCTCGCCGGAGGCGATCATGGCCTGCGTCCAGCGGGCGATCTCTTCTCGCGACATGCCGCGCAGGAAAATGGCCATGGCAAGCGCCGCCATCTGCTCGTCACCGACCGCGCCGCGCGTGTACGCGTCGATCACCCAATCAATTTCCTCAGGGCCGAGCGCTCCACCGTCGCGCTTGGTTCGGATGAGATCCACCACGTCAAACTGCATGTATCAACCTTATCTGCGACCACTGACAATGCTGCGCCACCGCGACATCAAACCATCCAATTCTCGACGTTGAGCCCCGGCACGCGACGAAAGTCACGCTCGTTCGCGGTAACGACGGTCTGCCCGTGTGCGAGGGCCTCTGCCGCAATCCAGGTGTCGTTCACCCCGATCGGCGTACCTGCGCGGCGGAGCTGGGCAGTGATTCGGGCATACTCCTCCGAAACGAGTTCCGTAAACACATTGGTGGCAAGGCGCGAATAGATGTAATCCAGCTGACTTCGCTCCCTCTGCAGTCCAGCGAGCTGATAGCCCACTTCAAGTTCGCCTCGGACGATGACGGACAACCGGAGCCTGCCCAAATCTTGCTCTGCCAAACGCTGATCCAGCACAGGACTTCCATTGAACCAGTCAATCCAAACGTTGGTGTCGAGCAAGTACGTCACCATGAGGGGATCTCCTCGACGTTAGGCTCATCGTCAAAGTCCACCAAACGAGTGCCGTGCCGCGGCAGACCGTCGAGGAATTCCTGCATGGTGAGGGGCTGGGGGCGCAAGATGAGCGCGTCGCCGTCGACTTCGATGGTGACCTTGTCCGTCGAAAACGCTAGGTCTTTCGGGATGCGCACGGCCTGCGAGTTGCCGGACTTGAAGACGGTGGTGGTGCGGAGCGTCATCGTTCCTCCTCGATGTATATACAGGAAGTATATATTACACAGCAACAGCCGCCAGTTCCTCGAGCTCCACGCCGAGCTGCACCAGCGTCGACTCCTCCCCTGGCCGGCCGATGAGCTGCACGCTCATAGAGAGCCCGTCGACCAGTGGCAGCGTCGGCAACGAGAGCGCTGGCAGTCCGGAAACGTTCACCACAGCCCCATGCGGGGAGTACTCGCACTGGCGACGGAAGTTCACCTCTGGGTCATCGCCGAACCATCCGATCGGGCGTGGGGTGAGTGCGGTCGTCGGGGTGAGCACCGCGTCGAACGGAGCGAAGGCGGTGACGATTGTTTGCTCGAGGTGGTGCAGCGTGCGCACGGCGTCCACGATCTCCTGCGCGCCAACCCGTCGCCCCGCCTCGACGAAGCTGCGCGTGAGTGGCTCCAGCTGCACCACCTGTTCGTCGGTGAGCCTCAGTCCCGCCGCGTTCGCGTACCACAGCGTCTGGAATGCGTGTGCAAATCCTGGCAGTGCCGGCCCGGTCACGTTCTCAACGGCGTGTCCCGCGTCGCTCAAGAGTGTCGCCGTACGCTCCATTGCCTCACTGGCTTCGCTGGATGCAGGCGTGGCGGCCACGCCCTCCCATGGAGTGAAACCCTGCAACACCCCGACGCGTCGCCTGCGGCCTGGGTGGGTGGCCGCAAGCAGCGAGCCGCCGTCGAGTTCTGGGCTACGGAGCGTCGTGCGGTGGAGCGTCCGACCATCTCGGCGCTCGATCAGGGCGTCGACGAGAAGGGCAGCGTCGGCGACGCTTCGCGCCAGGGCGCCAGCCACCGCCAGCTGTCCGAGCGAGCCTTGCCCGTCCATCGCCGGCACTCGCCCACGCGAAGGCTTGAGCCCGACGACGCCACACGCCGCCGCGGGAATCCGCACAGAGCCGCCCGCATCCGAGCCGGGCGCGAACGGCAGCAGCCGGGCCTTCACCGCCGCAGCGGCCCCGCCGCTCGAACCCCCGGCCCCCAGCTCCGGATGCCCAGGGATGGTGGTGTGACCATGCACCGCGCTGGATGTATAGCCAGCGAACCCGAACTCCGGTGTGGCCGTTTTCCCCAGCGAGATGGCGCCTGCGTGATCAAGCTGCAGCGTCAGCGGATCACTGTGCTGAGCGACGAACTCTCGAAACGCGCGCGAGCCATAGGTGGTGACGGTGCCCGCCCGCTGGTGAAGGTCTTTATCAGCGATCGGCATGCCATGGATGACGCCCAGTGGTTCTCGGGCATCCAATTCTCGGGCGCGAGCCAGCGCCAGTTCTGGCGTGACGAGGGTGAACGCGTTGGCGCGATCGTCGGCGATGCGCTCCAGGAAGTGCCGCGTTACTTCCTCGCTGCTGAGCTCGCGGCGGCGCAACGCGTCGCGCAACTCCACCGCCGACAGCTCACTCACGTCCATGCGCCTACTCTAGGGCGGTATTTGCAGGGCTTGGTGCAGCCGATACCTAACCCGATATCCACACGCGTTTCCCGAAACGGGCGATTTTGGCCGGTTTCAGCAAACGCGTGTGGATATCGGGTTGGCTTTGCCGTGCTCTCGGCGTTCTGCGACGATTACGCAGGTGGCACGCTTCATGTGGTTGATCTGGCTCGCGGGCAGCGCGGTGCTCGTGTGGGCGCTCGCGCAAACAGGATGGACGCCCGCGCTCGTCATGGTGGCGGTGGGGCTGTTGCTCGTCGCCTATTGGCTCTCCCCCCTGGTACGGCGGCATCTCCCGCAAAGAATGCGACGTGCGCGCCCTGCCCGCTGACGAGCGCCGGCTGATCATCTATTGGCGCCCGGCCGATATCTTCTCGACGCGGCTGCGCGGCGGGCTCGGAAAGCACGGCAAGCGATTCATGTGGATCAACGCCTGGCAGGATTCAGAGGCCGAGCAGCGCGCCAAGAGCCTTGGCGACGGCGTCTACCCGGTGGTGCTCGTCGACGACGAGGTGTACGTCAATCCGGATCCGCGAAAGGTGATTTCACTGCTGTGAGTACTGAGGTCCGGCGCGCCCGCTGGGGCGTCACGCTGTGTTTCGTGCTGAACGGCCTCGCGTGGTCGACGCTGCTGCCGCGCTTCCCTGAAATCAAGGAGTCGCTCGAGATTCGCGACTGGGTGTGGGGGTTCATCATCGCACTGGGGCCGATCGCAGGCCTCATGCTGGGAATGTTCACGGCGAAGCTGATGCGACGATTCCAGTCGGCCGGCGTCGCAGTGATTTTCCAGACGTTCGGGATTCTCTGCCTCAACATTCTGGGCAACGCACCCAACGCCGCCGTGTTCACCTTCGGTGTGGTGTTGATGATGTCGGCAGACTCCGTCACGGACATCGCTATGAATGCCCACGGTTTGCGTGTACAGCAGCGGTACGGGCGCTCGATATTCAACGGCTTCCACGCCTGGTGGTCGGTCGGTGCCGTCACGGGCGGTGTCATCGGGTCCGCGTGCGCACAGGCGCGGGTCGATATCTGGCTGCAGTGTCTCGTCGGCAGTCTCCTGTTTGGCTCGCTCGCGCTCCTCGCCAGGCGGTGGATGCTCGACGGCCCGGACCCCGTGCCCGAACAAACTGAAGAAGAACAGCAGCGTCGGTTCATTCCGACGTCGCTCCTGCTGCGCCTCGTTGCGCTGGGCTTGCTGGCAGGCTGTGCCGGCGTCCTCGAGGACGCGTCGGGTTCATGGAGCCCGATCTACATGCAGCGAATGTTCCCTCAGCTCGACCCATTCTTGTGGGGCATGGCCTTCGTCGCTCTCCAGGGCACCCAGATGGTAGCGCGCTTCGTCGGCGACGCCGTCGTGGATCGCCTCGGCCAGCGCTTCACCATCACGTTCGGGATGCTGCTCGCGACGGTGGGGCTGGGCGCTGCGGTGTGTTTCCCGTCGCCAGCCCTTGCCCTCATCGGATTTGCGCTCGCAGGCTGGGGCATCGCGACGGCATTCCCCGGCGCCATGCACGCCGGCGACCAAATGCCAGGACTCCCACAGGGAACCGGACTCACCATCGTCACGAGCGTCGCGAGGGTGGGGTTCCTCGTCGGGCCACCACTCGTCGGCACCGCGATTGAGCTTGTGGGAATGCGATGGGGTTTGATCGTGCTTCCGCTCGCCTCCTTCCTAGGTCTCATGCTCACTCCTGCGCTGAGCACGCCCAAGCGGCGTTGAACCGAGCGCGTCGCCAGGAGGTGTGGCGGCCCGGCGGGGCGAGGCCCCAAGTACGGGCGATATTCTGGGGCGCATGAGCACTGTGCATCCTTGGGTTCAGCACTACCAGGCCGGGGTGCCGGCCGAGATCGAGATGCCTCGCACCTCGCTCGTCGAAATGTGCGAGCAATCGATTCGGCAGGCGGGTGACGCCGTCGCGCTCGAGTTCTTCGGTCGTGAGACGACGTACGCGCAGCTAGGCGACGAGATCGCTCGCGCTGCGGAAGGACTGCGTCGACTCGGCGTGAAGCCTGGCGACCGCGTCGGCCTGGTGCTGCCCAACTGCCCGCAGCACGTCGTGGCGTTCTACGCCGTGCTGCGCGTGGGCGGGGTCGTCGTCGAACACAACCCGCTGTACACCGCCCGCGAGCTGCGGCACATGTTTGAAGACCACCGCGCGGAGGTCATCATCGCCTGGGACGTCGCCGTCGAGAAGGTGGATGATCTGCCGCGCGACCTGGGCGTTCGTCGAATCATCGCCGTGAATCTGCTCGATGAGATGCCCAAGCCGATGCGCTTGGCGCTGCATCTGCCGCTGCGCAAGCTGCGAGCCGCCCGCGCGTCGCTGCACAAGAAAGCCCCGGGCGCGCTGACGTGGAAGAATCTCCTATCCGCACCGCCGATCAACCCCGACCACGGGCGCCCCGGGCTCGACGATCTCGCGGTGATCCAGTACACGTCGGGCACCACCGGCACACCCAAAGGTGCGATGCTCACCCACAGTAACCTGTATTGCAACGCGCTCCAGGGCGCGGCGTGGATGCATGACGCGGAGGTCGGGCGCGAGACGAGCTACGCGTTGCTGCCTATGTTCCATGCCTTCGGTATGACGCTGTACCTCACGTTCGGCATGTACAAGCAGATGCGCATCGTGCTGTTCCCCAAGTTCGACATCGACATGGTGCTGAAGGCGTGGAGGAAATCGCCGGCGACGGTGTACTGCGCCGTGCCGCCGATCTACCAGAAGACGGCGGCTACAGCGCGGGAACGCGGCATCGACATTTCGTCTGCGAAGTTCTGCATCTCCGGCGCCATGGCGCTCACCGACGAGATCGTTGCCGACTGGGAATCCGTCTCCGGCGGGTTACTCGTCGAAGGCTACGGCCTCACCGAATCTTCGCCCGTCGCGCTCGGCAACCCGTTCGCGCCGACCAGGCGCACCGGCACCATCGGCATCCCGTTCCCTTCCACCGAGATGAAGGTGGTGCGCCCGGATCATCTGGACGAGGAGGTGGCCATCGGCGAACCCGGTGAGCTGCTCATCCGCGGCCCGCAGGTATTCCAGGGCTACTGGGAAAACCCAGAGGAGACCGCCAAGATGCTGCTGCCCGGCGGCTGGCTGCGCACCGGCGACGTTGTCGTCCAGGATGAAGATCTGTTCACCACCATCGTCGACCGCGTGAAGGAACTCATCATCACCGGCGGGTTTAACGTCTCCCCCAGCGAAGTGGAGCGAGTGCTGCGCACCCACGACGCCATCACCGACGCGGCAGTCGTCGGGCGCAAGAACGCAGGCGGGGGTGAGGATGTCGTCGCGGTCATCACGATCGCCGACGGCGAGCAGGCACCGTCATTGGAGGAGCTGCGGCAGTTCTGCAAGCAGTCGCTGGCGGCCTACAAGGTGCCACGCGACATGCGCATCGTCGACGAGCTCCCCCGCTCCATGCTGGGCAAGGTGCTGCGCAAACAGGTGCAGGAAGAACTGCTCTGAGCAGGTTTAACCCGCCTCGTCGAGGCGAAACAGCTCGACGAGGCGGGTCACCATCATCAGCCACACGCCGAGCTTGCGACGCGTCGATGAATACCCACAACCGTTTAGCGAGTGGGCGCGCTCCGCGCTTGAGCCCACTCGTCATCATGTCGATGGGGTTCTTGATGAGCTGGCCAGGCCCGTGCCGGTCTGCTTCGGCTGACCCTCGGCGCTCGGGCAGCTGCCTTCGGCGAAGGTCCTACGTGCCGGTATAGAACAAAATCTTCGCACCTTCAAAAGATCACTGCGCCGTCGAACTGTCTTTACTGTTGCCCATACACGTTCTGGTATCGATCAAATAGCGAATCAATGAGCTCTTGTTCAATGGGAATCGGATCGCCGAGCTGGCGGGAGATGTGCACCGTTCGAGCAACTTCTTCACACATCACAGCTGCCTTGACCGCATCGCGCGCATCTGTTCCGATAGTGAACGGCCCGTGATTTTGCATGAGTACAGCACGGCTGCGGGATCCTTGCAACGTTTCGACGATGCCTCGACCAATGGAGTCGTCCCCAATGAGCGCAAACGGGCCAACCGGGATCTCGCCACCAAACTCATCGCCCATCATCGTGAGCACGCAAGGAATAGCTTCACCACGTGCGGCCCACGCCGTCGCATACGTGGAATGCGTGTGAACCACACCTGCCACATCTTCCATTTGTGCGTACACGTACGCGTGGGCGGCAGTGTCACTCGATGGTTTCAGCCCGTCTGCCGTTCCGTCGTCAATCTTCTTGCCATCGAGCGTGCAGACCACCATCTTCTCGGGAGCGAGTTCGTCGTACGAGACCCCTGACGGCTTAATCACCAGCAGATCTTCACCGATCACATCCGCGCAACGAATACGCTGGGAGACATTTCCTGCAGTCCACACGACAAGCTCCCATCGAGGCAGCTCGGCATGCAACCTCGCCACCGTTTCACGGACAGCACCAATCTGGTCCTGCAAGTCACGAGGAAAATCTTCGAGTTTCAGCATTGGTCTCACCATCTCCTTGCGTTGCGTCCCTCATGCTGGTGAAGCCGTGATGGTTGGCATTGGAGCATCAGGCAGTCACCGCGTGAGCTTCGAGTGTATCTCTCACACATTCCTCGAAGACCGCTCCTCATATTGTCGACCCTGCCGATGTTGTCGGGGATCTTCTTGCTGCAACGTCCCCGGACATGATGTGCACCGTGTTTCACACGTTCGTCAGCCGCTACCTCAGGGGCACGGGCCAACGCCTGGTGCGCTACGTTCTTGTTCAACAGCCTTGCTGGGCAGCGCTCATGGTACCCATCCATCGCGAAGTGCCGCGACCACCGGCGCAGCGGGATCTGTGCCGGCTGGGCTGACCCGCCTCGTCGCAGCGACTAGCTCGCGGCGTAGCTGGCACCGTCCGGCTGTTCGAGCGCAAGCAGAAAGCGTTTCACGTCGAGGCCCCCGCTATACCCGCCGAGGGTTCCGTCGCTGCGGAGCACGCGGTGGCAAGGGACGATGATGGGCACCGGGTTGGTGGCGCAGGCGGTGCCGACGGCTCTCGCCGCGCGCGGACTCCCCGCCAACCGTGCCACATCCTGGTACGAGGCCGAGCTTCCGTAGGGAATGCGCGGGAGTCGTCGCAGCACCTTGCGTCGGAAGCCCGACGAGAGTGCGTGATCGACGGGCACCGTGAACGCGCGAAGCTGGCCCGCGAAGTAGCACTCGAGCTCGCGAGACACTCCGTCGAGGCGGCTGTTGCTCTGGCGCACACGGGCGCGGAGGCTCGTAGAAAGCTCCTCCACGACCGCTTCGAACCCCTCGTGTTCGAAGGCGATCCTCACCAGCCCCGCATCCGTAGCGGCCAGCAGCAGTGCTCCGACGGGGGACTCCACGGTGCGATACGTCACCTCATTCATGTCGGCACCTCCTGGGCGTTCGTCAAGGTGCGCGTTAGGAGGCATCGGGGAACATGGATCGGCGCCCCGAGAATGCGCGCCCGAGGGTAACCTGGTCGGCGTACTCCAAGTCGCCGCCGACGGGAAGCCCGCTGGCGGGGCGGGTAACGCGAACCCCGAAGTCGCGCAGCATGCGCGAGAGGTACGACGCGGTCGCCTCGCCTTGGGTGTCTGGGTCGGTAGCCAGAATTACTTCTTGGATCTCGCCATCTGCCAGGCGCGTGAACAGCTCCCGCGTGTGGAGATCGCCTGGGCCGCGCCCGTCGATGGGCGAAATAGACCCACCAAGCACGTGGTAGAGGCCACGGAACTCGTTGGTGCGCTCGATGGCCACCACGTCTTTGGATTCCTCGACGACGCACAACAGCGAGCGGTCACGTCGCGGATCTCGGCACACCCGGCACCGGTCCTCCTGCGAGACGTTGAAGCACACCTCACAAAAGCGGGCGTGCTGCTTCACCTGCCGCAGGGTTTCGGCCAGCTTGAACACGTCCTCTTCGGGAGCATCGAGCAGGTGGAACGCGATGCGTTGCGCGCTGCGAGGCCCAACTCCGGGCAGCCTGCTGAGCTCGTCGATGAGGCTTTGAACGGGACCTTCGTACAACTACATCCCCAGCCCGGGAACCTGCGGCATGGCTTCCGCGAGCGCCTGGTCTGCCTCGGCCTTCGCGGAACGGAATGCCGCGATAATCAGGTCTTGCAGCGTCTCGATGTCGTCGGCGGCTTCTGACTTGATCTCGATGCCCGTCATGATGCCTTGCCCATTGAGGGTGACCGAGACGAGGTCGCCGCCAGCGGATGCGGTGAAGCTGCGCGACGCCATCTCTTCCTGCGCCTTGACCATATCTTCTTGCAGCTGCTGCGCCTGCTGCATCAAGGCGTTCATGTCAAAGCCTTCACCGAACATGTGTTTTCCTTTCGTGGGGCTAATGCCCAAGTGTATGAGGTTCTCCGGGGAGTCAGCGTGGAGGCGGAGTGCCTTCCTCCACGGAGATGATTTCTGCGCCGAACTCGTTGCCGAGCAGCTCGGCAGCGTTGTGGGAGCCGTCGAATACCTCGTCGTCGGCCGACAGATTGGCGTAGTCCGGCTCCGGTTCGGGCTCCGGCTGTGACACCGGTGGGCGTTCGTCGACACGGCTGGCCGCAGGCGCTCCGGCCTGACGCTGACCCTGCTGGGCGGTGTGTTCGTCGGCGGTAACACCTTGCACGCGAAGCTCAACACCGAGCACCTCGATAATGGCTTCGGCGAGGAGGTCGCTGGAGCCGCCGCGTCCGAAGTTGTCCTTCGCGCCGGGGTTCGTGAAGCCAAGCATGAGCAGGCCGTCGCGGACTTCCTGCACATGCGCGTTCTGGCTGAGCAGCATGTACGTAAACCGTCGACGCCGCTTCACTTCGTCGAGCACGTTGGGCCATGCGCGCCGCAACTCCTCCGTGGTGAGCTGCCCGGCCCGGTTGGGCGCTGCGGCGGGTGCGGACGGTGCGTGTGCAGGACGCTGCGGTGGGGCCTGCTCCGGTGCGCGCTGCGCCGCCGGGGCGCTCCCGGCGGGGCGCTGCGCGGGAGGGGCACCCGCTGGGCGCTGACTTGCGGGAGCTTGGCTCGCTGGACGCTGACCGGCTGGGCGCTGCTGAGGCATCGACTGCGGTTCCGGGGCACGTTGCTCCACTTGCGCCTGTGGGGTGGGGTGCTGCGCTGGCTGCGACGGGGCCTCCTCGTCCGCCTGCTGCGGGACCGAACGCGTCGGGCCTGGCACGTCGCTCCACTCCTGCGGGGGTTGGGGCGCGTCGGGGGAACCCATCATGCCGACTCGGCGTTCGAGCCTGTCCATGCGGGCATGCAGTCCGCGCTCGTCGGTGTCGGCCTCTGGCAGCAGTACACGAGCGGCCATGAGCTCGAGGTGGAGCCTGGGGGCGGTGGTGCCGCGCATCTCGGTAAGTCCGACGGCGATCACCTCCGCAGCGCGGGTGAGCTCGCCGGAGCCGAGCGCCGCGGCCTGGGATTTCAGGCGTTCGGCCTGGTCCTCGGGCACTTCGAGGATGCCGTCCTCGGCTGCGGTGGGAACGGCGGCGAGGATCACGAGGTCGCGGAGGCGTCGGAGTAGATCTTCGGCGAAGCGACGCGGGTCTTGTCCGACCTCGATCACCCGATCGATCGTCTTGAACACGCCCGACGAGTCGCCTGCCGCGAAAGCGTCGACGATGTCGTCCAGCAGAGATTCTGGCGTGTAGCCCAGCAACGCTGCGGCTTGTGCGTATTCGACGCCGTGCTCGCCCGCACCGCCCAAAAGTTGGTCGAGGACGGAGAGCGAATCGCGCACGGACCCGCCGCCGGCGCGCACGACGAGCGGCAGCACCATTGGGTCGATGTCGACGGCCTCCGCCTCGCAGATCTCCTGAAGGTACGTTGCGAGCGTCTTCGGCGGGACAAGCCGGAACGGATAGTGGTGGGTGCGCGAGCGGATGGTGCCGATCACCTTTTCCGGCTCTGTCGTCGCGAAGATGAACTTCGCGTGCGGCGGCGGCTCTTCGACGAGCTTCAGCAGCGCGTTGAAGCCCGCTGGGGTGACCATGTGGGCCTCGTCAACGATGTAAATCTTGTAGCGGCTCGCTACAGGCGCGAAGAACGCTCGCTCGCGGAGGTCGCGGGCGTCGTCGACGCCGCCGTGACTGGCCGCGTCGATCTCGATGACGTCGATAGAGCCAGGACCACCGCGCGCCAAATCGATGCATGACTGGCACTCACCGCATGGGGTTGCGGTCGGGCCCTGCTCGCAGTTCAGGCAGCGCGCCAGGATGCGCGCTGACGTGGTTTTGCCGCAACCGCGCGGACCGGAGAACAGGTACGCGTGCCCCACCTTGTTGTTTTCGAGCGCGCGCTGGAGGGGCACGGTGACGTGATCCTGCCCGATGACATCGGCGAACGTATCTGGGCGGTAGCGGCGGTAGAGCGCTAGCGGCGCGTCAGGGATGGCGACGCGCTGCGCGGGCGCGGAGGGTTGTGATGTGGGCGCGGCTTCGCCGCCGACGCTGCCCCCCACCGGCGCCGCGGGTGCATCGTCGCCGAACAGATCGGGGCCGTCTTGTTGCATCGGCTCCTCGGGCTCTTCGTCGAGCGCGTCATCTGGCTGGATGGGCTCGTCGAACAGCGAGTATTCGTCGTCGTCTTCCACGTCCCCCACCCTATTGCACCCCACTGACAATCTTCACCGCTCCCCGAAACCTGTGGAAAACGCACTGCCCCCTGCCCCGTCGCCGCGCGGACTCGCCGCCGGCACCCGTAACCTGTGCGGCAACTGAGCGGAACAAGTGTCACTTGCCCAGGCAGAACGGGGCGGCGTCGGGAGGCAAGTGACACTTGATCCGCAACTGAGCCGCACAGGTTGCACGTGCCCGACGGGGCCCGCGCCAGGAGGGCGGCGCGCCGGCCGGGCACAGGCACGGCCCAAAAAAAGGGGCTCCCCGCGCACCCGGAAGAGCTCACTTACCCTTGCTGCCTTCCGACCCTGGGGGAGTTGGGCGAGGTACCGCCGCGCGAGGAACCAGCGTCCAGCCTAGCGCATCGCAGCGCGCTTCCCCAACGACGACGGACAACCCGACGATGCCTCCCCACCCGTTGCTTTGCCCAGCGCGCTGATCGTCGGGTAAAGTCCTCCTTTGGAGGATTCGCCTAGAGGCCTATGGCGCTCGCTTGGAAAGCGGGTTGGGTTCACGCCCTCACGAGTTCGAATCTCGTATCCTCCGCTGGAAGCGCCCCCTGCCGGGGGCGTTTTCCGTCTCCGGCAACGCACTTAATGGCAGGGAAGAGGCGGCGATGGCCCACGACGATCATCCCGACGTGTGCTGGGAGCGCATCGAGTGCGACGGCACGAGCTTCCAGGTGCTGCACACTACCCCTGACGGCCCGGCCGCGCAGCGCCCGACTTTCGTCCTCGTGCACGGCCTCGGCGTCTCCGGGTTCTATTTCGAACCCCTCATTCGAGAACTCGCTGACCACGCACCCGTCGTCGTCTTTGATCTTCCCGGGGCCGGACGTACCGCCGAGAGCGACGGTGCACTCACCATCGCGTCGCTCGCCGATGTGCTGCACGAAGTGATCCAGCAGCTCGACCTCGGCAAGGTGGTGCTCGTCGGGCACTCGATGGGCACGCAGGTGGTGGTGGAAGCACTGGCACGCTACCCCGAGCTCGCCGACGCCGCCGCGCTGCTCGCGCCGGTGGTTCCACCGTCGGCGAGAAAGCTCGGCCCACTGCTTGCGCACTTCGTACGAACGTCGTGGCACGAACCCTTCGCAGCGGTGTGGCGGGCCTTTGTCGGATACCTCCAGATGGCTCCGTCGTGGCTGTGGAAGCAGACGCAAGCGATGCTCCACTACCCCATGGAGGAACGCATCCGCGACGTGCGCGCCGACCTCATCCTGATCCGCGCCACCCACGACTACGTCGCGCCCCGCGACTTCCTCGCGCAGCTGCGCGCCGCAGCCGGAGGGCAGCGCACCATCATGCGCGAAATGCCGAACGCCGCGCACCACATGATGGCCACTCACGCCGACGCGCTCACCGCCGAGATTCTCCGCGTCGCCCACGTGCACGACCCGAAAGCCGCCACCGACGCGGCTGAGAACCTGCGGCGAGTGACCAGCCAGGAGTGATTTCGATACGCGAGCTTCGCTCGCTACTCGATCACCTGACAGAGTCGAGGCGGACCCCTCGATCACGTCACAACGATGCCACACCTCCCACCACTATGTTGATGCCGAGGGCAACCATCCCCATCGGGTACAAGATGTATTGCGTCTGTTGCAGCGCTGCGCTGATGCGGGGGCGCGTGGCGATAAATTTCGCCAACCAGACAAGCACGGCCACGTGAATGAGCTGGGCGACGAGAACCCCAACGATCGCGAAAGGCAAAGCAAAGCCCACAAAAATGATCACGAGCAGCGGCATATACACACCGATGTTGCGACTACTATTCGCGAACGTGACGGCCGCGACGGTAGCGATCGCCACCTTCCTATTCCCCTCAAGCCCCTGCTTTCTCCCGCGCCAAGCCTTCCACGCGGCGGTGAGCCCAATGCACAGCGGAATGAGACCGAAGTACGGGCTCGAAACCGTCCATGCCGGCAGCGGCAGCGACTGGGTCTCCCGGAAAACTTCCACAGTCAAGGCGAGGACCCCAAGGAGCCCGACATAGTAACCAATCATGATATTTCGCGTCAGATCGGGTGTCCCCGCACCTCGCGCGAAGAACAGCGCCAGGATGATGACCTCGCTGATAGTCATCAACATGAACCACCAGATAAGTGGCAGAAATCCCACGAGCATGGGCAGCATCGTAACCGACCATCCCACGTTGTGAACGCCCCTACGACACCCCCCGTCTAGCAGGATACTTTCACGGACATCAACGATCCTGGAGGAACACATGTCCGAGACCCCCGCAGTCAAGGCTGATCGCGGCGCATTCTCTGGTCGCACGGCCTTCATCCTGGC
>NZ_CAMYFI010000013.1 GCF_947255005.1 uncultured Tessaracoccus sp. | reverse complement strand
AGCGAGCTCGTCAACACCGGCGCGAACCTTCGCGATGCGCGCGCGGGCTTCGTCGGCGAGTTCGACGGGGGCGTCGTGTCGCGCGACGGCGATGACGTCGTCGAGGGAGACGGGGCTGGTGGACAAAGTGACGGTCATGGAAGTCCTTACGAGTTGGGGAGAACGATCTGCTTGCCAGCGCGCCACACCTGATGTGTGAGCGGCATACCGGGGCGGTAGGCGAGGTGGATGGCGGCGGGCGCATCGAGGACGTGGAGGTCGGCGCGGAAGCCCGGAGTGAGTTGCCCGACGTCGGATCGGCGCAGCGCCTTCGCACCGCCGATAGTGGCTGCGCGGATGGCCTCGTCGAGGGTGAGCTGCTGCTGCAGCACGGCGGTGCCAACGCAGAAGTTCATGCTCGAGGTGTAGCTGGTGCCGGGGTTGCAGTTAGAGGCGATTGCGATGATCGCGCCGGCGTCGAGCAAGCGTCGCACTGGGGCGAAGGGCATGCGGGTGGAGAGGTCGCACGCGGGTAACGCAGTCGCGACGGTGTCGCTCGCCGCGAGCGCCTCCACGTCTTCGTCGGAGAGGAAGTTGACGTGGTCGACGCTCGCCGCGCCGAGTTCCACGGCGAGTTGCACGCCGCCGGATTCCCCCAGCTGGTTGCCGTGCACGCGCAGCCCGAGGCCCGCGGCCCGCCCAGCCTCGAGCACGCGACGAGACTGCTCCACGTCGAACGCGCCCTCCTCGCAAAACACGTCCATCCACCTAACGTGCGGGCGCACGGCTTCCAGCATCTCGCCGGTGACCAACGCGACGTAGTCGTCGGGGCTGATGCCCTCGGGGACGAGGTGGGCGCCTAGGAAGGTCACCTCGTCGACGAACTCCCCCGCGATGCGAGCGGCGCGGGCTTCGTCGTCGATGGTAAGCCCGTAGCCAGTTTTGGTTTCGAGGCACGTGGTGCCGCCTCGCTGTGCCTCGCGAACGCGCTGTCCGACGAGCTGGCGGAGGCGCTCATCGGAGGCGGCGCGGGTGGCGTCGGTGGTCACTGCGATACCTCCCGCCGCGTAGCCGCGCCCGGCCATGCGCGCCTCGAACTCGGCGGAGCGGTCGCCGTCGAAGACAAGGTGGGTGTGCGAATCCACCCAGCCGGGCAGCACAGCGCGCCCGCCGACGTCGACCCGCTCGTCGGCATCAGGTGCAGAGGCGGCGGTGCCCGCCCAGGCGACGGTGTCACCGTCGATGACGAGGGCGGCATCGTGAATCGGTTCGCCCTGACCCGTCCAGAGCTCAGAAATGCCGGTCATGAGAGTGCTCATGCAATTGCCTTCCTAACCCAATATTCACACGCGTTTGCTGAAATGACCCCTGTTGGCCGGTATTCGCAAACGCGTGTGAATATTGGGTTACTTAGTCGCGAATCGTCGGTTCGAGTGGGATGCGGACGCCGCGCTCGACGGCCACGTCGGCCGCGCGACGGTAGCCCGCGTCGACGTGGCGGAACACCCCGAGCGCCGGATCGTTGGTGAGCAGCGCCTCGAGTTTCGCAGCGGCGAGCTCGGTGCCGTCAGCGAGACCCACCTGGCCCGCGTGGATCGACCGCCCGATGCCCACCCCGCCGCCGTGGTGGATGGACACCCACGTGGCGCCCGACGCCACCGCGGTCATGGCGTTCAGCAGCGGCCAGTCGGCGACGGCGTCCGTGCCATCGAGCATGCCCTCGGTCTCGCGGTAGGGGGACGCGACCGAGCCGGAATCGAGGTGGTCGCGGCCAATCACGATGGGCGCGGACACTTTTCCCTCCGCGACGAGGCGGTTAAACAGCAGGCCGGCCTTGTGGCGTTCGCCGTAGCCAAGCCAGCAAATGCGCGCTGGCAGGCCCTCGAACTCGACGAACTCCTCGGCCGCATCGAGCCAGCGGTGCAGGTGCTCGTTCTCGGGGAAGAGCTCTTTCAGCGCCTGGTCGGTGACGCGGATGTCCTCTGGATCGCCCGAGAGTGCCGCCCAGCGGAAGGGGCCGAGCCCCTCGCAGAACAGCGGACGGATGTAGGCCGGCACGAACCCCGGGAACTCGAACGCCCGCTCGTAGCCGTGCTTGCGGGCCTCGTCGCGGATCGAGTTGCCGTAGTCGAATACCTCGGCGCCCGCGTCCTGGAACTCCACCATGGCCTGCACGTGCGCGGCCATCGACGCGCGGGCCTTCGCGGTGAACCCCGCCGGGTCGCGCTTCGCCTCGTCGTGCCACTTTTCGACGGTGATGCCCTCGGGCAGGTAGCTGAGTGGGTCGTGCGCCGACGTCTGGTCGGTCACGACGTCGATCCGCAGCTCGCCTGCCTGCTGGCGTCGCAGCAGCTCGGGGAACACCGTCGCCGCGTTACCGACCACGCCCACCGACAGCGCCCGCTTCTCCTGCGCCGCCTGGCTGGCGCGCGCGACGGCGTCGTCGAGGCTGTCGGCAATCTCATCCAGGTAGCGCTTGGCTTGGCGTCGCTCGAGCCTTGAGCGGTCCACTTCGACGATGATCACCACGCCACCGTTCAGCGTCACGGCCAGTGGCTGGGCACCACCCATGCCGCCGCAGCCGGCGGTGAGAGTGATGGTGCCGGCAAGCGACCCGTCGAAGCGCTTCTTCGCGACGGCCGCGAAGGTCTCGAAGGTGCCCTGGAGGATGCCCTGCGTGGCGATGTAGATCCAGGAACCGGCGGTCATCTGGCCGTACATCATGAGGCCCCCGGCCTCGAGCTTGCGGAAATGCTCCCAGGTGGCCCAGTCGCCGACGAGATTGGAGTTCGCGATGAGCACGCGCGGCGCCCACTTGTTGGTACGCACGACGCCCACCGGCTTGCCCGACTGCACGAGCAGCGTCTCGTCTTCCTCCAGCTCCTTCAGCGTGGCGACGATGGCGTCGAACGCCTCCCAGCTCCGTGCGGCGCGCCCGGTGCCGCCGTAGACGACGAGGTCTTCGGGGCGCTCGGCCACCTCGGGGTCAAGGTTGTTCATGAGCATGCGCATGGGCGCTTCTGTGGACCACGACTTCGCGGTGATCTCGGTGCCTCGCGGCGCGCGAACGGTTCTCATCGGTGCCTCCTTACCTATTGACCCCATCTCAGCCCAGCCGACGGTGCCGCGCCAGCGTCATCGGCCCACAGGCGCCCCAACGGGCCGAATACTGTCCGAGATACCGGACATCAGGCGAGCGCGCGCCGCAGCTCCTCCGCCGCATCGCGCAGCACCTCGACGCCCCCTGCTGGCGACTGCTCGAACGTGGTGGCGACGGCGGCAATCGGCCAGCCCGCCCGGTTCACGACGGGCACCGCGTGCGAGCGCAACCCCGTCGTGACTTCCCCATCTTCGACGGCGTACCCGCGGCGAGCGGTCTCTGTCGCCTCGGCCATCACCCGCGACGGCGAGTACTCGAGCGACCCCTCCGCGCCCATGCGCTCCAACCTCGACACGCCCGCGTACAGCGCACGCAGCTGCGCGGGCGGCAGCGCCCCCAACAAGGCCCGCCCTGACGCGGTGAGATGCGCGGGCAGGCGCACCCCGACGTCGGTCACCAGCGACGGGCGCCCCGCAGCGCGCTGCTCCACAACGTAGAGCACGTCGCGACCTTGCAGCACCGCGATGTGGCAAGTTTCTCCCAGCCGGTCGACGACCTTGCGCGCCACCTTGCCGCCGACGATCGCGAGCGGCGCCTGGCGTTGGTAGGCGAAGCTGAGCTCGTAGGCTGCCGGCCCGAGCCCGTAGGCGCGTTCGGCGTCGTAGCGGATCACGAACCCGGCTGCGACGAGCACGCCGAGCAAGTCGTAGGTGGTGGAACGCGGGATACCGAGCCTCGTCGCAATTCGACTGGCCGCCACCGGGCGCGACTGCCCCGCCAGGAACGTGAGCACGGCGAGCGTCGATTCCGCCGCCGGCACCTTGCCCATGCGCACCTCCTTGATGGCTGGAAGCCTACGCGAACCGACCTTGGTTCCAGGCGCCGCGCGCGAGACAATGGGCGCATGATCTGGACAGGCAGAACCGACGGCGACGGGCCCGAGCACGCTCGGTGGCACCAACGCATCAGCACCGACGCCCCCGCCAGCAGTCACATCTCGCTGCTCGGTTTCGCCTCCGACGAGGGGGTTCGCCGCAACCAGGGGCGCCAGGGTGCGGCAGCTGCCCCTGCGGAATTGCGCCGCGCGCTCGCGCCGATGGCGCTGCACCATCGGCTCGCGGACGGCTCTGTCGGGCTGCACGACCTGGGCGACGTGACCGTCGAAGGCGAGGAGCTTGAGGCGGGGCAAGCGGCGGTGGGCGACCGCATCGGCGACGCGCTGGCCGCCGACGGCAACGTCCTCACCGTGGTGCTGGGCGGCGGGCACGAGACGGCCTGGGCGTCGTACCTGGGGCTCACGGCGTCGGGCGTGGTGGCCGGGCAGCGGTGGGGCGTGCTGAACCTCGACGCGCACTTCGACCTGCGCAGCGCCGAGCGCCCCACCTCGGGCACGCCGTTTCAGCAGATGGCCCTGGCCCAAAGTGACGCGGGTGAGGCGTTTCGCTACGGCGTGATCGGCATCGCTGAGCCCGCGAACACCGGCATCCTCTTCCAGCGCGCCGATGAGCTCGACGTCGATTACCTGTTCGACGTGGATTGCTCGACGCAACGGGTCATCGAATTCGCTGAAAACTTCATTGCAGGCCTCGACGCGGTCTACCTCACGATCGACCTAGACGTGCTGCCGGCGGCCGTCGCGCCGGGCGTCTCCGCGCCCGCGTCGCTGGGCGTGCCGACGCGCGCCATCGTCGGGGCGGCCCGAACCGTCGCGCGTTCGGGAAAGCTGCGTCTCATGGACGTCGTCGAGTTGAACCCCAAGTACGACGTCGATGGGCGCACGGCCAAACTGGGCGCGCGCCTCATTTCGGAGGCGACGGCGTGCCTGCCGCAGGTGCGCCTGGAGCGTCGCTACTAGACTCGCCGCATGCCTTCCCGCCACCGCCACATCTTCTGGGACATGGGCGGCACGCTCGTCGACACCTATCCCGAGCTGAACCAGGCCCTCGCCAACGCCGCGCAGGGTCGTGGCGCCGCCGTCCCCGTCGACGATGTGGCCTCGCTCACTCACACTTCCACGCGGCACGCGATCGACGCGCTGGCGGACCGCACGGGCCTACCGGCGGCGGTGTTTGAGCAGGCCAACGCTGATTTGAAGCGCCGCTGGGAGAGCAATCCTCCGCCCGTGGTGGCAGGCGCACGTGAGCTCATGGCCGACGTGCGCGCCCCCGGTGGGCTCAACCTCATCATCACGCACCGCGACCGCACCTCCGCCGAGGCGCTCCTCGCGGCACTCGAGCTCACCGTGGACGACATGGTCTGCGCTCCCGACGGGTTCCCGCGCAAGCCCGACCCAACGATGGTGCAGCTCCTACTGGAGCGCCACGGGCTCGATGTCGACGACTGCATCTTCGTCGGCGATCGCCCCATCGACGCCGAGGCCGCGAGCGCGGCGGGCATGGCGTCGGCCCTCCTCCGCGAAGAACCGAGCGGCCCGGTGCACCGCTGCCACCGGCTCGATACACTCGACGACCTCCGTCCCCTGCTGAACCTGGAGCCCGCATGACCGCCCTCGACCCCGTCGACCGCCTCCTTCTCGACGAGCTCCCGGCCGAGCTGAGCACCGTCGCGGTGTTCGACGCGCCGGCGCTCGTGGAGCAGCTGGCGACGCGCACCGGCAGCATGCGCGTGTTCTGCGACGACGTCCGCGACGCGCAGCAGGTGCCCGAGGAGTTGCTCGTCGACCACCCCGACGAGCTCGGCGGCGCGGCGCTCGCCGTCGGGCGCCTGCCGAAGGCGCTCGCGGCCCTCGACGAGATCGCGGCCTCCGTGCTCGGGCGCGACGACATGCTGTTCCTCGCGGGTGGGCGCGACAAGCATATGAACAAGTCGATGAACTCGGTGCTCGCGAAATATTTCACCGCCGTGAACGCGAGCCTCGGCCGCCAGAAGTCGCGCGTGCTGCGCGCCTGGGGGCCGGAGGCGGACGCTGAGTCCGACTGGCCGAAACTCAAACACCACGACGCGCTCGGGCTCACCGTAGCCTCGCACGGGGCGACGTTCGGTGGCACGAAGGTGGACCCCGGCACGAAGCTCCTGCTCGAGGTGCTCGACGTCGACGGCACCGATGTGCTGGATTTTGGCTGCGGCAATGGGTCCATCGCGTGCTGGCTCGCGCAGCGTGACAAGCGGGTGACGGGCGTCGATGTGAGCTGGTCGGCCGTCGCGGCCACACAGATCGCGGCCAGCGAGAACGACGTCGACGTCGAGGCGTTCTGGGCAGACGGCACCGCCGATCTCCCGGAAGCGAGCTTCGACGCCATCGTCACCAATCCGCCCTTCCACCGCGGCACGGCGAAGGATTCCGACGCGACGCTGGCGCTGTTCGACGACGCCCGCCGCTTGCTGCGCCCGGGCGGCCAGCTGTGGTGCGTGTACAACTCGCATTTGCCGTGGCGCAAGGAGCTCAATGTGCGGCTGGGCCGCACACGCGTCGTGGCGCAGAACCCGCACTACACCGTCGCGTGCTGCGAGGCGCGCTGAGTACCCCTTTCACTCGCACCGGCCCTGATTTTCTGCTGCTTCTACAGTGGCTATGAGGTCGGAACCCACTCACAGGCAACCCGGTGCGCCCACACAGGAAACGCACAGGTTGCCCGATGAAGCTGGCATACAGATCATCGAACGAGGAGCAACCATGAGCAGCAACCCCAACCCTTGGAGTAGGGACGCACATCAGCCTGTGCCTGGCGGCGAGAGCGCGCCGCAGCCGCGTCCGCAACACCCGACGGGGTTCCAGTCTCCCAGCCAGGGCTACCCGGGCCAGCCTGCGAGCCCCAGCTACCCGGCTCAACCATTTCAGCAACCCCAACCTCAGCAGCCAGCCTTTGCCTCGACGGCGGCGAGTGGCCCCGTCGAGGCTCCGCGCAAACGCGGCGGCGGGAAGCTCGTGGCAGGTGTACTGGGGCTCACCCTCCTCGCGGGCGGTGTCGGTGCGGGTTCCGCGGCGCTGACCACGCAGTACATGCTGGGCCTGCAGCCGGCCGCGGTGGCGTCGTCGGGGAGCGCTACCGACGGCGGGTCCGCCCAGGGGGCGAGTTCCGGCGCGACGGTGCAGCAGGCTGATCCGAGCAACCCGAACTGGACCGCAGTGGCAGACAACGCGTCGAAATCGGTGGTGGCCATTCAGGTGGCCTCCGAGCGCGGCGGTGGCCAGGGCTCCGGCGTGGTGGTGGACAAGGCCGGCAACATCGTCACGAATAACCACGTGGTGAACGGCGCGCAGCAGATTCGCGTGACACTCGGCGACCAGACCTACGACGCGGAGCTCGTCGGCACCGATCCGTCGACGGACCTCGCGGTGATCCGCCTCGTGAACCCACCGTCGAACCTGCAGCCGATGGCGTGGGGCGATTCGCAGAAGCTCAAGGTGGGCGACCCGGTGATGGCTATCGGTAACCCGCTCGGGCTGTCGAACACCGTCACCACGGGCATCGTCTCTGCGTTGGATCGGCCCGTCACCACCCAAGCGGTGGGCTCGCAGCCATCGACGATGAGCCGTGGCTCCGACGCGGTGGTCACCGCCGCGATTCAGACGAACGCGGCCATCAACCCCGGCAACTCCGGCGGCGCGCTCGTGAACTCCTCGGGGCAGCTCGTCGGCATCACGAGCTCCATCGCGTCGCTCTCGGGCGAGCGGGAGGGCGGAACGAAGTCGGGCAACATCGGTATCGGCTTCGCCATCGGCGCCTACCAGGCCAAGCACGTCGTCGAACAGCTCATCAGCAACGGCAAGGCGCAGTACCCGCAGATCGGCATCACCGCGCGCGACGTGCAGACCACCGGGCAGATGGGTGCTGAGGTGGCGGAGGTGATCGACGGTTCCCCCGCGGCCGAGGCGGGGTTACGCCCCGGCGACGTGGTGACCGCGATCGGCGGGCGGCAGGTGTCGTCGACGGCGCAGCTGGTGGGGCTCGTCCGCGCGCAACAGGTGGGACAGAGCGTGAACGTCACCTACCTGCGCGCCGGCACGGAGCACACCGTCCAGGTGAAACTGGTGGCGCCTAGGCGCTAGCGCATAGGCTCGAGGCATGCAGATTCGCGTGACGTTCGCATCGGGCTCCCCCATCTCCGACGATCTGGTTTCCCGGTGCGCGCCCACGCGGGTCGTCACTGATGAGGCCGCGTTCGGCCATGTCGTGCACGCGTTCGCGGATTCCGACGACCCGGAGGCGCTGCGCGCCGAGTTGCGCGCCGTCGCAGGCGGCGTGGCTGTGGGCGTCATCGACGGGGCGCTCGTCTCACACGACGCAGGCATCGTGATGTGTGACGTCGACTCCACGTTCACGTTGACGGAGGCCGTCGACCTGCTCGCCGAGCACGCAGGCAAAGGCGACGAGGTGGCCACCATCACCGAGCAGGCGATGCGCGGAGAGCTCGACTTCGAGCAGTCGCTGCGCCAGCGCGTCGCCACCTTGAAAGGGCTTCCGGCAACGGTGTTCGACGAGGTCTACCCCTTGCTGCGCCCGACGTCGGGCGCGATGGAACTCGTCGATATCGCGCATGCCCGCGGGGCTCGCGTCGGCGTCACGTCGGGCGGTTTCACGCAGCTCGTCAGCCGACTTGCTGACGATTTCGGCCTCGACTTCTTCGCCGCCAACCAGCTGCAGACCGCCCGCCGCGATGGCGTCGAGCATCTGACGGGCAAGGTTGAGGGGCGCATCGTCGACCGGCAGCAAAAGTCACTCGACCTGCGCGGGTTCGCCGCCACTCACGACGTGCCGCTGGAGCGAACGGTGGCCGCAGGCGATGGAGCCAACGACCTCTCGATGCTCGCCACCGCCGGGTTGGGCGTCGCGTTTTGTGCGAAACCCGTGACTGCGGCGCAGGCGGACGTCGCCGTCGATTTCCCCCGGCTTGACGCCGTCGCGGCCTTCGCGTTCCCCGAGTGAACCGCAGGCCGGGCGCACGAGGGGCCGAGTAGGCTGAAGAAACGTTGTTGAAGGAGGCACCCGTGACTGAACTCGTCGAACTGCGACGCAGATTCCACCAGATTCCGGAGGTTGGGCTGGATCTGCCGAAGACGCAGGCGCTCGTGTTGGAAGCGCTCGAAGGTCTGCCGTTGGAGATCACGCTGGGCGAATCGCTGAGCAGCGTCGTGGCCGTGCTGCGCGGCACGAAACCCTCCGACGGCGACCGCCCCGTCGTGCTGCTGCGCGCCGACATGGACGCGCTGCCCGTCGAGGAAGCCACCGGGCTCGACTACGCGTCGACGAATGGGGCCATGCACGCCTGCGGGCACGACCTCCACATGACGATGCTCATCGGCGCTGCCCGTGAGTTGTGCGCCCGTCGCGACGAGCTCGCCGGCGATGTGCTGTTCATGTTCCAGCCGGGTGAGGAGGTTCGCAACGGTGCCAGCTACATGATCCGCGAGGGCGCGCTGGAGGCTGCGGGGCGGAAGATCGACGCCGCCTACGCCATCCACGTCTGGGCTGGCCTCGAGCCCTACGGCACGTTCACCACGAAACCCGGCACCACCATGGCTTCGCACGACTTCATCGAGGTGCGCTACACCGGGCAGGGCGGGCACGGTTCCGCTCCCCACAAGGCGAACGACCCGGTGCCTGCGCTGGCGGAGCTCATCACTGCCTCCCACGCGATGGTCACTCGCCAGTTCGACGTGTTCGACCCGGTGGTGCTCACCATCGGCACCATCGCCGCCGGTCAGTCGGCGAATGTCATCCCGGAATCTGCACGGCTCGAGGCCTCCATCCGCGCCTTCTCCCCCGAGGCCAGGAACAAGGTGATCGAACGGTTCGAGCGCCTCGCCCGCGGTATCGGCGACGCCCACGGGCTACGAACCGACGTGCACCCGTCGCACCCGCCATACCCGGTGACCGTCAACGACGAAACCGAGACGCAGTACGTGGCGGACACCATCGCGCAGGTGCTCAGCCCCGAGCGTCACGTCCGCTGGGAGCAGTCGCTCACGAGTTCCGAGGACTTCTCGCAGGTGCTCGAGGCGGCACCTGGCTGCTTCTTCGGGCTGAGCGCATGCCCGAAAGACCTCGACCCCGCCACCGCGCCGTTCAACCACTCGGCCTTCGCGCAGTTCGACGACGGCGTGCTCGACGATGGCGTGCGGGTGTTCACCGAACTGGTGCTGGGCAAGCTCGGATGACGCAAGCCAAGCCGAAAGAGATCGCGACGCTCCCACCCATCGAGGAGCTTCGCGACGACGTTCCCCTCAGCCCTCGCACGGGTGAGCCGCGCCGTCCGGCGGTGCTCGTCGTCGCTTCCATCGTGCTGTATCTCGCGGTGGCCGCGGTGGCGTGGAGCTACGGCTGGCACTGGTGGCGCGCCGCGCACCCCGAGTCGTACCTCGCTTCCGCGCACCTCACCGGCTGGGTGGAGCCGGAGCCGGGCAAGTGGTTCTCGCTGTTCCTCGAGTTCATCTACGCCGGGCTCGCCGGACTGGCCGGTGGTGCCGCGGGGGTCGTCGGGTTCCAGGCTTGGAATGGGCGACGTTGGGCGCGCGTCGGGGCGCTCGTCGCAGCGGGGCTGGCGGGGCTCGTCGCGCTGTTGATCAACTTGTATGGGCTGATTGCCTTGGGACTGGTGCTGGTGGGAGGCACGTCGCTGTTCTTGCCTCCGGTGAGCGGCTATTTCGAGCAGTGGCGACGAGTGCGCTCGCACGAGCCGGCACGCTACGCCCGCCCGGGCACCATCTATTACGGGCGCCTGCCGCGCTTCCGCTAGCCTCGAGTGAGACGACGCAGAAAGTAGGGGACAAGCGTGAACTGGAGGAGACTGCTCAAGCGTCTCGTGCTGGACAGCATCCATGCGACGACGAAGCAAGGCCGCCGGGTGGTGCAGAGGCATTCCAAGGCGGCCCCGACGACGGTCCGCCCCTCCCCCGGTGACTTGCAAGAACCCAAACCATCGAAGAAGAGCAGCCACCCCGAAACGCCCTCACCAGGCGACCCCTATCCCGGCGATTTCACCGGCCACCTTGATCCGGTGTACGACCCGCACGTCGACGGTGTGCCCGACCCGGGCGAAGTCGTGTGGACGTGGGTGCCCTATGAGGAAGACCACAGTCAGGGCAAGGATCGCCCCGTGCTGCTGATCGGACGCGACGGCGACTGGCTGATCGGCTTGCAGGTGACGAGCAAGGATCACGACGTCGACGCGGCGCAGGAGGCGCGCGCCGGGCGGTACTGGGTGGACATTGGCAGCGGTGATTGGGACCGCAAGCGCCGCCCGTCCGAGGTGCGCGTCAACCGTTTTCTACGCATTGATCCCAACGCTGTGCGCCGAATCGGGGCGGTCCTCGATCGCGAGCGTTTCGACGAGGTGGCTGAGGCCATCGCGCGCTGGGCGTGACCCGTCGGAATCCCAGAGCTCGTTCAGCTGTGGGTGAACCCCGCTTGTTGGCGCTGGACGAAAGTTGGGGCTGCCCCTGCCCGGCTGGTTGAATGAGCGGGGAACGAAAGGCAGCAGTTGATCACCGTCACCGATCTCACGAAACAGTATGTGAGTGCATCCCGCACCGTGCTGGCGCTCGACGGCGTGTCGCTCACCGTGGATAACGGCGAAGTGCACGGCGTCATTGGGCACTCGGGCGCTGGCAAGTCGACGTTGGTGAGATGCCTCGCCATGTTGGAGCGCCCGAGCGCGGGGAGCATCCAGATCAACGGGCAGGAGCTGACCCGAGCGACAGACCGGAATCTGCGCCGGGCACGCCGTCGGATTGGGCTGGTGTTCCAGCAAGCCAACCTGTTTGATTCGCGCACGGTGCTCAACAACGTCGCCTACCCGCAGGAGATCGCCGGTGTACCGCGCGCACAGCGCCACGCTCGCGCGATGGAGCTGTTGGAGCAGGTCGGGCTCGCGGATGCCGCGCGGCTGTACCCGTCGCAACTCTCAGGCGGCATGCAGCAGCGGGTGGGCATTGCTCGCGCGCTCGCCACCCACCCCGACGTGATGCTGTTCGACGAGCCGACGTCGGCGCTCGATCCGCGCACCACCGACGAAATCCTCGAACTCATCCTGAGCCTGCGCAGTCCGGAGCGATCGGTGATCGTGATCACGCACGAGATGAATGTGGTCAAGCGCATCTGCAACTCGGTGTCGCTGCTCGACCACGGGCGCATCATCGAAAGTGGGCCGCTCACCGACGTGGTCTCCTCCCTCGACGGCAAGCTCAGCCAGATGCTGCTCGGCATCCCCCACCACGACGATGTGCCCGGAACGCTCGTCGACGTGCTCTGCCGCGGCTCGCGGGCGGCTGGCCCGGTGATCGCGCATACGTCGAACCTCGTCGGAGCGGAATTGGCGATCATCGCGGGTAGCGTCGAGCACCTCGCAGGAACCACGTTTTCGCACCTGCGCATCGCGGTTCCCGACGGCACTGACCCTCGTCGGGTGGTGCAGTTGTTCCTCGAGCAGGGCGCCGACGCGTGCCTCACATCCGAGCTGCAGGAGGTGCTGGTCTGATGGACTTCTCTACTGTGACTCCCCAGATGTGGGATGCCATTCAGGTGGGCTTTTGGGAGTCGTTGTTGATGCTCGGAATCTCTGGGTTCTTCACGATCCTGGTCGGTTTGCCTCTAGGTGTGGCGCTGTTCAACTTCAACACGCTTGGCCGCTGGGGGCGCGTCGCCGGCGGCGCGCTCGGCGTCGTCGTGAACGTGGTGCGGTCGTTCCCATACGCCATCTTGATGGTGTCGCTCATCGGATTCACGACGATGCTCGTCGGCACGGCGGTCGGGCCGATTGCGGCGAGCGTGTCGCTCACAATTGCCGCGATCCCGTTCTTCGCGCGGCTGGTGGAGAGCGCGCTGCGCGACGTGCCGTCGGGCAAGACGGATGCTGCCCGGGCGATGGGTTCGTCGAAGATTCAGATCATCTGGAAGGTGTGGTTGAGGGAGGCGCTGCCGTCGTTGATTGCTGCGATGACGACGACGCTCGTCACCATCGTCGGGTACTCCGCGATGGCGGGGCTCGTCGGCGGTGGCGGGCTGGGACGCCTCGCCTACAACTACGGCTACCAACGCTTTATCCCCGAGGTGATGGTGATCACCATCGTCATCTTGATTGTGGTGGTGCAGGTCATTCAGCTCATTGGCGAACTGCTGGCGCGGCTGGTTGACCACCGCTGAAATTCCCTAGGTTGTCCCCACACCCCGTGGGGCGCCGGCGTAAGCCGGCATTGAAGAACTGGTCAACTTGTTGTTGGCCCCGAGCAAAGGAGTCATTCCTATGCGAAAGCTTCTTACTGTAGTTGCTGCCTCGTTGGCAGCCGCCATGTCTCTCACCGCCTGCGGCGGTACCGATGCCTCGTCCGACGGAAGCACCAAGCCCGCTTCGAGCGACGGCGGTGCCGACGCGAAGGGTGGCGCCACCGAGGTGGTCGTGGGTGCTAGCCCGGTGCCCCACGCGAAGATCCTCGAGTACGTGCGCGACAACCTCGCCGAGGACGCAGGCCTCTCCATCACCATCAAGGAGTTCGACGACTACGTTCTGCCGAACCAGACTCTGGACAGCGGCGAACTCGACGCCAACTACTTCCAGCACCTGCCGTACCTTGAGGCAGAGATGGCGAACAAGGGCTACGAGTTTGAGCACGGCGAGGGCGTGCACATCGAGCCCATGCGCGTGTTCGCCCGCGAGGTGAAGTCCATCGATGAGGTGCCCGAAGGCACGAAGGTCGCCATTACGAACGACGTGTCCAACCAGGCGCGTGCGCTCCTGCTGCTGCAGGAAGGCGGCCTGTTGAAGGACATCACCCTGGAATCGTCGGTGCTCGACCTGAAGCCCGAACAGAACCCGAAGGGGCTGAAATTCGAGGAACTGCAGCCTGAGGTTGTGGTGCAGATGGTGGACGATCCCGGCATCGACCTCGCCATCGTGAACGCCAACTTCGTGCTCACCGCCGGCCTCGACGCGTCGAAGGCCGTCCTGTCGGAGAAGGTGGAGAACAACCCTTACGCCAACGTGCTGGTCTGGCGCAAGGACAACAACAACGAGGGGGTGAAGAAGCTCGACGAGCTGCTCCACTCTGACAAGGTGAAGGAGTTCATCAAGTCCGAATGGCCGTCTGGCGACGTGATCCCCGGCTGATCGCGCCTTTGTCGCTCGAGGGCCGTCCCACCGTGCGTGGGGCGGCCCTCGGCGTTTCGATACGCAGGCTGCGCCTGCTACTCAACCACCGGGCTGGTTTCATCGACCGTCGAGTAGGCCCGAAGGGCCGATCGAGACGCACCACCCAAACCCAACGAGTTTTCCACAGTGCGCCGATTCTGGCGCGAGTTGACCCGGCGATCAGCTAAGAATGTGCCATGCGAGATGAACGAGGGCTGAGCGGGTCGGTGCAGGTGTCCCTGCTGCTGCCCCTTGTCATCGGCATTTTCTTGCTCGCGGTGCAGTGGGCGATGATGTCGTGGGCGCAGACCACAGCGCACGCGGCGGCTCAAGATGCGGCGCGCGCCGCTGCCGCCTACGGCGCCACAGAAGCCGCCGGCAAACAGGCCGCTCACGATGCCACCGCCAACGGGTCGCTCACTGACGTGTCGGCGACGGTGCATCGTCGCGGCGATACCACGTCGGCCACAGTCACCGGGAGAGCGCTCGTCGTCGTGCCGTTCTTCCCGACGGACATCCGCGCTGAGGCAGCCACCCCCACCGAGCGTCTCACGGACGATTAACTCTTCTCGTCACCCCCCCCCACGGCAAACCGAAAGATAGATCAAGTTGGTGGCGGGTAGACCAACCACGAACTTGATCTATCTTGCCGCTTCACCTCGGCGTGCTCTCGTTAGTCCAGTCCATGGGTGCAGATCGCAGCGCTCCGCACTCTGGATTGTAGAGATTCTCTGTGCGATACTGGATCCAGAAGACCAGTGATAAGAGCCCCAGGGGGGCCTTTCCTACCGGGATAGCTGGTCTTCCTACTTTCTCCCCCATGGGTAGAAATCGCTCGCCTGCAGGGGTTTGACGACGCTGGGGAACCACTGACATGGCTTGCCTGCGCTTTCTCGCTGGAGCGCCCAAAGGCAGTAGTCGGCAACCTGTATCCCCCACGAAGTTCTCGCCTCCCATAGGCACGGGATGACAGGCCGGTTGAGCGTGGAACTTTGCCGACATACGTCCTCCAGTGCCCCCTTGGCTGCCTGCGTTGTTCCCCTCGTGAGATGGATGGTACCGGCGATCACGAAGACGCGGTCACCAACACCGCCAAGCAGCTGGATGACGTGCTTCAGATGAAGGTACAGTGCCAGATGATAGAGGCGCGTCTTACCCTCCTTCCGAACGCTGTCGTAGGCGTTCTCCTTCAGGAGGTGGGTGGCATCAAAGCGCATCGGAGGAAACTGCTTGATGGCCTCGAATACTTCGTTTCTGGTCGCTCTCGAGTCATCGGCGGCGTGGAACCCCGTGGGTAAGTGAACCCCACGAGCCTCCAAATCAGTGCGGAGCTGGAACCCCCTCCAGAGGGGGTCGCGATGCTCCCCTTTGTAGGCAACGCTACCAATGCTGAAATACTCGCCCGATTTCTTGTTGTAGTCTGCTGAGCCTGTCTCGTCGAGATAGACGTAGTAGTCCGTCACTGGTCCTCCGGGTTGTCCGCCGCGACGGCCTTCTCGACTTGTTGCGCATCGGCGCTCGACCTGTTGCGTCGGTAGTCGTCGAGCGGCCTGATCGATGTTGTCTCAACCTCAGCCTTACCGGCCTCCACCTGCCCTCCTTGAGCAGCGTCCGCGTGAATACCAAACGCTGAACCCGGATTCCGCGAGGTCGACACCATTGCCCAATTCTGCTGCTCATTGGAGCGGACGACGGGATTCGAACCCGCAACATTCAGCTTGGGAAGCTGACGCTCTACCGTTGAACTACGTCCGCAATTGCTTCGACGCATCATCATAGCAGCGTTACCAACGACCATAGACATGCCCTGCAGGCAGCGCCCACCCGGGCTAGGATTTGGCCTGTGACCGAAGGGATGCTGCGAAGCGCCGATCCGTTGACGCGGCTCGCGCTTTCCCATGATGCGTCCCGATTCCTCGAGTTCCCTGCGGAAGTTGTGGTCGCATCCGGTCTCGACGACATCCGTGCACTGTTCGCGGAAGCGCGGGAGCAGCGCCGTCGGCTCACGCTGCGCGGCGGCGGCACGAGCCTGAGCGGGCAGGCCATCAGCGACGACATCCTCGTCGACGTACGCCGCCGGTTCCGGCACATCGAGGTGCTGGACGACGGCGAACGGGTGCGCGCGGGCGCAGGCGCTACCGTCGCGGCTATCAACGCTCAGCTACGCCCCCACGGGCGTCGGCTCGGCCCGGATCCGGTCAGCGGGCAATCTGCCACGCTGGGGGGTGTCCTCGCCAACAACGCGACAGGGCGGATGTTCGGGCTGACACAAGACGCGTTTCACACCGTGGATTCGATGGTGGTAGTGCTCCCGAACGGGCGCGTCGTCGACACCTCGGCACCCGACGCTGACCTCGCCCTCAGCTGGGAAGAACCGACGGTCGCCGGCGGCCTCGCTATCCTCCGACGACGCCTGCGCGAGGACCCGGAGTCGCTCGCCACCATCGCCCGCCTGTGGTCGATGCGCAACGCGATGGGCTATCAGCTCCGCGCGCTCACCGACTTCTCCAAACCGTCCGCCATCATCCGACAACTCATGGTGGGCAGTGAAGGAACCCTCGGTTTCATCGCCGAGGCCACCATGCGCACCGTCCCGGTGCTGCCCGCGTACCGCGCGAACCTTGCCCTCTTCCCCACGCTCGCTGAGGCCGTCGATGCCGCATCACGCCTTGTCGAACTGGGATTCGACGCCATCGAACTGTTCGACGTGGAAGCCCTCCGCGTGGCCCAGTCCCTGCCCGACGCACTCACCAACATCTCCAACCTCGAACTCGACGAGCATGCAGCCCTCTGGCTGGAGATGCGCGACGAAACCCCCGACGCGCTCGAGCAACGGCTGGCGAGCGTGAGGGACGTCGTCGCGGAACTTCCCGAGGTGTACGACGTCACCGACGAGGCCCCCGCCCAACCCTTGTCGCACCTGTACCACGACGTGCACGTCGCCCTCGCGCGACGCCGCCCGCCAGCGACGACACTGGTGATGGAGGACTGCAGCGTGCCGCGTGAGCACATCGTCGACACCATCCGTGAGCTGCGACGGCTGTTCGCCCGGTTCGGCATCCAGCAGCCGGCCATCACCGGGCACCTCACCGACTGCACACTGCATTTCGTGTTCACTGAACGTTTCTCGGCCACCGAACGGCTACGGAAGTACAAACGTTTCATGGAAGCCTACGTCAAACTCGTGCTGGCCAAGAACGGCATTGTCAAAGCACAGTACGGCACTGGGCGCGCCATGGCTGCCTTCCTCGAGCGGCAGGTGGGCGTCGAACTCTACGAATGCATGCGCGAGATCAAACACCTCTTCGACCCGCTCAACATCATGAACCGTGGGGTGATGTTCAACGACACTCCCGACGCGCACCTGTCCAACCTGAAACTCATGCCGACCATCTCGGACGCCGTCGACCGCTGCATCGAATGCGGCCTGTGTGAGCCGACGTGCCCGTCAGCCGAGCTCACGCTCACGCCCCGGCAGCGCATTGTGTTGCAGCGCGAAATCGCCGCCCGACAGCACGACACCGAGCTGCTCGAAGCGGTTGCAGAGAACTACCAATACGCCGCCATCGACACCTGTTCCGCCGCCGGCATGTGCCAGGTGACCTGCCCGCTCGGCATTGACACCGGCGAACTCGTGCGACGCCAACGCAGCGCCAGAACAACGGAAGCCAGCGAGCGCAACTGGGACCGCGCCGCACGCAACTGGGGCCGCGCCACATCGTTCGTCTCGACGGCGATGTCTACGGCCAAACGCGTCCAGCCCATCGCTCGATCGCTCATTGCGTTGGGCCGTAAACGTTACGGCGGCGACAGCGTCTGGGCGTACTCCGACGATCTCACCGGCGGTTCGAAGGTGCGCAGGCGCCCCCGTCGCGAGCAGACCGCGGAGGACGCCGTCGCCGCCTATTTCCCCGGGTGCCAACAAACCCTCCTCGGAGCGCCCGGCGAGGGCGTGTTCGACGCGTTCAGCGCATTGCGCACGCGCGCCGGAGTCGCCGTCACGCTACTCAATGCGTCGCGGTTGTGCTGCGGCATCCCGTGGAGCAGCCGCGGCATGCGGCTCGGCGAGCAGACCATGACCGGGCAGGTGCGACGAGCCCTCTCACCCCACGCGAACCAGCTCATCATCGTCGATTCCTCCGCCTGCACACACGCCCTGCAGACCATGCTGCAGCCGTACTCGGAACCGTTGCCGGAGATCGTCGACGTGGTCGACTTCGTCGCGACGACGATCCTCCCGCAGCTCACCATCAAGGAGCCACTCGGCTCACTGCTGCTCTACCCGTCGTGCGCCAATCACCACCTCGACAACATCGACGCGCTAGTTACCATTGCGCACGCCGTCGCCGACGAGGTCGTCATCCCATCGACGTGGAACTGCTGCGGGGCCCACGGTGAGCGCGGTCTGTTGCGCCCCGAACTTCCCACTGCTGCGACTCGGCTCGCCGTCGAGGAGATCAACGCACGCACCTTCGACGCCTACGCCTCCACGACGCTCACGTGCGAGGTGGCGATGAGCCGGGTGAGCGGGAAACCGTTCGTCCATATTCTCGAGGTATTGGAGGCCGCATCGCGCGGCTAGCGTGGGCTCACTAGGATTCATCGTATGCCTTCGATGGATACCCTCTTCGCCCCTCCTGCCGAGCAGTGGCAACCGATCTCGCGTAAGTATCTGACGGTGAAACTCATCAGCATCGCCATCATCTGGACGATCCTGGGCGGCGCGATGCTCGTCGGCGCCTACTTCGCTGCATCTGCTGCCCGGATGCCGTGGATCTTCTGGGTGGCGTTGGTGGGTGTGCTCGCGCTCGTCACCTGGCGTTTCGTCCGGGCACCGCGGGTGTGGAAGCGCTGGGGCTACGCCGAGCGCGACGAGGACGTGTACGTCACGCAGGGCCTGTGGCATCGCGAACTCACGTGCGTGCCCTACGGACGCATGCAGCTCGTCGAGGTGAGCGCGGGGCCAATTGAGCGGATGTTCGGCCTAGCCAGCGTGCAAATGGTGACGGCTTCGTCGTCGGGCAGCATCACCATCCCGGGCCTCGACCGCGAGGCGGCCGAGGCCATCCGCGACCGCTTCATCAACCGCGGCCAACACCTGCGGGCGGGCATCTGATGTCGCAGCCGTTCTCCGACGCGCCCTCCCCCACCGTCGGCGCACCTCAGGCTCCGGCGCGCCGCAAGGTGGAGCGCCCGTCGCCCCTCACCGGGCTCGTCAACGCGTGGCTGGTGGCCGTCGCCGTCGTCGGCTTCATCATCAACATGATCATCCAGGAAGAGATCAAGCTGGATGAGACGCCCATGCTGATCCTGTGGATCGTCCTCGGCGGCATCGCCCTCGTCGCAGTGCTCGCGCTGCTCATTGGCGTCGTCCAGTGGCGCACCACCACATTCGTCGTCGACGACGAGTTCCGCATCGAGAAGCGCTTCATTTCGACGTCGACGACCCGCATCGACTTCACCAAGGTGCAGTCGGTGGACATCACTAGGCCCATCATCGCGCGGCTGCTCGGCCTCGCCGAGGTGAAGATCGACGTCGGCGGCGAGGGCGGCCAGGCGCTGCGATACCTCAAACTCGACCGAGCGGAAGCCATGCGCGACACCCTCCTGGCCCGCATGGAGCACGATGACCAACCCACCGCTACCTGCGACGCGGGTCCCGCCCAGCCCGGCGGCGCCGTCGAAGAAGTGGTGTATAAGGCGCAGACCGGCAATATCGTGCTGGGTGCGTTTCTGTCGTACGGGTTCGGGGTCACGCTGACGGTGCTGATTTTGTTGGTCATCACGCTCGGCCCGTTCGGTCTGCTGGCCGGCCTCGGATGGCTGTGGCTGACGGTGCTCGCTGTGATGTGGCAGATTCCACAGGCGCTGCTGAAGTACTGGGACTTCACGATCGTTCGCACGCGCAAGGGGCTGCGCATTCAGCAAGGCGCGCTCACCCGTGTGCAAACCACGCTGCGGCCAGCCCGCGTGCAGACCGTCTCCCTCCACCAGTCGCTGTTCATGCGCTGGGCGGGGTTGGTGAGCGTCAAGATTTCGGTGCTCGGCAACCAGGTTGCCGCCTCCGAAGAGCAAAACAACGACGGTATCGACATGGTTATGCCGTTCGGGAAATTCGACGAGGCCCGACACGTGATCGCACTGATCTGGCCCGACGTGGACCCCACGGCCTTCACGTGGTGGGAGCAGTCGCCGCGCGGACGCTGGCTGACGTGGTTCGGGCGGCGTTGGTTCGCCGTCGAAGATTCCGCCATCGCGCAGCGTCGAGCGCTGCTCAGCGACGACGTCGAGATCGTTCCGCACGCCCGAGTGCAGGGGCTGGGTATCTCGCAAGGGCCACTGCAGCGACTGGTGAGAGTGGCTAGCGTGCAGGTGCAGGTGATCGACGGCGCCCCCGACGTGAGCATCTCCCATCTCGAGCCGGCGCACACCCGCCAGTTGTTCCACGACGAGCTACAGCGTTCAAGGGCAGCCCGGCGATCGAACGTCGAGCAGGCACCCGATAAGGTGCTGCCATGAGCAGCATATTCTTGGGCATCGACGTTGGCGGTTCGGGCATCAAGGGAGCCCCCGTGGACCTCACCACGGGTGAGCTGACACAAAGCCGTCTGCGCATCCCCACGCCCGAGAAGTCGACGCCGAAGAATGTTGGCGATGTGATCGGTGAAATCATCGACCACTTCACCCCCACCATCGGCGATGTGCCCGTGGGCATCACCTTCCCTGCACCGGTGGTACACGGTGTGATTCCGTTCATCGCGAATTTGCACCAAAAGTGGGCGGGGCTACATGCCAACGAGTTCTTTACCGAGCGGCTGGGACGGGACATCACGCTGGTGAACGACGCGGATGCCGCTGGCCTCGCAGAGGTGCGTTACGGTGCGGCGAAGAATCACCAGGGGGTGGTGATTGTGACCACGCTCGGGACGGGCATCGGGTCGGCGATCATTCACCGCGGTGTGCTCGTGCCGAACTCGGAGCTCGGCCACCTCGAAATCGACGGGCACGAGGCAGAAAAGCGCGCTGCGTCGTCGATTAAGGATAAGGAGGGGCTCTCCTACAAGGAGTGGACGAAGCGCCTGCACCGCTACTACTCGCACGTCGAGATGCTGTTCTCCCCCGACCTGTTCGTCATCGGGGGTGGCGTCTCGAAGGATTGGGACAAGTTCGGCCCGAACCTCAATATCAAGACGCCCGCGGTTCCCGCGGTGTTGCGTAACCAGGCCGGCATCATCGGCGCCGCGATGGCCGCCGCCGACGCCCAGATCCATCCCGAGGACCACTAGCCGCCGCGTCCCGGTGGTTGAGTAGCCCGCGAAGCGGGCGTATCGACACCCCGCGAGGCATCTCGATACGGGCCTTCGGCCCTACTCGATGGCCGGGAGTGCGGCACTCGATGGCCAGTCACTCCCCGCGCAGCCAGTCACATCCGGTCGGGTGCGTCGATGCCGAGGAGGTCCAGGCCCGAGGCGAGCACCCGCCTAGTGGTGTCGCACAGCGCGAGACGCGACGCGCGCACGTCGTCGTCGCTCTTCATCACCGGACACTGCTCGTAGAACGTCGAGAACGCCCCCGCGAGCTCGTACAGGTAGCCGCACAGCTTGTGGGGTGTGAGCTCGGCGGCCACCTCGTCCACGACCTCCCCGAAGCGCGTGAGCAGCAGCGCGAGCTGCTGCTCGGCAGGCTCGGTGAGCAGCGTGACGGCGCCATGCCCGATGCCCTCAGCCTCGGCCTTGCGCAGGATCTGACAGATGCGCGCGTGCGCATACTGGAGGTAGGGGCCGGTGTCGCCGTTGGTTTGCACCATGCGCTCGGCGGAAAACACGTAGTCCTTCTGCAGCCCGTTGGAGAGGTCGGCGTACTTGATAGCCGCCAACGCAATATTCGGGGCTGCCTGCTCTTCGGCGGCGTCGAGCAGCGACGACAGCGTCGCGGCAGACCCGTCGCGGGTCTTAAACGGCTTGCCATCCTCGCCCAGCACCATGCCGTAACCGACGTGCTCGGCGATGACCCCCTCGGGGAGGAACCCCACCTTGCGCGCGACGGCGAACAGCTGATGAAAGTGCCCGGCCTGGCGGGCGTCGGTGACGTAGATGATGCGGTCGGCATGAAGCTCACGCACCCGGCGGCGAATGGCGGCCAGATCGGTGGTGGCGTAGCCATATCCGCCGTCGGATTTCCGCACGATCATGGGCGCGTCGATGCCCTCGACGAACACGCAGAGTGCGCCGTCGTCGATGACAGCTTCTCCCGATTCCTCGAGTTCCTTCACGAGCACGGGAAGGTCGTCGTTGTAGGTGGACTCGCCTGCGAGGTCGTCGTCGGTGAGGAGCACGCCTAGACGGCGATAGGCCTCGTTGAAGGCGGGCTTGGAGATGTCCACGAGCTGGCGCCAAATCGACAGCGACTCCTCATCGCCGCCCTGGAACATCGCCACCCGGGCGCGGGCCTTCGTCGCGAACTCTTCATCATCCCTGAAGTGCGCGGCAGCACGCTTGTAGAGCGCGTCGGCTTCCGGCAACGTGAGCTGGCTTGCGTCGATACCCTCGAACAGCACTTGCTCGATGAGCATGCCGAACTGTGTGCCCCAGTCGCCGATGTGGTTCTGCGCGATGACGACGTGGCCGAGTGCGCGGAATACGCGATTGAAGCAGTCGCCGATGATCGTCGTGCGCAGGTGTCCGACGTGCATCTGCTTGGCGACGTTCGGCGCCGAGTAGTCGATGACGATGCGCTGCGGGTGATCCGTGACGCTCAGCCCGTGCTTCGGGTCCTCGAGGATCTCCGTCGCTGCCGCCGCCAGCACCTCAGGGCGCAGCCGGAAGTTGATGAATCCCGGCCCGGCAATCTCCAAGGGCTCACACAGATCAGCAACGTCAAGCTGATCGACGAGGCTAGCCGCGACTTCGCGTGGCGGTTTGCCCTCTTGCTTCGCCAGGCGCAAAGCCACATTCGACTGGAAGTGCCCAAACTGGGGTTTGGTGGCGGGGCGCATTTCCGGGTCGACGCCGGTGAGGGCGCGCAAGCGAGCATCGAGCTGTGCAGGCAAGGATTCCATGCCGGCTATTCTGGCACCGACGAGGCGCCACGCCCAATGCCACCCACGCCGGTAGAGTGCGGGATATGCGTATTTCTGTGATCGGCTGCGGGTATCTTGGCGCGGTGCATGCGGCTTGCATGGCGGAGTTGGGCCACGACGTGGTGGGGCTCGACGTGGACGAAGCGAAGATCGCCAAGCTGTCGCAGGGCATTGCCCCCTTCCACGAGGAAGGGCTACCCGAACTGCTGGAGCGTCACGTCGGGAAGAACCTGCGATTTACCACGGATCCGACGCAGATCGCCGACGCGCAGATTCACTTTATCGGCGTGGGTACCCCGCAACGGCAGGGACACATCGCGGCCGATATGACGTACGTGGACGCCGCCGTCGAAACTATCGTCAGCCACGCTGAACCCAACGGCGATGAGCCTGTGCTCGTCGCGGGTAAGTCGACGGTGCCGGTGGGCACGGCGCAGCGGGTGTCCGAGCGCCTGGCGACGAGCGGTAAACGCCTCATCCTGGCGTGGAACCCAGAGTTCCTGCGGGAGGGCCACGCGGTGGAGGACACGCTCACCCCCGACCGGATCGTCTATGGTCTCCCCGAAGATCGAGCCGTGGGCGAGCAGGCCAAGACGATGCTCGACGAGTGCTACGCCAAGCCGCTGGCCGCCGGCACGCCGTTGATCGTCGCAAACTATCCCACCGCGGAGCTCGTGAAGGTAGCGGCCAACTCGTTCCTCGCGACGAAGATCTCATTCATCAACGCCATGGCCGAGCTCTGCGAGGCCACCGGCGGCGACGTCACGCGCTTGGCGGAGGCGATCGGCTACGACGACCGCATCGGTTCGAAGTTCCTGCAAGCAGGCATCGGCTTCGGCGGAGGCTGCTTACCGAAGGACATCCGCGCGTTCATGGCGCGCGCTGGCGAGCTCGGCGTGGGCGATGCGCTCGGATTCCTGAGGGAGGTCGACGGCATCAATCTGCGGCGTCGCGACGCTGCCGTCGAACTGGCAGAGAATGCGGTGGGTAGCCGCCTCGTCGGGAAAAAGGTGGCGGTGCTGGGCATCACGTTCAAGCCCGAAACCGACGACCTCCGAGACTCCCCTGCCCTCGACATCGCCACCCGGCTGTGGGCGCGCGGTGCGGAACTGCAGATCTACGATCCTGCGGCGGGGCCCGAGCTGCGCCGACGCCGGCCCGATCTCACCGTGCCGGACACCGTCGACGACGCCGTGCGCGGCGCCGACGTGGTGATGCTGCTCACCCCGTGGAAGGAATTCCTCAGCCTCGACCCCGCCGAGCTGCTGCAGAAGGTGGGCTCCCCCAATATCGTCGACGGACGCAACGTGCTCAACCCGAAGCAATGGAGCGACGCCGGCTGGAACTACTACGGCATGGGACGCGGCGTCTCCGTCTGGTGATGGTTTCGACACGGCCCTTCGGGCCGGCTCAACCATCGGAGCCAAACGGCAAACTAACCCAATATCCACACGCGTTTGCTGAAATCGGCCATTTTGGGCTGTTTCGAGCAACGCGTGTGGATATTGGGTTAGCTGAAGGCCGCGATCACTCCCAGCCGCTGTCGAGCTGATGCACTCGGATACGGTTCACTGTGGCGTCGCCCATGGTGCAAGAGAGCACGACTGCACGGGGCCCGTCGCTGGGGAAGCTCAGAGACGACAGGCTCTCCGCACCGTCGCCGATGAATACTTCAACCGAGCCCCGGTCTACAAACACGCGCAACCTCAATACACCGCCCCCTTCGTACGGCGCCGAGCGCACGCCACGATCCACGACGGTCCGCCTGTCGAGCACGATTCGGCGAGATTGGTCGTCGTAGCCAACCCACGTGCCTCGCCCGTCGCGCGTCGCGTGCACCAACAGCCCAATCTGCTCGGCTGAGCTCGCCTCGAGGTCGACCTCCAGTTCCACTTCGACGGCTGCCGCGTCGGACGCGAGCATCAGATCTTCGTTCGCCTGGAGCGTGGCCTCCCCCCAGTCGCGTGAATCTCGACGAAGCTGCTCCAACTCCTGGATGGGGGTTGCGATCAGCCGACCATCCCCATCGAGCCGCAGCTCTCGCGGCAAGGCCATCTGCCCGCTCCACCCGTCGGAAGCCTGGCTCGCGAGCGGAAGCGTGAATCCGCCCATCCAGCCGAACGCAACCCTCCGCCCGTCGGGCGTGGCCATGGTCTGTGGCGCGTAGTAATGGTGCCCCCAGTCGAGGGGCCGGTAGGGCTCCTCGATCACGAACTCCGCGCCTGGCTCCCAGCGCCCGACGACATATCCAGCGTTGTGGCCGTTGCGGCAAGCGTAGCCGGAGGGTCGACGCGTGGTCATGGGCCCATAGATCAGCACCCAGCGCCCGTCGAGCTCGAAGAGGTCTGGACATTCGACCATGAACACGTCGGGGTCTGGATCTTCAAAAATCACACGGTCGAATTCCCACTGACGCAGGTCATCCGACATGTAATGCCACACCTGGCCGCGACCCTCCTTCGAGCTGGCTGCGACGATCATGTGCCAACGCTCGCCCATGCGCCACACCTTGGGATCCCGAAAATCGGAATAGCCGGGCGCCTCGATCACCACACCCTGCTTCTCGAAGTGAATGCCATCAGTGGACGTCGCGAGCATCTGGCGCTGAATCTTCGCGTCCCCGTCGCCGTCACCCTCCCACTGGTTTCCGGTGTAGAACACGTATTGCACGTCGTCGACGACCACGGCCGATCCCGACCAGACGCCCCCCGAATCTTCTTCGGCGCTGGGCGCGAGCGCGATCGGCTCGTGGCGCCAGTGCACGAGATCCGCGCTGGAGACGTGCCCCCAGTGCATCGGCCCCCACTGCGTGCTCGCCGGATAGTGCTGAAAGTAGACGTGGTAACGCCCGTTGAAGTGGCAGAGCCCGTTGGGGTCGTTAATCCATCCTGCGCGCGCCGCGATGTGGAACGTCGGGTACCAGCGCTTGTTGAGGGACTGTTCGAGTATGCGGTTGGCTGCAGCAGCTGCTGCGAGTTCGTTGGTCATGTGCTCATCACGCTTTCTTGAGTTCGGAGTCGCCGACGGGTTGGACGGCTTTGCTGTCGGGTTTCAATACGAAGAACGCCCAGATCGCTGCGACGGCGACTACACCGGCGATGACGTGGAAGGTGTTCTGGTAACCGATCGAGTCACGGAGCTGACCTAGCGGGTTGGACAAGGTGACGTTGCCCAGCTGCGAGGCGAGGTTGAAGCAAACGAGGTAGAGCGTCGCTGACAAAGCCGGGTTGAAGTGCAGATTGAGATACTTAAACATCGCGAGCACGAACAACGGCACCTCGAGCGCATGCATCATCTTGGCGCTGGAGATGAGGATTGGATCGTGGAAGAGTCCGCAGGCGAGGATCCGCACGAACATCACGCAGATGCCGAGCAGCAGAGTGTTACGAGCGCCGACTTTACGCAGCACCAGCGGAACTACACCCATCATGGCTGCCTCAAGAAATACTTGCACCGAGTTGAGAACGCCGTACGTCTGCTGTCCGATCTGCTCGGTGGAGAACAGCGAGACGTAGAAGTCAGGGAACATCTGCTGATCGAACACGGTGTAGAAGGTCCACGACAAGAACACGACAACGATCACTGCCCACACGTTTCGGTCTTTGAGGAGGCCAAACATCTCTCGTACCGACGGCGTGACGGCCACTTCTTCGACAGCGGATCCCTCGTCGTTACGATCTGGATACCAGAAGAGATGCACGAGCAGCAGCACCAAACCGAACATCGAACTAATCCAGAAGTTGATGGCCGGGTTCACCGTGAACATGAATCCCGCTATGAGAGCAACAACGGCATAGCCCGCTGACCCCCACATGCGAGCTTGTCCGAACTCGAACCCATGTCGGCGACTGATGCGTTCGACGAATGCGTCAAACAAGCCGAATGCTCCGATGAAGCCCGCCGAGAGCACGATTCCTCCGAGAGCAGCGCCAAGGAGGAAATTGGACTGAAGCAGCGGCAGGTACACCCACGTCGCAAACGGACCGATCAGGGCCATCACCGACGCCACTGCGATCGTCAGTGTGCGCTTGAGATCAAGTTTGTCTTGGATGGTGCCGTACACGATCATCAACACCATCGTGACGGCGCCATTAATCGAGTACACCGTGCCGACGCGTTCGCCAGACAACTGCAAACCGACGCTATCGCTCGTCAGCCAAATCTGAAAGAACGACCACCATATTCCCCAGGAGGCGAAGAAAAGAAAGAGCGTGACTGACCCGAAGGCGTATGCCGGTTTCTTCAGCGTCTCTTTGAACGTTGACATTGCATCATCCCTTGCATCATTGCGCGTCGGCGCTATTGCTGACTCGTTGGGTTAAACGATTAAGCACGAAGATAACACGCTCCGCTTTTGTTGCGACAGGGGGGTCAGATTGTTTGCACGGAGTCGCGCTCCACGAGCCCGAGAGGGAGCAAGCACTGCTGTTGCCCCACAAGATGCGGGGCGTGACCGAGCGCTATATCCACGGCCATGGACCCCATTTCGCTGTACGGCAGTCGAAGCGTCGTCAACCCCGGGCGCAGCATCCCAGCAAGTTCCTCGTCATCAAACGACATCACCGAGACGTCGTCGGGAACCCGAAGCCCTCGTTCCTGCAGCGCTTGATAAACACCGAACGCTATGCGGTCGTTGGCGGCCAGGATCGCCGTCGGCTCCGCATTGAGCACATTGAACGTGCCCTCATAGCCGAGCGGCGGCTCCCAATCGGTGCCGTCGTGGCGGGCAACAAAATCGAGCCCGGCGTCCGCCATCGCCTGGTCGATCCCCTGCATACGCGGCCAAATATTGACTGACAGCGACGTCGGCTGCGGCGCTGGATGATGGCCTACCATGGCGATCCGACGATGCCCGTGCCGCAGCAGATACTCGACGGACGCCCGCCCAGCAGCGGGTTCATCTGGGAGCACACTCGTCGCGCCTGGCACGCTTCCATTCACCGCGACGAGCGGCACCGCCCAGTCACCCAGCGGCACCTCAATCTCACGTGACGCCATGAACCCGATGAGGAGCGCGTCGACGCGCCTGGCCCGCAACGTGCGCACCGCCTGCTCAAGCCGCTCGGCGCGGTGATCGATCTCCATGATCATGACGCCGTGACCGTGCTTGTCGGCACCTTCAAGGATGCCGCGCACCATGCCTGACGCGAAGCGCGTGACCGTCACCTCGTCGGAGATGAACCCCAGCACCTTACTGCGGCCTGTACGTAGCGTGCGGGCCGCAACATCGGGCACATAACCCAGTTCACGAGCGGCACGACGCACGCGCTCCGCCGTCGCTTCAGACACCCTCGACCCCTCGCGACGATTCAGCACCATGCTGACGGTCGCCACTGAGACCTCGGCTGCGCGAGCGATGTCTGCGAGCGTCGTACGTTTCGGCACGCAGACACTCTACTTGGGCCAGGCTTCGGTACGGGGGCGCGGCGTCTCCGTCTGGTGATGGTTTCGACACGGCCCCTCGGGCTGGCTCAACCATCGGGGCACCTCACCCGGATGATTGAGTAGCGCCCACGCGCACCCTCGATGATTGAGTAGCCGCGTCAGCGACGTATCGAAATCATCCCGGACCGGTTTCGATACGCAGGCTTCGCCTGCTACTCAACCATCTGCGGAAGGCCCGCGACCGGCGGCGTTGTTACGCGAGCTGGGCTCCCAGAACACGCAGCGCATCGAGGTGTGGGGCGACGAGCGCATCGATGTCGAGGCCGTCCTCGCCTAGTGCGTCACCGAACGGCATCTGCACGGAGGATTCAACGACCTCGAGATTGACGTTGGTCAGCAGCTGCGCCAGCAACGGCACCGCTCTGTTGGCTCCCCCAAACCCGTATCCGACGATGCCTGCCGGCTTGCCGCCCCATTCGGCATACACCGTGTCGACGGCGTTCTTCGCAGCTGCAGTGAAGAAGCCGTTGTATTCAGGGGTCAGGAACACGAAGCCGTCCGCGCTGGCGACCATCTCCGCCCACGCCTTCGTTGTCGCATGCTGGTAGTTCCCCAGGCTCGGCATCTGGGGCTCATTCGAGAGCGGGAGATTCACGTCGACGAGGTCGAGCACGTCCACTTCCCGGCCTGCACCTTCTGCGATGACGGGAGCAATGCGCTGCGCAATCGCGTCTCCTACGCGAGAATCACGAGTGCTGGTGACGATGAGTTTGAGAGCCATGATGTGTAGACGCTTTCTGTTGTTGATATTTCAACTTGATTGTAGCACGGCTGGCCCAGAGACACCTATTGCAGAAGTAGTGGTTTCGACTCGGCCCTCCGGGCCGGCTCAACCACCGGAGCCCGGCCAGGTTTCGACACGCCGCCTTCGGCTGCGGCTCAACCACCAAAGCCCGACTTCTCAGCCCCCAGCGGCAGGAGGACGGCCGGAGAGAAGATCGAGCTCCATCTTGACGTTGGCGAGACTCTCACGCAGCACGGCCCTGCCCCACACCAGCGGCCAGCGCCCGGCCACAGACTGATCCGCCACACCCCACGCATCCACGTCGAGCGCACGGCAGACCGTCACCGCTCGTCGCACATGGAAATCCTGCGTGACTACGGCAACCGCATCCGCACCGTAGATATCGCGGGCACGAAAGCAGGAATCGTAGGTATCGAGGCCTTTCGGGTCCTCGACGATGATCCCCGACGGCACCCCTCGCCGCTCCAAATACTCGCGCATCACGCGTGGCTCATTGTTGGCCTCTGCCCTGCCGTCACCGCTCACGATGATGCGGCGCGCCATGTCCCGTCGGAACAACTCAACGGCGAGGTCGAGCCGCGCCGCGAGAAACGCGGACGGGCCGCCTCGAGCAGCTTTCGCACCCAGCACGAGCACGTCGCGTTTCGACGGCGCACCTGCCGCGTCGTACACCCTCCCCCACGATGCGCCGATAGTGTGCAGCTGGGCGCCCAGCACCGGCAGGACCCCGACGATCAGGGCCCAGCCGATGCCCTTGCGTACCTTGTCAAGCACGCTTCGCGAGGTACCACGAGACCAGCGCCTGCGTGGAGCCATCCTGCTTGGCCAGCGCCGCCTCGTCGCCGTTCACCGCGGGAGCAATCTCGAGCGCCAGCTTCTTGCCGAGCTCCACACCCCACTGGTCGAACGAGTCGATGCCCCACACCACGCCCTGCACGAACGTGATGTGCTCGTAGAGCGCAATGAGCTGGCCCACCACCGACGGAGTCAGCGCCGGCGCGAGGATGGACGTCGTGGGCCGGTTGCCGGCGAACACGCGCGCGGGCACGATCTCTTCCGCCGTGCCCTCGGCGCGTACCTCGTCCTCCGTCTTACCGAAGGCGAGCGCCGCCGTTTGCGCAAAGAAATTCGCGAGGAACAGCCCGTGCACATCGGTGTCGCCGTCACGCAGCGGGCGGGCAGGGTTGGCGACGGCGATGAAGTCGGCCGGAATGAGGCGGGTGCCCTGGTGGATGAGCTGGTAGAAGGCGTGCTGGCCGTTCGTGCCGGGCTCGCCCCAGAAGATTTCACCCGTCGACGAGGTCACCGGCGTGCCGTCCCACCGCACCGACTTGCCGTTCGACTCCATCGTGAGCTGCTGCAGATAGGCGGCGAAGCGGTGGAGGTACTGCGCGTACGGCAGCACCGCGTGCGAGTGGGCATCGAAGAAGTTGACGTACCAAATGTTCAGCAAGCCCATGAGCAGCGGCACGTTGCGGGCTGGTTCCGCGGTTTGGAAGTGCTCGTCGACGGCGTGGAAGCCGCCTAGGAAGTTCTGGAACTCGTCGCGCCCGATGGCGATCATGACCGACAGCCCGACTGCGGAGTCGACGGAGTAGCGACCTCCCACCCAGTCCCAGAAGCCGAATGCGTTGGCCGGGTCGATGCCGAAGTCAGCCACCTTGTCGAGCGCCGTCGACACCGCTACGAAGTGCTTCGCAATAGCCTCGCGACGCTGCTCGTCGCTGCCGTCAATGGCGCCCTGCTTGGAGAGCGCGTCGAGCAGCCAGGCTTTCGCCAGGCGTGCATTGGTGAGGGTCTCCAGCGTCGTGAACGTCTTGGACGCGACGATGAACAGCGTGGTCTCGGGGTCGAGATCGGCCGTCTTCTCGTACACGTCGGACGGGTCAATGTTGGAGACGAACCGGCATGCCAGCCCATCTTGCTTGTACGGTAGCAGGGCCTCGTAGACCATCACCGGCCCGAGGTCGGAGCCGCCGATGCCGATATTCACAACGGTCTCGATGCGCTTGCCGGTGATCCCCACCCACGCGCCGGAGCGGACCTCGTCGGAAAACTCCCCCATGCGACGCAGGACGTCGTGCACGTCCGCGACGACGTCCTGCCCGTCCACCTCAAGCTGCACGCCGGCAGGCAGCCGCAACGCGGTGTGCAGCACGGAGCGGTTCTCGGTCACGTTGATGCGTTCGCCGTCGAACATGGCGTCGCGGCGCCCGGGGACGTCGACCTGCTCCGCGAGTTCGACGAGCGCGGTGAGCACCTCGTTGGTGAGGAAGTTCTTCGACAAATCGACGTGGAGGTCGGCCACGTCGAAGGTGTACTTGGCCGCACGATTGGGGTCGGTTGCGAACCAGCCGCGCAGGTCTGGCGCGAACTGCTGCTTGAGTTCGGTGAGCTTGGCCCAGGCGGGCGTGGTGGTGGCATCAATGGGCTTGTTCATGCCACCCAGCCTATTGCCTTAGCGAACTGATCGGGCCGGCGGCGCCGACTATCGCACCAGTCAGATTCAGCGGACAGTGATGTGCACGTGGTCGTAGTGGTTGGCGGTGTCGTTGCCACGGTCGGACATGGAGCGCCAGCCATCAGATGCGCGCTGGACGGTCCAGATTTTCTGTGCGTAAATGACTTCGGTAATGCCGAGCTTGGACGCATTCTTTCGTGCCCAGTTGGCCACTTCCCAGCCTGCTTCGCCCGAGATCATCGCGTCGATAGCTCGGCCCTGGCTGTGATAGGAGCCCGAATCGTTGCGCCACCCGCCGAAGCTCGTCACGTTGGGGAACTCGTTGCACACGGCCCTGAGCACACCGGCAGCGCGTGCCGTGAGGCCCTGCTCGCCCCTCACCGTGGCTTTGCACGGCTCCTGAGCAACGCTTCTCTCGCGCTTGGGCGAGGCGGATTGCGTGGGCGCCACAGCCTTCTCGGCGAGGAACTTGTTCGCGATGAACCCTGGTTTTCCGTCGACGAGCACCTGCTGCCACCGACCGTCGACAACGACCTTCGTCACCTGCACCCGTGTGCCGGAGGCGAGGGTGACCAGCGTTGCGAAGTCGACGCCGGGGCCACTGCGCACGTTCACCGTCGCGGTCGTCCACCGCGAGCCGACGACCTCACCAAGGCTGGGAACCGCCGGGGTCGAGCGGGTGGCCGACGGCTTCCCACTCGACGACGGTGTCGCCTTCTTCGGTGCGGCGGCGGTGGCTGAAGCTGTCGGAGACGCTGCCTCGCGCGAGCTGGCTGCCGGCGACACGCTGGGCGACGAGGCAACGTCGCGGGGTGCGCTGCTCGACGGGGGCGCGCTCGGCGTGGGGGTTGGTGTCGCGCGTGCGGCAAGGGGGCGGCGCTGGGCGCCTCGGTCGGCGCCGGAGGTGCGCTCCGCGCGAGAGATGGGAATTGCGGTGGGGTCGGTGGTATCTGCGGCGCCCTGCACGGCAGGCTCAAACGCGAACGATCCGACGAGGATCCCCGTGACGACCACAGCCGCAACAGCCCACGACGCCTTCGCCACGCGCGACCCACGTTGGGGCCCGCGCTGGCTTTCAAGCGCGTCGATGTGCTCGATCGAGGGGCGCTGTTCCTCCAACCTCACTCCTAAACTTAAGAATCTCTCAGCTATTATTCAGGATAATCTCAAGCATTGCAACTACGGCAGCCCCCGCTATCGTTAGTGAGGTTCTCTCTTGGCCGACGGCCATCCACACGTGAGGAGACGGTCCGATTCTTCGATCTCGTAACCGTGCAGCCGCCTGGCTCGTCGCGCTCGCCGTGGCGTGCCTGAGCCTGCTCAGCACGCCCGCGCATGCAGCCGGGACGAAGATCGATTCCAGGGTCCGTTTCGACGGTCAGACGATCCACGTCTACGGCACGCTCATCGACGCCGAGGGCTACGCCATCGACAAAGGCTCGGTCTCTGTATCGCTGGGCGGCCAAACCATGGGCACGGCCCGCCCAAACACGCAGGGAATCTTCGATCTGAGGTTCCCTGCCCCGCCCGGGCTGAGCGGCAACCAAACCATCGCCGTGAGTTTTTCGGGCCACGGCAACAACCCTGCCGCGACGGCGTCCGCCACGCTTTCGCTGTCCTCACCCGGCACGAGCGCTGCGCAAACCGGCCAGCCCCCCGCCGCTTCGTCGGCCGATAGCGATGCGCAGGGACCCCCGTCGACGGCTCCCTCCTCTCCCCCAACCACCCAGCTCATAGCGAAGGTAGACCTTCCTGAACCCTCGAACGGTTCGTTCGTGACGATCAACGGCGAACTCGTGAGCCCGTCGGGCGACCCGGTTGCCGATGCCGGCATCCTGCTGTTCTCCCCCGCCGGTGAGGTGGAGGAGGGCTACGCCGTCACCGCAGCCAACGGCACCTTCACTACGCATTACGAGGTTCCGGTGGAGGCCGAGGGCGACCATCAGCTCACGCTCAAATTCGAGGGTGGGGGCGGAGTGCCTGCCGCAGAAACGCCGGTCGTGCTCAAGGTGCAACGCCAAGAGATCGCCACGACATCGCCGTCGCCCGACGAAACACCATCCCCAACGACAACTCCGACGCCCGACAGCACAGCATCCGCGACACCTGCCGCGCCCGACAACAACAACACGGAAGACCCATCGACCGTCGCCGATGACGGCGGCGTGGGCCGCATGGTGGCGTGGTTTGCAGGCGGACTGATCGCCGTCGGAGGTGTGACCGCGGTGGTCGCTGCCGTGGTGGCTGCCCGCGTACGTCGCGACCGCGCAGCTGACACTGCGCGCACCGAGTCAACGCTGCTCAGCGAAGACGGATTGCTCTCCGACGACGAAGACCCGCCCGCACCGGCGGTACCCCGTCGCGCCGCGCCCTGACGCGGCGACCCTCAGCCTTCGCTCACCCCACGCAATGCGGCCTTCCGGAACGACTCGCACCTGTCACGCAGCAAGCCGAGATCCCCATCACCAAGGGAATCACCCAGGAGTATCTCGTCGACGCATGCCGCCGGCGCCCCCTGCACCAGCCACTCTCCCGCAGCAAACGCGCCCACTCCGCCCATCGGAATAACCCGCGATACGAGCCCCAAACGCCCCAGGTGTTTCGCCATGGCATGCCCGACGATCTCCGCCGGCCACAGCAACGCCCCGGTGGCGCCGAGTTCCAGCACCGCGTGCACCTCGAGCGGGGTCAGTGCGCTGGCGAACCACGTGACGGCGTGCTCGCGGGCAGCGGCGGCCATGTCCTCGTCGGCGCCATCGGTGAACACGTACTGTGCGCCGGCCTCGATGGCCTGGTTGAGCGCCTCTACCCCGTCGACGCCCCACACGCCGAAGTTCGCCCGCGCACCGAAGATGGAGCGCAGCTCGCCCAGGCGCCTCAAGGGAACGGCGAAAGTGTTCAGATGCTCCTGGATGAGCACTTCGACGACGCTCGCCACGTCGTCGAAGTCGGCGTCGGGGAGACAGGTGATGATGCCAGAGGGAACCGTCATGATGCCATTGTGCCGCGAAATCGTCACTAGCGGCTGCCACCACCTCGTCGCACCTTCCCGCCATGCTGAGCGTAGTCGAAAATTTGGGTGAGAATTCTCTCAGAAAAGCCTCCGAATTTTGGTATTGGCACGAGGTGAGGTTACGTTCAAGCTCGTGAGGAACCATCTGCCGTCCACCCATCGTTTCGCCGTAAGCCGCCGCGGCGCACTCCAAGGCTTGTCCGCCGCGACAGTACTGGGCTTCGCCGCCTGTTCCGGAGACGCGGGCGGTGACGGCAAGGCTCCCAGCCCCGGGTCCACTGCCGCCGGCGGTTCCCCGTCGCCTTCGCCAACGGCTGCGAGCACAGACTGGACGACGGTGCCGCCGGCCTTGTTGCCGGGCATCGTCGAGGTGACGCTGAGTAAGGATGCGGAGGGCAAAGACGTGGTGACGCCGCGGTTCCCGTCGGCACGCAACCTGACGCAGGCCGTCGAGGTGGTGCGCAACCGTATTTTGCGCCAGGCGTCGTGGGAGTCGCAGGAGAAGGTGGAGATCAAAGGCGCACTTCTCGCGGCATCGCGGGATGCCGTCGGAATGGTGTTGCAGGCATCGTTCGGTTCCGAACAGAGCGCCGCGCCCTGCATGATCTGGTACGACGCCCGCAAGAAGCAGTCGTTCGCCTCGCCAGAGCTGATTTCGGCGTCGAAATGGGGCGAGTTTGCCAAGGCCGTGCACGAGGCGGCAGCCGCCGCCGGACTCGACGCGGCGAAGGCGGATGCCGCGCTCATCGAGAAATCAGCGCCGTACGGCAATGGGCCCGCGATGGCGTTCAATGGCGATGGCGCGATGGTGGTTGCGTTCCGCGCCGGTGCGGTGGCGGACACCGTCGCGAAAGTGACCGTGGACGCCACTGCGTGGCTGTCCGACTTTGGGCGCATCGCCCGCTCGGCGAGCCTCACCCCGTCGGAATTCTCGGGCGAGGCCTCCATCTCCATCACGCACTTCAAGCCCGGGGAGAATCACCCTGCCGTGACGAGCTCCCCCAACCGCCCGTCGGATGGATCAGAGCCCGGCGAGGCACTCCCCACCCCGACACCCGGCGGCGCGGTGCGCCCCACCACGGCCATCGGGTTCGACGGCGTCGTCGAGCGCTGCGTGGCGTTGACCTACGACGACGGCCCCGGGCCCAAGACCCCCGAGCTGCTGGCGGCGTTCCAGGCCGCCAAGGCAGCTGCCACGTTCTTCCAGATGGGCAACAGCATCGAGCAGTACCCGGGCACAACGCTCGACGTGGCTGTGGCTGGCCATGAGATTGGCAGCCACAGCGTGACCCACCCGAACCTGGCGTCCAAGTCGCGCGAACGCGTCGAAGAGGAGGTCGCCGGTAACTCCGAGCTGCTGAAGAAGGCCACCGGGTTCGAGCCGCTGCTGTTCCGCCCGCCGTATGGCAGCCACAACACAATGGTCGACGAAATCATCACCTCGCATGGCATGGCGATCGTGCAGTGGAGCGTTGACACAGAGGATTGGAAAACCCGCGACACGGCGAGCACGATTGGTATCGCGGTCAGGGATGGCAAGACCTTCACCGAGCCGATCGTCTTGATGCACGACATTCACGATTCGACGGTGGCCGCCGCCGAGGAGATCATTCACCGGCTCACCGAGGACGGCGTCCAGCTCGTCACCGTGAGTGAGTTGACGCTCAACACCGGCGGTTTCTTCACCGGGCACGCGTACTGCCGCGGCACGGGCATCGAACAGCAAGGATTCGGCTGCGACGGATGACGTTGCTCGACTGAGCGCACTCCAGATGCGATTTTTGGGCTACCAGGACCGTTTTTTAGCATCTGGTGTGCGCTCAGTCGCGCTATGCCTGGGAGCTGAGAGCACCCAGCCGGATGCCCCCAGTGCGACGTTTGCTGTCGTAGCGGAGGGACCAGTGCAATAAGAAACCCCGCCTGGTTGGGCATCTTGCCTAGTCAGACGGGGTTTAGTTCCGTGCGCGAGAGAGGAGTTGAAGCTCTAATCCGCCCTCGCTGACTAGGGCAAATGCGGCCTGACTAGGGGTTCTGTTCCCCTGTATTCCCCTCAATTCCCCCTGTTTCCTCACCTGAAGTGGGGGAAAAGTGGGGGAAGGCCGCGTCCATTTTGCGGGCGATGTCGTCAAGGTCGGAGTCGTATAGGTCGGCGTACACCTGTAACAGCATCGTGGGGGAATGTCCGAGCTGGGCGGCGGCAACTTTGACGTTCGCCCCCGACTGCACGAGCAAGGACGCGCAGGTATGCCGCAGTTCGTTGGGGCTCAGGTACTCGACCCCAGCAGCAGTCAGGGCGCGCTCCAGCCAAGCCGTGCGGTGGTTGCCTGAACGTTTGGCCGGTTGCCTCCAGTGGTCGCCGCTCTCACTCGGAAACAGCAGGTCGTCTGGTCGTTTGCCTTCCGCCTGTTCGCGCAGCAGTGGTGCCAGTGATGCAGGAAACGCCGAGGTTCTGGTCTGCCCGGTCTTGGTGCCGCCCTCCTCCCATTCCCAGCCGCCCGCGTCGTTAGGTAAATACGAGACGGATGTGTTGACATGTAGGCGTCCCCGGTCAAGGTCAAGGTCGCGTACCCGCAGACTCGCCATCTCTCCCCAACGCAAACCCACAAACACCATCGTCAAGAACGCCGCCCGCTGCTGGCCATCGAGATACTGCGCCACCGCCTCAACCTCGTCAATGCTCAGGTACCGCCGGGCTTCTTTGCGTTTGGGGGCCTTGGGGAGCTTGACCGAGACGCACGGGTTGGCCGGGATGAGTTGGTCGCGCACGCCGAGGTCAAGAAGGGCGCGGAGGGTGCCGGTTGCCGCGATTACCATTTTCGGGCCGACCTTCTCGCTCAGGTCTGCTACCCATTGCTGAATGGTGCGCGGGGTAAGGCGGCTCAGGGGCAGATGTCCGAACTTGGGCTCGATGTATAGCCGCCAGTGTCTCTCGTTCTGGGTTGCGGTGCCTTTGCGTACGGTCGACTGGCGCAGTGTCCAGTAATGCGGCCAGAGCTGGTCGAGCCGCGTAGCCTTTGCCTTGGCTGGGGTGATGACGCCACGACCGCTTGCCCGGGCCTCGCGTACCTGAGCCTGATACCCGAGAGCATCGGCCAATCGCTCGAAACCTTCCCTATCCACCGGGCGGCCATTGATGTCTTTGGCCCGGACAAGGTAGCGCGTCTTGCCGTCAGCGTTGGCGTAACTATGGACACCCCGATGCTTGGTTGGGGTTGTCCGCTGCCTCGCCATGTGCTCAGACTACCGAGTGTCTGCCCAGTACGTAGTGTCCACGAGCTGTGCGTCGAGCCACTCGTCCACCTCGCGTGCACGGTAGACAACGCCGGAGCCGCGCCCACCTAGTCGGCAGTATCGGGGGCCGCGATTGCTTGCTCGCCAGTTCGCCAGAGTTTTGGTACTGATGCCCAGCAGGTCTGCGAGCCGTTCGGGGGTGTAGATGTCCAACATGCCCCGTGAGGTGTCGGACGAGGCCCAAACTGTCCGAGGTCAGAGCGTGAAATGTTTACGTACGAGCCCGGCCAGCGCGTCCTTGCGGCTCAGGTTCGCCTTCACCAAGTCCTCGATGCCGGTACCGCTGCTGTAGTGCACATACGTAATCGGCTGCGTCTGCCCGAGCCGTCGGATACGCGAACGGGCCTGTTCAGTGCGCCCGTAATCGAACCCCTCGGATGCCAGATGAGCCACACATGCTGCCTGAAGATTGAGGCCGAACGACCCAACGCCATAGGTCATGAGCAGCGGTAGGTCGCTGGTGCGGAAGCGTTCGAGTATGGCGTCCCGGTCGGCCTCGGGTGTATCTCCGGTCATCACCAAGCACTCGCCGGACAGGTGGCCGCGTATGCCCTCCAGCTCAGCCAAATACTGACAGAACACGAGACACCGCCCCGATACGTTCGAGGCAATCTGTCGGTGTCGCTTGGGGTCGAGGGCAACAACACGGCCCAAATCCCCGAGCAGGCGGTAGATGTCCAGTTCGGGGGCGTGCTCGAGGTCGTAGTGCTGCTCGAAAAACTTGTCCCGTGTGCCGGTGTAGCTTGTGTGTGCCTCATCGCCCATGCTCAGGTCGTAGTGCAGCTCCGAGATGCCGAGGTCGAACCCGAGCCGTCCCTCGACCACGTACGGGGCAATCAAGGAGCGCAAGTGTCCGATGTTGTCGTCGTAGTCCTCGTACCAGACGCGGAAGGTGTCGGTGCCGGGCCTGCCTGACTCATGCCGCACGAAATACCGGCTCCGATACTGGCGGCTGTTCATGCCGATAATGCGCGGGTCGAGCCAGTCCATCTGCGTTTTGATGTCCCACAAATCGCGGCTCAGGGGCGTGCCGTTGAGGGCGAGCGCGTACGGGCAGTGTTTGCGGATGTTGCCCATGCGCTCGGTGCGTTTGCTGTTCCAGTTCTTGATGAAGCTAGATTCGTCCGCCACCACCATGACGCGGCGGGCCTGCACCCAATCCAGCAGCTCAAGGTAGGTACCGTCTGATTGGCTGATGGTCTCGTACCCCTCGACACGCAGCGGCACCCTCAGCCCCCAGCGTTTGGCCTCGGCCTCGATGGTGCCCTTAACCGAGAACGGGCAGACCCAGAGCAGGGCGTCGATGCGGTGCTGGCGGAGGTTGGCCAACTCCACAGCGACGCGGGATTTACCCATGCCCTGCTCCATGAACGCGGCCCCGACTTTCATACGGGCGAACCGAGTAAGCGCGGCCCCCTGTACTTCGGTCAGCTCAAGCGGCGATGGTGAGGTCGTCTGCGAGGTCATCGAGCACCTCCACCCGCTGAAGTTCGGGCAGGTGTACAGGCTCGGTGGTGCGGACATTGCCCGTAGTGGTGGTCGTAGAAATGGCCTCGGGTGCCCAGTCCGCCAGCAGCTCGCGCATGTCCTCGGTGCTGAGGGTGACCGGTTCGGCGTCACTGTCACGCGGGGGCAGCAGTCGCCACTCCCACCGGTCATGGGTGCGTAGCTTGTGGCCGTCGCACAGCTTCGTCGGGTGGAAGAACGCCCACCCCGGATACGTCGGGTGGTTCTCGGGGATGTCCACAATGATGGCCCGGCGATTGCGTAGCTTGACCTGCCGGGATTGGTGCACAGTGAGCGTCTGCCATGTGACCACCTGCGACGGCCCGGGCGCGTCTAGTCGGTTGGTGCGGTCTTTGTAGACGGTGAGGCCAGACCATAGTTTGCGGGTCGCGCCACCATACAACCGGTACGACTCCCAGCTGCAAAGGGCAACCCGGTACATGCCTCGAATGCGGGTACGGGTGACGAGCTTTTCGTTCACATAGAACCACAGCCCCTCGCCCTTCTCGGAGTTCGTCAGGGTGATGCGGTCAGCTTTGTGGCCTGCCCCCACCTCCACCTCCGCGCGTGGTACGTAAAACACTGCCCAGTCCTCCGAGGGTGTCGGGGGCGGCAGCAGTCGCCGGGGCTCGTCGCGCAGAGCCTCCTCGGTGGATACCCATGTCCACGGGTCGAGGTTGTGCTCACGCAGTTGCAGCCGCTCACCTCGGTAGTCGACGTAGGTGTCCGTACGCTCCACCACATGCGCCTCGTCCAGTTGCAGCTCACACCCGGCGTACGGCCCCGTGCCCATTTCCTTGTACTCGTTCAGGGGGACACGGTGCACGGTGTCGCTGGCCGTCGTGGTGAACTGCGCCCACTCCGCAAGCGGAAGGTAGCGACGGTCGATAAATACCCGGGCGCTGTCGCACTTTTTGATGGCACGCCGGATGTCAACCCATGGCGCGGAGGTGTCGCCCGCCTTGATGTAGTCGTTTGCCTTGCTAATGAGGCCCGCGCGGATGTCCCACGCCCAGTCGACCTGCTTTTTGGTTCCCCTCATGGCTCAGTCCTCCTGTTCCGCACTCGAAAACTCGGAGTCTGCGAACAAAGCCGCGATACCCGTAATCTGCTTGAGGCGCAGGAGTTCGTCGGCGTCCATGCCGATGTGCTGAAGAATCCACCGGTCACTCATGCCCGCCGCGACCAGCTCGGCCACAATGTTGCTCATCAGCTCGACGGAGTGCGAACCTCGGGCGCGGTTGTGGCGGATGGTCGAGGCCATGCGGTGCTCGAGCGGCTTGTCGATAACCACCACCGGCAGCAGGCCCTTCTCGCGGTCACGCACCCGCTTGCTGGTCTGCATCACGGTAAAGCGGTGGTACCCGTCCACGATTTCGTAGATGTCCTCGTCTTCGATGTAGTAGCAGACGATGGGCATGGTGTACCCGTCCTCCCAGATGCTCAGCTCTAGCAGCTTCATCTCGGGCGGGGCGACACTGTTTGGGTTGTAGGCGTTGGCTCGGATTTTCTCGATTGGTACAGCCCGGACGTTGTACACGGGGCTGGCGTTGTTGTTGCTCATGATGTTGTCCTTGTCAGAGAAGATTTTTGTACTTTTCGAGGGCGGCAGCGCGGCGTTCGTACTGGTCTTTGGTCGGCCCGAACCCCATGTATTTACAGGCGTGGTCGTTCTTGAGAATCGTTACCACTAGCCGCTTCCATGTGGGCACGGCGGCGAAGTCCGAGACGTCGAGGTCGTCGGGGTACTCCGCAAACAGCGCTACCTCATGCGGGGTGTTGTAGCTGCGGGTGGGCTCGCTGAACTGGATGTCGAGGCCGAGTTTGCGCAGTTCTTCGGCGGTTTCGGCCTTGACTGCGCCGCCCTTCTCCGTCCAGTACTTAATGCTGGTCGCCATCTTCTTGAGGTAACCGTCGCGGGTGGCCTTGGGGAGCGTCGAGAGCAGGAACTCGGCATAGCTGTGCCACGTATGACCCGGGGGCAGCTTGACCGACTTAGCCCCCATTGCTGAGGTGCCGCCGTAGATGGCCCCGAAGTTTGCGCCGTTGACCCTGCCGACAAGTTTTGCCCACATCTCGGGCTCGACTACGCGGTACAGCTTGAGGTTTTCGAGGCCCGCACTCAGGAACGGCGAGGCGACGCGCATTTGGCTGGGCTTCAATCCGGCCATGTGGAATAAGTCGTAGAGCTTGTTATAGTCCCAGCCGAACCGCGCGTTGGCAGTCCAGACATCAGAGACGAGCCAGTCGTGGATGGGGTAGGCGTTGTACACATCCGCGAAGATTTTGCTTGTCCAGCGCAGGCCGTCATGCATCGCGTCCTTGTCCTCGCGGTTGATGGCGGCGTACCGGTGCAGGGATTCCTCTTCGCGGATACCAACGAGTACCGCCGTCCGCTTCGCCCCGCTCTTCTGGTGGAGCCAGCGACCGATGCGCGCCTGTAGCTTGTAGTCCTCGACCGCCTCGTACTCGGGGAAATCCTCGGGCACATTGTCTGCGTTGTTGACCCCGGCATGGTCGGGCATCGGGCGCACCCAGATGTCCTGTTCGTCGGGGTTCCATGGCTGCCAGTAGGTCTGCGTCATGCTCACGGACGTACTCGCGGCAAACGGCAGGCAGATGCGCAACGGGTCGGCAAACTCGGGCAGCTCGGCATAGATACGGTCGACGTACTCGGTGGTGGCCGTGTACTGGCCCTCGTAGTCCATGTGAAACACAGTGACGCGGCGCTCGGGGGCGTGGTTACGGATGTGCTCGTACACGAGGTTGAGCATCACGCCCGAGTCTTTGCCGCCGCTGAATGCCACGATGATGTTGTCGAAGTCCTCGAAGATTCGACGGATACGGTCGCGGGCTGCGTCTAGCACTGTGTAGCTGGGGTTCATGGTGTCCATTGTCTCGTCCTCCTTACTGTGTAGAGGGGATGGAATGCTGAAGTTCGCGGCACCCATCAGGACATGGCTCCGAGGAGATGCGAGCCCTTGCTATAGAGCCACGGTGCGAGTCGTGCGTCGCCATCGGGGAGATACACCCATGAAGTCCACTTGTCGTCCATCCAGCAGTAGAGCGTGCGGGTGAGAGTCCAGCCCGTGGTCGTGTGCTCCAGCGTCGCGTGGATACCTTTCCCCCTGCTGTAGTTCGTAGGGGCGAGGATGATGCGCGTGCCCCGCAGCTCCTTGCGTCGGTAGGCCAGCAGCAAGACCTCCTCAGCCTTGGTGATGGCGTCCATGATGTTGTCGTAGTTCATTACGTACATGAAGCGCTTCGAGTTCAGGCAAAGGGCCGCATTGATACGGGCCTTGTTCTCGGGACGGATGGGGATGCGCTTGGTGCATTCGTGGTTCGACATGACTGTCTCCTTATGTTCGTTGACCCAGCCCTGTGCTCGGTCATGCCTCTACAGTGTTGGTGGCGGTTCGGCGTGCCTGTTCTGTTGGGCAGCAACAGCGCTGTAGCCTCGGGACATGGCACTCACCCCGGACTCATTACGCCGCGCCCTCGAAGAAGAGGAATACGCCCGCCAGTGGACAAATGCCCTAGTCAAGCAGCTACGCGAGGCCGGGCATTCGTGGGCTTCGATGTCTGCGGCGACCGGGCTTACGGTGTCGGCCTTGAGGTGGCGAGCAGGCGAGATGCGCCGGCAGTCTGTTGCTACACAACAGCGGAGAATCACGCTCAGGCGGTGGATGTCTGAGCAGTGGGAAGCGGCCAAAGCGTCGGGCGCCCTTGACACCAGGGAGCGGTCGAGACTCGGGGCGAATGTGCGTCGTGGGTTCACTACCCAGCCTGCACTCATCGCGGCGCTCGAGCCATGGATAACCACCGAGCGCGACGGGGCTATGGGGTTCGAGGGGCTCGATGCGAAGTCTGCGCAGGTGGTGAGCAACCTGATTCCGGCCCAGAATCTGTCGCGGGTGGCGGTGAGGTCGGCCCCGCGCATCGGTGAAATCCTGAGCGCCATTATCGAGTCCAAGGGCACCATGACGGGCATTGGGTATGTCGTGCCACCCCACCGAGCAGACGAGCGGGTGGTGCTGACGGGGGTGTTCATGGAGGGCACCGGCGACAGGGCACATATGCTGGCCTCGGTGCAGCGGTTGTGGCGCAAGGCCGACCGCCCGCACGACATCATCCGCCTCCCCGATGGTCGGTGGCGCGTCGAGTGGACGGTTTAGACCCAGCGCAAACCGAGGGCATGTTCGGCTGCGGCTCGGATATCCTCGGCACCCGTCACCTTGTCTGCCTCAATCATCAGGGCGAGCAGGTCGTCGGTCAGTAGTGATGCGTTGGTCAGGGCGCTGCTGTATCGCTCGTGCATTACCGGATTGACCACGGCGCAGTTGTCCATGGCTTCGGTGATGGGCCAGAGCAGACCAAGCGGGGAGCCGGGACGCTGCACCCATTCCGCACACCGGGCGTTGTAGGCGGCGCGGATTTCCCGGACGCGCTCAGACTCGGTGTTGGGGTCGGATGCAGCCAATGCCTCGGCTAGCTCGAAGGCGTCGAGGTAGAACTCGGCCATGGTCTCGTGCTCGGCTGGCAGTGTGGCCCAGAGCAATTCGATGTCGTTTTCGTTCATGCCCCGTGAGGTGTCGGACGCTAGGCCAACTGTCCGAGGATTCTGCGGATTGTTTTGATGGCTTTGTCTGCGGCGTGTTTGCTGATGCCGAGCTGGGCCGCGATGGTGCGCAAGCTAGGGAGTTTGTCGCTGTGGCGCATGGCATCGAGGCAGAACAGCAGCACCTCCCGCTCGACCTCGCCCAGTTCCTTGTATGCAGCCCGGAGTGTCTGCTGAGCGGCCATAACCTCAACGGCGCGTTCGGCCTCGGACTCGGCGGTGGCGGGGTCAGTAGTGTCGAAGGCGTCCACGGTCTGGCCCGCCAGCCGCGCGTATGTCTCGGCAGTCAATCCGCGCCAATCGTTGCGCTCGGTGGCATGGGCGGCGATGGCTTCGGATTCGCTCATCCCTGCGGCCCCAGATTCGCGGACGGCTTGCTGCATCGTGGCAAACCCAATACGTATCTCGCGCGGTGCCGATAGGGCGTGGTGGTCATACAGGCAGGCGATGGCGTTTGCTGCGGCCCGGTATGCCACCTGATACGCGGCAGCGAGGGTGGCGTCGGGGGCGGCCAGTACTGCGGCGATGGCTTCCTGCTCGATGTCCCTGTGGTCAATAAACTCTCGGCCCTGTGCGGCTTTACGGGCGGCACGTTGGGCGGTGGCGATTAGTAATGTCTGCTCCATGCCCAGTAGAGGGGATGGATTGCAGACCTATGCGGCGAGGATGCTTTCCCGTGCAGTCAGCAGTCGTAGGCCGGAGGTTTCGGCGGGGTTGGCTTCGTCCCAATCGACCCGGAACCGGTGATACTTCGGCCACTCAATCGTCAGGAGCGGGGCGTTGGGGTCGTCCATGGCTCGCCAGTCGCGGATTTCGTACTCCTGCTCGAAATCAAACAGAATCGACCGGAACTTTCGCGGGCAGTGGTCAACATGGGTCGAGCGGTCGTTGATGAGGACGGTGTTACTCAGGGGCGAGCGAGGCGCGGGGTCAGCGGCGAACCGGGCGTCCTTGTATGTCTGGATGTCTGCCCTGACTGCACGGCGCATTCTGTCCTTGACTCGCGGCATGAGGGGCTGGGTTTCAAGGCGAACGCTGAACGCGCCGGTGTAGTCGCCCACGCAATACGCCCGGATTCCCTCGCCAATCTCGCATAGCACGAGGCGGTGGTCTTTGAGTTGCTGGACTAGGCGCCGGTTGTCTGCTCGTATCAGGGCGTTGCGGATGATGCGCTCGATGTCGCTGCGCACCCAGCCGGTCGGGGCAGTAAGTCTGTGCTCGTTAACGGCGTCGTACAAAAATGGGCTCAATGTCGTGGTCATGCCCAGTAGAGGGGACGGATGACCAAACCCGGCGGCGCACCGACACTGTAGGGGTGAGGGTCGGGGCAGACTCTCCTTTTCACCGCAGCCCCGGCCCTCGCCTTAGTGGCTAGCTACGCCGTCGCATGAGGCCGACGATGCCTACCCCCGCCCCGAGCAGCAGGACACCCAAGCCCGCCGTCATGAGCCACGAGCGAGGGGCAGATGTCAGGGGCTCGCCTGCATTGATGCCCCCGACCGGCAACTGCGCGGCCACCGAACCCGTAGGCGGAGTCTCGGCTGCTACGGCGGCGGCTGCGGGTGGCTCCTGCAACACGGTCTGGCTTGGGATGCCGGGCTCATGGTCAACCACGACACCGTTATCCATGACCAGCTGCTCCGTGAACGTATAGCAGCCGGGCGCGGTGGTGGTTATCTTGCTGCTCACATAGCCGCCGTCGCCAGTGATACGCACAGGCTCGATGTCTCCAGCCACGGGTGCATCGGCCCAGTCGACGGCCTCGCACGCCCCATCGACTGGCGCAACCGGCCCCAACAGCTTGCCCTTGATGGTGCCCGGGTGCCCGTAGGTGCCGGTTACCCTGATGTTGTCATGTACGACTGCCCCGGCGAACGCATTGCTGCGCTGGGCCTCGGTGACGATTTCCGGCTGCATGACGACACCGGATTCGGACGGCTCGCCGTACTCGCTCACCACTGCGCTACTGCTGCCCTCGAATGCCGCGCTGGTGTGCCACGTGATGCATCCGGGGGCAGTCGGGGTGACGGGGGCCGTGGTGACCGTTGCGTCCCCGGTACCGCGCAAGGTCTGGCGCTCGATGGCCGATGCTGCGCCCGCGTCAATGGCCGTCGTCCAGTCGGTGTGCGTCAGCGCTTCGCACGACTCGGCACCGGTGTACTGCCACAACTCCGCCTCGATAGTCCATGGCGTATCTCCGGAGTTGGCCACGGTCACGGTGTCGGTCACGGGTTCGCCCGGCTGCACAACGGGGGCGCTAATGGTCGTAGACACCGTGGGCTCAGTGACGATGGCGGTTTGCGAGGGCTGCCCCGGTTCGTGCTCAACCACGACGGGGGTATCGTCGCCTTCTACCTCGCTAGTCAAGGTTTCGGCGTAGGTGTAGCAACCCGGCTCGGTGATGGTGTGCTCGCCGTAGCCTTCGATGGTCCCAGTGCCGGGCTCAACCTCGACCGGCGCGAACTCGACCGCTGGAGCATCCGACCAATCGACGGCTTCACACGCCCCCTCGACTGGCGCAACCGGCCCATACAGTCGCCCAGTCATGGTGTGGGTCACGGGCTTACCACCGACCGAGGCAACCAGGCCGTCGAGGTGCACAGTGTCGGTGATGGTGTGCCCCGGCAGTGCGTGCTGGTCGGACACCTGCGTGCTGATGCTGGGCCGCGTCAAGACACTGGTTTCGCTGGGCATGGCGCGCGGCTGTACCCACTCCGCACTGACCCCGGACACGCCGTTGATAGTCTCCGCCCACACGTAGAACCCAGCCTCGCGCACGTTGACCGGGGGCGTAGTGACGGTTGCCTTGCCGGTCTTGTCATAGGTGCCCCCAAACCGCACACTGCCCACCGACGCCGCCTTGGTTAGGTCGAGGTCGGAGTCTTCGCTGGGGTCAGTGTCGAACGGGCCGTACAGGGTCGCCGTGCCCGTGAATCGTGCGCCGGGTTTACCGCCCGAGACAGCCACAGTGTCGGTCAGTGCATCGGGTCCGGTGACGAGCTGGTCCGATACTTGTGTGGCTGCCTCGGGAGTCCAGAGTGTGATGCGGCCAGTCTCGGCAGGCACGCCATAGCCAGCATCGAACGCCGTGTGTTTGCCGTCGCCTGCGAAGTCGAGGTCGTAGGTGTACCAGCCCGCACGCTCGGCAGCCACAGCCTTGGTGCGCACGGTCGCGGCCCCGGAATTATCGAGCTTGACCCGTAGCTGCTCGTCGGCCAACAGTGGAGTGTTCGCTGGGGCGTTGTTGCTGCGCTTGGGTTGTGCATCCAGTGGCCCGTATAGCCGCGAGCGTACGGCGATGGTTGCCCCCGGTTTGCCGCCAGTGATGCGCACGGTATCGGAGACGGTCGCCCCCGCCTTGCCCGAAATGTTGGCCTTCGTGGTAATCCTCGGAGTCCATGGGCGCTCGATGCCGGGGTCGGAGGCGCTCAGGTTCATGGCTGCACCTGCTGCGACTGTCCGCTGCACACCCTCGCGCGGAGATGGGTACACCATGATTCGGTCGCTCGGTAGGCCAGTGACGCGCGCCTTGATGCCTACCGAACCCGGGCCAGTAAAGGTGACCGAGGCACGACTGCTGCCGGTGACAGTCACGGTCTTGGTGCCGTTTGCGAACCGCGCCGGGCCGGTCAAGGTGAGCACGACCGGATGCTTCAGGTTCGTGCCTGCTGCCGAACGCAACGTAGTGCTGGCGTGCCCGTCGCTGCTGATGTCTACAGTGAGGGTTGGTTTGATGTTCGCCTTCGCTTCGGCCACGAGTGCATCGTGTCGCTTCGCCAACTCCGGGTGTGCAGCGACGGCGCGGCCCCATGCCCACGCCACCTCGTCCGCGCGCGAGTTGAGGCCAGCATCGACAGACACGATTTTGTGCACGGATGCGGCAGTGGCGGCGTCGGTCGAGTTGCCATACCGAGCTAACAGATACGCGGCGATGTGTTCGGCGTCGGTGCGTGCTACCCGTGCGTTTGGGGCCGTCAGATGTTCGGGCAAAGCGATGAACGGCACACCCCCGCGCCCCGATGAGTCAATGCAGTAGACGCGCTTACCGTCAACCACAAAACTGCCAAGGTCATGGCCTGCGGTGTCGTGGCTCACACCTGCGAACTGGGGCGCGCCCGTATCTCCACCCAGAACGTTGGCGAGTGCGAGCGGCAAACTGATGGCGAGGGCGACGATGGCGGCAACGATGGCCACGACCGCGCGCTTAAGAGTTGTGTACATACCGGACCTCAATACTGTGCGTATTCGGTGTCCGTTCCCCGGTGTCAAGCTTGCCCCGGGTGTGCGGCGATAGCAAACACGAGCGATAGCGAGACCCGCGCGCACGCATAAATAAAGGTCGCGGGGCCGCTGCCGCATCCCCGCTCCCCATAGCGTGCACACACAACGACAACCGCCACGTCACTGTCTGTACACGGTCAACAACAACCGCCCGTCGCGTAGTCGTCCGTATGTCACCACCACCGCTGCCCGCCGCGCCATTATCCGTACGCCCGAGCAATCACCGGGGCCGCGTCAGTGTCCGAGCATCAGCAACAACCGAGGCCGCCGCGTCAATGCCCGCCGCTGCGCCAAACATCTACGCTGCCGTCCATCTTCCGCGTTTTCCGCTGGGCACTCGTACTGGGTTTGGGCGGGCGAACGGGGCCGCCGCCATCCTTGGGCTATCCCGTGTGATTCAGAACCGGGATTTGTTGCGGCATCACACGGGTTTCGACCGACACTGTAGAGGCATGACGACCACACCGATGACCACTGTTTGCGTGGCTTCTCCGCGCACCGCCGAGGATGCAGTACACACACTCATGCACGGACTAAACGACCCGTTGATGTCTCCGCTTGCCGTTCATCGCGCGGCCTGCATCATGCAAGACCTGATGCGCCGTGAACCCGCACGCTGGGCACGACTGGCGGGCATTATGTTGCACGGTGTCGGGCTTGCTGCACATGTCGAGCGCCCGGGTGTGAGCGTGAGTTTCCCGGGCTATGTACACGGCAACCCACCCGACGACGGCGACGGCGGCTGGGGTGTCTGGGCTGGCACACAACGCCTCGGCCTCGAACGCAGCGACTGGGGCGCGGAAATCAACGACGACCTTGACCCGGACACCACGCCGATGCTCAGTAGCTTGCCGCCCGCCGTCGATGGGGTTACGACCGTACTTGCCACACTCGCAACCAACGCAACACTGCTCGACTGTTTTTGTGCGCTGCGGATTGCTGCGGCCACCCAAGACCCCGAACGCGAGCGGTCAGTCATCGGTCAATGGCACGCGGCGCTTCGGATTGTGTGCTGGATTGCGCGCGAACGTGGACGACTTGCTGACCCCTCGATTCTGCCGACCATCGCGCGGGTGGCGACCGACACCGAAGAGTGCGAACCCGAGGAGGTCACGGGGCTACTGGAGCTGGAACTCGAACTACGCGCTGTACCCATGGAGGACGAGTGATGATTAGCACCTACGAGCAGATGTTGTACGCACACGAGCAGCCCCGAGTTGGTGAGGTTGCGGCGGCGTTTGTGCACGACCCCGACCTGACGAGTTACTGGTGCATCTGGGCGCTGCGTGCGGCACTGGTTGGCCAAGAACACAAAGCGGCGGGCGACGATTTGGCGCGAGCTTGCGCAGCCGATGCGTTCGATGTCGAGGCGGCCCAGCGTGCACTGATTGTGTCCGGGTTGGCACGCTGGGACGCACTCATGGACGAATACATCGACACTAGCCGCGTCTTGTATCCGGGCGCGTTGTCCGAGATAGCCGAGGTACTGATTAGGCGAACAGGGTTTCCTTGGTGAAGCCCAGGGGTTTGAGAATCTCTTCGATGTTCTCCTTGACTTGCGCGGTTACGGTGGCGACGACCTTGCCGACCTTATCCTTCTTCCACTTTGGTGCGCCTTCCGTGGCCTCCAGCTCGCGCACGACGTCCATCACGGATTTGCCTTCCAGTACGCGCCTGCTCCACACCATGGCCTCGTACTCGCCATGAACCTCGGCTACCCAATCCTCAATGTGCGCGTATGCCTCTCGATATTTTTGCGCGCCATTCTCCCCGAGCGCGACCTCCTCGGCGGTTATGCCATCGGTGTCCCATTCCTCAACGCTTGCGGACTCGGTAAGCGCAGTCCGTAGCACCACGTTCTCGGCATCGGGCTTGTGTGCCTTCTCGCGCTCATCCGTAGTAATGCCGCCGAACCCGACGCGGTCTTTTTCGGGGAGCAGCGACTTGTTATAGAGTGCATGCTTGGCGGCTTTCATCCAGTGGGCCACGCCTTCGTCGAGCGCCTTGGTGCCCTTCTTCCAGATTTCCTCGGACAGGGAAATCATGACATAGGACTCGTCCGCTTCCGCTTCCAGTTCTCTGTTGCGCTTGTCCTTGTTCTTGCTTCGGCACATGTTCACGATGGCCTCGTACAAAGTGTCCCCGCGCTCGGCCTCCAGTGCCATGATTTGCGCAAACCGCTGCGTGTGTTGTTCGTCGGCAAGGTCGCGTGCGTCCGTGTCGAGGCCGCGCCAGTGGATACGGGCCAGCGCTTCATCCTCAATGCGACGGTTGGCGCGTTCTTTGCCGAGTCCGGTACCGAACTCAATACCGAGGAGCTTCTGCACCAGTGCCTCCTCGATTTGCAGGCGCGTGCGTCGTCCCTGTGCTCGGGTGTAGTTCACCTCCTCCAGCGCAAACTCGAAGTCGATGAGGTCATCGATTGCCTCAAGCGTCAGGGTGAGCCGGGCCTGTTCTTCCCAGCGCTTCCTGACCTCCTCGGGCACGTCCTCTACGACGGGCAGTTTGCGCTGGTCCTCAAAATAGTTCGGGTTGGCGGCGAGTTCGTGCTTGGTGTGCTCGTTCCACTCTTGCCACTGTACGGCAAGCTCAGACGCGCGTTCCTCATCGCTCAACTGCATCCAGCGGTCGAAGTAGGCGTCCTCTGCGGCGAGCTGCTCCGGGTCGGTGTTCTCCCGGTACTGGCGCCAGTACTCGTCGGCCACGCGCTGGGTCTCGGGGTCGAAGGCAACGAGTACTCGCTCGTACTTCTCGCCAGACGGGGGCAGGTCATCGGGTGCGAGCACAAACGGCACACTGGGGCGGTAGCTCTCGCGTTCTTCTTTGGGTACGGATTTCAGGAGCTTGCGCCATTTTTCGACGCGGGCATCGTCGTCCTTGCGCAGCTCCTTGCGCAGCTCCTTGCTAATCAGCCCCAGGTCTTCTTCTTGACGCTCCCACTGCTCGGCGCGTGCACGGACGAAATCATGGTGCCAGCGCTCGCGTTCGGGGTCGCTCATGGACTCCCAGCGCTGCATCCATGCGGCCTGCTCTTCCTCGGTCACCACCTCGGTGTACGCGACCTCATCGAACAGTTCGTCGGCGTTCATGGAAAGCAGGCGTTGGCGCTGAACCTCCAGCACTGCGTTTTGGATGGTTGCCTGACGCTTGCCCCAGACTCGATGGCGTCCGGTCGATGTTGACTGCTGCATGTATCTGCCCTCCTGTGCTATAGATAGTGTAGCACACTCTTAGCACACATCCTTAGCACCCCCTGCTAGCTTTGCGGGGCCTCATAGGGAACACACAGACCCCCGAATCGAGACACGCCGCGCCACCTCGGACGCAACGAATGCCGAGGCCGAGCGAGCAACAGCGAGCGCAGGCGTCGGTCGCCCCGGACGCGCCCCGAATCATGGCCTACGTACGGCTGTGTGGTTCGTGTCTGGTGTCCTGTGTGCTCGCGTACGTACGACATAGCGCCCTGGCGTACCGCACCCCCACTGCGGTGACCTGCCCCCATGCTCGCCGCCATTTGCTGCGGTTCGTCCCCTCTACACCATGACGAAGGACTACGCCTTCGTCAGTGTATGGAGAGCGACCTATGCAACAACTACGAGACTTGGTAGACGACCGCCCGTGGTTTGCGTGTGCCATGAGCGTAGCCACCGCCGCTATCGCACAAGGCATCGACCGGACACATGCCTACCGAATCCTGAGTCGTGAGCTACCCGAGCACCGGGCTGCCCTCAGTGCTGCGTGGCCTAGCATCTGGCGTCGATGTGAGGCTTCGGTCTCTCTCGGTCCCGCCGCCGCGCCCGGGGGTGGTGATTCGGCCCCAAGTGTCCGCCCTGATTCGGCAGGCGCACGTACCCGTCTGGCCACTGCTCGCCGCACTGTCGCCCACGTCATCAGCCCGGTAGCACGCGGCAACCGAGGCACACCTGCTGCCCGGCGACTCGTGGCAATCATCGGCACCTTGATGCTCGACCACGAAGGCGGCACATGGCGGTCGTTGCAGATGGGCATACCGAAGCTGTCCGCACTGATGGGGTCGGCCTTTGCTGCACAACCTGCGTCGCGTCAAGCAGTCGAGCGGCGGTGGTTGGTGCGCCAGTCGCGGGGCCGTGGCAACGCACCAGTATGGAAACTGTCCCGTATTTATGCGCGCCTCGAATGGACACCTGACCTGTGGGACACCGTGGACGCACTGGTCGAGGGCCGCAGCAACTTGGCGGGTGACCTCGTACGCAGCGCATCACACCCGGCATGGGACGCACTCGGGGCGACGGCGTGGCTCGCTGCAATCGAGCAGGCACTGGTGCCGCACCCCACAATCCTGAGCACCAACGCACGCAAAGCCGCACGCGCACTGCTGACCGAATGGGGTTACCCGCACCCCGATGTTGCGCAGCTGGCGGAGTGGCTCGACCGGGTAGCCACTGAGTCAGGAGCAGCAGAGGCACGCCGCGAACTGGCCCACGAGCAAGCCGAGGCCGCGCGTCGTCGCACCGAGTCACTGGAACAGGTGCGCGCAATCCGTGCAGCAGTACCTCCTGCCCCCGATGCAGCGGCTGCGTTGCCCGGATGGTTCGAGGCGATGCTACGGCTGATGCATCAGTACCCCGAGCACGCCGCAGAAGTGGAGCGCACCCTACTGCGCCGCGTGGACAAACGACACAACAACGCACAGGCTCGTTGGTTGTCGTGGCTGGTGAGTATGTGGGTCGAGCACGCACCCGTTGCCCCCGACGATGACCCCGCCAAGGTACGCCGTCGCCGTGAAGCCGTCGCCCCCGCCGTCGTGCAGGCACTGACCACTACCGACGCTGTAGAGCTATGCGACTCACCATTGATGCCCCGGTCACCCGATGGCTCCGTACCCAGTGCAGCAATCGAGGCCGCAGAATCTGGCCGCGACTGGGTGAACCGCAAACGCCGACCCACCGCCAAGGAGGACGCAGCATGAACCGCACCGCACGTACACCCATTGACCTGCCCGTTGTTGGCCGCTCCGCACTCATCGGTTTGGCGCTGCTTGCCCTGTTTGCGTTTGCCGCTGGTGCACCCCAGCTGGTCGAGTTGGCGCGCTGGGCTGGTGTCCCTCGAGGCGTTGCATGGCTCACCCCGGTAGTCGTTGATGGCGCACTGGTTGCGTACTCGGTCGCCGCCGCAGTCATGCGCAGCCGCCAGCAACCCGCACGGCTCATGTGGTGCGCACTGCTCGGGTTTACGGGGCTGAGTGTGGCCGCGCAGGTCGTGCACGCACTCGCCGCCGGTTCTGCACCAACTACACCGGCGCTGTGGGTGAGTGTCGCGCTTGCTGCATCGTTGCCGCTCGCGGTGCTCGTGGGTGTCGAGGCAGTCATTAGCGTGGCCGTCAGTGCACCGATGCCCAAACAGCGTCGCCGGGTTGCCAAGTCGCCCGAAGATGTCCGCCCTGATGATGAGCGCAAGAGAGTCCGCCCCGAGCAGCAGGAGCACGCGGCCCCGAAGCAGCCGCCGAAGCTACGCAGTGTGGCCACCAGTGCCGACCGGGACGCGCGCATTGTCGAGTTGACCGAGGCAGGACATAGCAGCCGCGAGGTCGCCCGTCTGCTTGCCGACGAGGGCATGGCCTGCTCGCCCAGCACCGTGACCCGTGTACTCAATCGCCAACAAGCCGCCGCATAGGAGATGCCATGTGTGGACCGAACCGTCCGTGTACCTGCACCTGCTGTAGTAGTGCAGCCCGGAGTCAACGCCGACGTGCCGCTCGAATGCGTGCAGCCGGTGTGAGTGCGCCCAATGCCTATATGAGGGCGGACGTGGACGAGCGAATCGCGGCCTTGCGTCGAGGCGATGTTGATGTGCGTACGGGGCTAGCTGACCCAGACCCTGCTGTCCGATTTGAGGCTGAGCTGCTGACCACTGCGGGGCCTGCGTATCACGACATGAGCCACGACAAACTCGTCGCCCTTGCCCGCACCAGTGATAACGCGGACGTGCTCGCGGACATCTACGAGGAAGCCGAGCGTCGGGGTGATTCATGGCTGATGTTGAGCGTTGCCAGTAACCCGCGCGCCAATGCCGATACCCTCCGCGCCTGTGAGCAGTCCGGGCTACCGGGGACTCGCGCGGCTGCCCTGAACCAACTGTGGCATCTCGGGCTGGCGTCGACCGAAGACATCGCCACATCCGGCACTGTCGAGGAGCGGGTCGCAGTAGTCAAGCGGTGTAGCCCCGTGGTGGTCGCTGCCATGGCCGCTGACCGTGCGCCCCGAGTAACCCGCGCGGCTGCCCTGCGTACCCCGGAGCTACCTACCGAGGCTATACGTACGCTGGCGCAATCCAACGACGAGGTGACGCGGTTAACGGTGGCCGAGCAGAGCACCGAACGCGACATCCTCGATTGGCTGCTGGGTGACGGGTCCGAGCGAGTGCGGGACGCGGCCCGGGAATCCCTCGACCTGCTGGATGAGCTGTTGTCCAGCAACAAGCACCGGAGCGTTTGAGGTTGCGGCTGCTGGTCAGAGGTTGTTGTGCAGCAACAAAATCCCGGCAGCTGGGTGAGACCGAACCTGTAGAGGTATGACCCGGCACAGGGCTGGGTCAAGTACCGAAAGGGAAAATCATGTCCGTCAACATCCTCAACAACTTCCGTCAGACCTTCAACAACTTCGTGGAGCGCAACGGCTTCGACGCCCACCCGGGACTTGATGGCTTCTGGCTCACGTCCGAGACGCTGGACCGCATCCAAGAACTCATGCCCACCGTGAATGAGATGGAGATGCGGAAGACCGTTACCGAGAGCGGCATCGCCCGCTTCGCGCGCCCTGTCCACATCAACGGCTACGAGGCGTGGGGAACGTCGTGGTACAACCCTGAGCGGGGACAGAAGGCTCATCTGCTCATCAACCGACGCGAGGGCACGTTCACCACGCAGGCCGATGCTTTCCGTGTGGAGGACGACTCCATCGTGTCCTTTAACGGTGAGCCCGGTGTGGCTGACGCGGCTCGGTTCATCGCCGCCATGCACAAGGTCTTGCGCGAGGAGGCCGAGCGCAAGCGGATGCCCGGCAGTCGGGGCAAGAAGTCCGCAAAGAAGGGCAAGGGCAACAAGGTCAAGGGGCGCGGCTGGTTTGTGTCGCTCAGCCGCCCGGTACCCAAGCCCACCCCCGAACGCTCCGAACCCACCGGTCGCCACATCACCTGCCGCTATGTCGTGCGTGAGCATACCCGGCAGCAGGCATACGGCCCCGGTCGCTCGCTGCGCCGCACCATCACCGTGCCTGCCCATGTCCGTGGCCCCGAGGACGCCCCACTTAAGCACCGCAACTACCGCGTCGCTGTCACTGCCTGAGTCTGCCCGGACAAATCGCACCCCGTCCGACACCTCAGTAGTCATGAACAAGTTATACAGAGTAAGCGTCATACCTATGGACGACCAAGGCCAGCGACTCAACAACCCGTACGCCATCCGTCAGGCCGCCGCCAATGCCACCGAGCTGACCGGAGTAATCGCCGCCGCCTCCCATGGCCCAGATGAGGTCGAGCTGCTGGTGTGGTCTCCGGCACGCGAGGCTGCCGCCAATGTTGCGGATTACGTCGGCCTCATCTCCTGCCGCCACTACCAAGTACGGGAGCAGGTCGAGGAGAGCGCACTACATGAGCTGGCGGCGTTAGCGGCTAGTTGGTGGTGCGATGTCGTGGACGTGGACGCGAACATCGAACCCTACACCGCTGAGCATCGCATCCTCCTGCACTGGACCATGCGCGCCGAGGTGACCCCGTACACCATGCTGTCTGCCATGGCTGCTGTCTACTGACCGACCCACAACCGCACCACCACCCCGGGCATCTGGCACTGCTCGGGGTGGTGTCGTA
>NZ_CAMYFI010000012.1 GCF_947255005.1 uncultured Tessaracoccus sp. | reverse complement strand
GCGTCCGTGAGGCGAGCCCGGACGCGACCTTCGTGCCCGTACCAGAAGGCCGTGGCGCCATACTCGGCCTTCGCTTGGTTGGAACCGCCGTGTTCGATGCCGAACGCCATCGTGTTCGAGAACGGCATGGCGTCAGAGACGAGAGTGCGCACCATGGAGTCGCACTTGTGCTTACATCCATTCACACCGAACTGAATCGCCGTCGCTCCGACGAATGGGGTTGTGAAGGGCACCACCTCGCGGAAGTACCAGCCACCCTCGTAGAAGTCTTCGGTGCCGGTGCCGTGCCACGCGGGTGAGTAGGCGCCGTCGACGTGCACGCGCTCGTCGCCTTCGAGGTACTCACGAGTGTTACCGAACTCCATCTGGCCGCGCACCGTCTGGCTGACGCCGACGACCTTGCCGAAGCCGGTTTGGTCAATCACCCGCCAGTCTTGGCCGTCGACGGTATCCCCGCGACGTGACTGCGCCTGGAAGTAGCCGATCGACGGTTTCGCGCCAGACAGCTGTCCTCCGACGCGGCCCTCACGAGCCGTCGTGGCCGTGGCCGTGCCGACGGTGACGTCGACGTCGGATTCATTCACCAACTCCACTTCCAGTGACTTCTTGTACGGCATCGGCCACCAGCTGGAGAACCACCCAGTGGTCTCGGGATCGACGGCGTAGAGCAGCGAGCGGACCTCTGCGCGGCTGAGTCCGACACCGAAGAACTCGCCGAACGGAGCGTCGACCGTCTGCTTCCCGTCGGCGGTGACTCGCAGTCGGAGGTCGCGCAGCAGCGCGTTGCCCTCGAGCACATCGGGGTCGGTAGCGACGGGATAGGTGTACGTTCTGTCCCCACGCCATACCTGCCCCACGATTGTGTAGCCGTGCGCTTTCTCTGATTTCTCGTTGCCGACGTCGATCTCGTCAGTGCGCTTCCATTCGTCGCCTACTCGGCTGTCCACCCAGTAGCGGAATTCGTTGAAGTCATTCTCCTTCTTGATGTATTCGGTCTTCACTGTCACCGATTGCTTGCCCTTGGTGATTTCGGCGGGAACCTCGATGGAGAGATCAAGCCACTGCCCTGCCGTCGACTTCACCTCTTCCCACGCGCCAATTTCTTTACCATCGACGGTGACCTTCGCCACCTGCCCCGCGATGCCTGAATCGAGGCGACGGGTGATCCGGACGCCGTTGTTGGCAGGGTCGATCTTGGCGGTGAACTGGCTGGATCCGCGGAACGCGCGACCGTCATCATTAATGCGCTCAGCCTCGTCGGGGGTCTTGACCTGCGGAAGCTGGAATCGCAGCTCGTTCAGCACACCCGCCTTACGCGCTGAGGCAACACGTTGGCTGCCACCTGCGGGGATGCTCAACTTCGTGGTGTTGGTGCTCGTCTTCCGCGCACGAGGCTTGGGATCTTGGTGGCCCCACTGTTTGGCTGCGGCGAGCACGTCGGAAGGAACATCGTCGGGGTTGAAGGTGGGCACGCCCTGGGCATCCGCAAACTCGCGGATCGATACGTGGTGGAAGAGCGGGTTGTTGGTGGTGGTGACCTTCATCGACTCTCGATAGGTCATCGGCACCTTGATGGCGACACCGCCGGAGGATTCGTCGGCATCGGCGACGAAGGGCCGCTGGAAGGCGCCGCCGAGCTTGCCGTCCACGACATCCTGCAGTTTCGCGTCAAGCACAACCTTGCCGTCGAGCGTCACCTTAATGTTGCCGGTCTTGCTGACGTCACCCCAGTCTCTGGTGAACCAGATCGACGTGATCTCTCCTGCGCCGACATCCTCGGCGAGGACGCAGCCGTCGGCCTCTGCACGGAGGCAGGAGAAGGCGCCGTCGAATCCGTCTTGCCAATTCCCTCCGGTTTCATCGAAGCTCGAGAACTGCTTGCTCGTGACCCCGGTTGGAATGAATGGCAGCTGGTCGAGATGCCGGAAGGTATCCCACCCGACGGGACCCTTCGCCGTGAACTTCACCGGAGCGCGCCCATGTCCGGGGCCTGCCTGGGCCTGTCCAGTGGTCGCACCCGGGGCAATCAGGAGTGTTGCGCCGGTGAGCAGCGCGAACACACCCTTGTGTAATCGCGTAGTCATGTTCGTCCTTTCGTAGCACGTACCTGGTTGCTGTTGTTAGGAAAAAGAACGGTGGAGCGCCGCAATCACTGCTGACGGCGACGCTCCACCGACTTCGATGTTGATTCAGAAGTTACTTATTAGAGAAGTCGTACTGTTTGTAAACCTCCGCTGCGTTCTCCTTCGTGACGGGGATCGTGGGCAAAATCTGTTTCGACCCGAATTCCTTGCCGTCGATCATGAGCATGACGGTGTCGATCGCTTCCTTGGCTCCAGTCGGATACACGAAAGTTCCTGCCAGCTGACCCTGCTCGACGGCGCGGATGCCACCGTCGGGGATGGCAAGGCCGTCGATACCGATGAACTTGATGTCCTTGTCCTTGCCCGCTGCGGACGCGGCAAGCGCGGCACCGAGTGCCATCGGGTCGTTGTGCGCGTAGACCAAATCGATCTGCTCACCAGATTGCAGCCACTGCTGCATATTCTTGGTGCCTTCTTCCTTCACCCACTTGGCGTCCTGATCCTTCACGATCTTGATCTTCGGGTTCTCCTTGATGGCGTCGCGGAAGCCCTGATCGCGGTCAATCTGTGGCTGGTTGCTCATGATGCCTCGCAGCTCGACGACGTTGCCGCCGTCGGGGAGAAGCTCGAGGGCGAGCTTGCCGGCCGCTTCACCAATAGCGACATTGTCACCACCGATAAACGCCGCGATGCAGTCGGTATTCACCGAGCGGTCCAGCACAATCACCGGGATTCCCTTGTCGCATGCCTGCTGTACCGGCGGGGTCAGCGGATCCGACTCGTTCGGGGAGACGATCAGAATGTCCACACCCTGGGTGATGAACTGCTGCACTTGGGATACCTGCCGCGACGAATCCTGGGCTGCGTCAGCGATAGGCAGGAGCTCCAGGTTGTCGTGCTGCTTGGCATAATGCTCAAGCTGAATGTTCAGCTGTGCGCGGTACGGCTCGGCATTGTTCGCCTGCGAATAACCGATGACGTACTTGTCTTTCTTCTCGAGCTCGACCGTCTTCATCGGACCGGGATCGATGTCCCCGGCAGCTCCCGTGTCGCCACCTTCCGGTCCACTTTCTGAGGCACCACCATCTTCCGACGAAGTCGCGCTCGACTGGGCGCCTTCGTCCTTGCTGGGCGAAGACGAGTTGGAATCTGCATTCGAACCACAGGAGGCTAAGGCGAGAGTGGAGGCTGCCACCAGAGCTCCCAGCGTCTTCAATGACCTGAGTTTCATGGTTTCCCTTTCTATATGTTGCTCAGTCGGGTGCGGTCAGTGTGCGTCTTGGACGGCTGTCTTGTTTTTCCGTCTTCCCTTGCGACGGATGGACTCGCCGATCTCGTTGAACAGTTCTGGGCGCTGGATCACCACGGCGACGATGACGATGATGCCCTTGATGATCATCTGCCAGTTAGCGCTGAAGTTATTGAGCCCCAGCACGTTGTCGAGCAGGGTCAGAATCATGGCGCCAATAAACGTGCCAATTGCAGTGCCTTTACCGCCCGCGAGGCTGGCCCCGCCAATGACGACGGCGGCGATCGCGTCGAGTTCATACGTGAGGCCGGCTGTTGGATCAGCCGACGCGTTGTAGGCGGCGTTGATGGGCCCAGCAATGCCGGCGAGAAAACCGGTGAAGGTGTAGACGAAGATGAGTACGAGCGTGACGTTCACGCCGGAGAGCCTGGCTGCCGTCGGGTTACCGCCCACGGCATAGATGTGTCGCCCGAGTTTCGTTTTCGAGAGAATGACCTGGGCGACGATCGTGATGACGATGAGCGCCAGCACGGGGAACGACCCGAGGAACGGCACGTCGAACAGCGGTGCGCCAGGCTGGCCCAGCACCTGGAAATCTCGTGAACCGGGAAGAATGCCGTTCTCGTCGTACTGCACAGTGCCGATGGAGACGTTGTTCGAGAACTCACGCACGATACCTCGCGCAATCGTCATCATGGCGAGTGTCATCACGAAGGCTTGTATCTTGAGGAGCGCAGTGCCGAGGCCGTTGATGAGGCCGAAGATGGCGCACACCAGCAGCGTCATCGGAAGAATTGCTCCCACAGACCAACCCTGATCCACCAGCAGCCAAGCAGACAGAGTGCCGCCAATCGCAAGCACGGAACCGACGGAAAGGTCGATGCCGCCGGTGATGATGATGAGCGTCATGCCGATGGCGAGGATGCCGCGGGGCGCGAAGTAGGCCACAGCATTGGTGAGGTTATCCAGCGACAGGAAGCGATCAGATTGAGTGACGATGCCGATGATGATGATCAGCACCAACCCGAGATAGCCCTGTAATGAACCCATTAAGGGACGGATGCGCTACCACGTGGTCGGCTTGCCAGTGTTCAATTCTTCACTCATGACTCTTGGCCTTCCTCAACCCCGTCAGTGACCGCAGTTGACTCTTGGACGGTGACCGCTTGGGTTCGATCCATGGCAGCCGACAGAATTTCCTCTTGGTTCGTCGTCGCCGCGTCGAGCTCTGCCATCTTCCGGCCTTCACACAGCACGACGATCCTGTTGCACATACGCAGCAGTTCCGGCAGCTCCGAGGACGCGACAACGATGGCAACCCCCTGCTCGGCGAGCTCGTTGACGAGCTCATAGATTTCGGCCTTCGCTCCCACGTCGATGCCACGTGTGGGTTCGTCGAGCAGGATGACCGACGGCTTCGTCAGCAGGCACTTCGCCAGCACCACCTTTTGCTGATTGCCGCCTGAGAGTGTCCCGACCGCCGACTCTGCACTCGGGGTTTTCACTCCCAGCGCCTTGATCTCGGAATTCACGAGACGGGCCTCGTCACGCTGTTTCACGAAACCCCCGGTGGTGAATCGGCTTAGCGCGGCGAGGCTGGCGTTGAACTTCACGCTCATGTCGAGCAGCAGGCTTTGTTGCTTGCGATCCTCAGCGACGAGCGCGAATCCGGACTCGATGGCGTGGCGAGGATTCGTCGGGTGATAGGTGGCGCCGTCGAGCTCGATGTGTCCTGAGATGACGTTGGGCGGGTAGCCGCCGAACAGGGACTCGAGGGTTTCCGTGCGCCCCGCACCCATGAGCCCGGCCAAACCGACGATCTCTCCAGGCCGCACGTCGAAGTCGATGCCCTTCAGTTCCACCCGCCCGGCGAGAGCGTCGGGTTCGAGTCGCAGGTCGCGTACACGCAGGCGCGGTTCGCCTTGGGCATCGGCTGCGCCTTGTTCTCGTCGCGGTAGGTCGGACACGTCTCGGCCAACCATCATTCGAATGAGCTCTGGCCTGGATGTACCCGCCATGTCTTTTTCCCCGACCCAGCATCCGTCGCGGAGCACGTTGACGCGGTCGGCAATCACCTCGAGTTCTTCGAGGCGGTGGGATACGTAGATGATCCCGACCCCTTCGGCAGTCAGAGAGCGGATCACGTCGAAGAGTTTTTGCACCTCGGCGTCAGCCAGCGCCGAGGTGGGTTCGTCCATGATGAGGATCTTCGCGTCGATTGAGAGTGCTTTGGCCACCTCCACCAATTGCTGCTCCGCCACGCGCAGTTGGCTTACCGGCGTCGTCGGTTCGAGGTCCAGCCCGACACGAGCGAGGAGGGCCTTGGCCCTGTCGAGGCTCTTCCGACGATTGACGAACCCGCCTTTGCCTTGCTCTCGCCCTAGCCAGATGTTGTCTGCGATGGACATGGAGGCCACCAGGTTCAGCTCTTGGTGGATGGTGGAAATACCGAGGCGTTGGGAATCCGTGGGGGTGTGCAGCACGACGGGGTTGCCCGCGAGCGTGATGTCGCCGTCGTAGTGGTTGAATACGCCCGAGAGGATGTTGATCAGCGTGGACTTGCCCGCGCCGTTCTCACCCAGCAACGCAACTACTTCGCCCTCGTTAAGCCTGAGTTCTACGTCGCGCAGCGCATGCACGCCGGGAAAACTCTTCCCTATACCTTGCATCTCGAGTAACTGCGTCGTCACTAGCTTCTCCGTCCCTGAGCGGCTGTGCTCGGTTCCTACAGGGACCCAGTTTTACACACTGCGGCGTCAGTGTGGGGCAGTTTATGTAATCGATATCAGCTCTTCGATGGGCGCGAACATCTCAACGTCATCCAGACATACGCTCACAACCAGGAACAGCGAGGGGGTGAGCGGGAAACACCCGCTCACCCCCTCGCTGCTGCAGCTGTCTACCAGGGATCAGTCGTAGAGAGCCTTCTTGATGTCTTCATTGTCCATGTTCTCGGCGTCGTACCAGTAGAAGCCAGAGTCGATGAACTTCTCGACTTCCTTACCTTGGAGCACTTTGTCCGCGGCAACCACGGCTTGGTAACCCATCTCGTACGGATTCTGGGTTACGGAGCCCGTGATGGTACCCGACTTGATGAGATCCATTTGCGGCTTGCCGGAGTCGAATCCGACGATCTTGACCTTGTCTTTTCGGCCTGCGGTTTCAGTGGCCTGTGCTGCTGCTACGGCACCATCGTCGTCAGTGGCGAAGATTCCCGCCAGATCAGGGTTAGCTTGGAGGATCGCGGACGACTGCTGCTGAGCGACAGCCTGGTCCGAGTTGTTGTATTGGACATCGACGATCTGGATGTCAGGCGCATTCTCCTTAACCCACTCCCGGAAGCCCTGCTCCCGATCCTGTCCCGTCACCGAGGTCTGGGAGTGACAAATAATGGCTATCTTGCCCTTCTTGCCAATGAGGTCAGCCAGTCGCTGTGCGCCTTCTGCGGCGGCTGCCTTGTTGTCGGTAGCGACTGTCGTCTTGGGAATGTCAGAACCTGGCACGCCCGAGTCGAACGCGACCACGGGGATGGAGGCATCTGCGAACTGCTTCAGCACTGTGCCCTGCGCGTCGGAGTCAAGCGCAGCAAATACCAGGGCAGCGGGCTTCTTGATGAGTGCCTGCTGCAACTGGTCGTTCTGTCGAGGCACGTCTGTTTCCGTGTCGGGGCCGTTGAAAGTGACGGCGTATCCGAGGTCCTTGCCTGCCGCCTCAGCACCCTTCTTGACGCTGGCCCAGAATGGGCTGGCATAGCCCTTTGCTACGACTGCGATGGATTTACCACCCTCCCCACCGGAGGCTCCACCGCCTCCATTGTTTTCTCCGCCACACGCAGTCAATCCAGTGAGGGTTAGCGCGATGGCAGCCACCGCACTAACAAACTGTGCACGCTTCATTTTTTTTTCTTACTCCTAAATTCGGTTCTCACCCTATTGTGAGAAGAAGTGGACATTTACTGATGATGACTAATTCTTCTGGCGGCGAGCGTCGAGGTACACAGCTGCGAGCACGACGGCACCCAGCAGAACCTTCTGCCACTGGTCCGGGATGCCCATGAGCACGGCGCCGTTACGAATCGTGGCGATCACGATCGCGCCAATAACGGAGCCGAACACTGATGCCCGGCCACCTTGCAGTGATGCGCCTCCGAGGACAGCCGCCGCGATTGCGTACATCTCGTACGACTGGCCCACGTCCGGCTTGCCCGAGGCCAATCGCGAGGCCATCAAGATACCGGCGATTCCCGTGAAGGTGCCTCCCAAGGTATAGACCAGCATCTTCCATTTGCGCACGTTGACGCCAGACAGACGCGTTGCTTCCTCATTCGAGCCGATAGCGAGCGCGTACCGCCCGATGAGCGTGCGGTTCAGAAGGTAGGCGGCGATGACTGCGACAACCGCGATCAAGAAGAGCGCGTTCGTCAATCCAAAGGTGCTGCCTTGGCCGAGCTGAAGGAACGCTTCAAACTGAGTCAGTGGGATAGCGGAGGTTCCCGAGATGACCATCGCCATACCCCAGGCCACCAACATCATTGCGAGCGTGGCGATCATGGGCTGCATCTTCAGGTAAGCGACGAGAACACCGTTGATAGTGCCGAGTAGTGCGCCTGAGAGGAGGCCGACGACAACGCCCACGACGATGACCATGACCGTACCCAGGCCTGCGTCATGGGCCCACGTCATCGCCACTGCCAGACAGACCCCGGTAAACGCAATGCCGAATCCTGGCGTGAGGTCGATACCGCCCGTCGCGATAACGAACGTGAGTCCTAGCGCCAGCAACACGTAGACGGACGCATCCAGCAACAGTGCCGAGAAGTTTGAAACTTGCAGGAAGTAGGGGCTTGCCAGGGAGAAGAGGACGATCAGGATGATCTCAGAAACCAACACAAGCACTTGCGAAGCATGCCTGGCTAAGAAGCCTTTTCTGCCCGACTTCTTTTTGTGCCCGACCATCGTAGAATTGTGGTCTGGCGCCGCCTGGGAAACGCTCATAACACCGACTCCTTTGTTGTTTCTGAGAGCTGACCCGTGGCCAAGCTCATAATCACATTTTGGCTAGCTTCTTCGTTGTTAAGAACCCCGGTCACTCGACCCTCCCACATCACTACAATCCTATGTGACAACCTGAGAATCTCGGGCATTTCCGAAGAGATTACAATGATCGATTTTCCTTGGTCAGCGAGCTCATTAAGTAGATCGTAGATCTCGTCCTTAGCTCCGACGTCAATACCTCGGGTTGGCTCGTCAAAGATGAGGATGTCGCAATCTCTAGCGAGCCACTTTCCAATGACCACTTTCTGCTGGTTTCCTCCAGAGAGGTTCTTTGCATTCTGCCACCGAGATGGGGTCTTAACACGAAGCTTTTCAATGTAGGTATCTGTGATCCCAGCAGCCTTCGAATCATCGACGATGATCCCGCGAGCCCATCGTTGATACGACGGTAGAGCAGTATTTTCAACGAGACCCTTGTCAAGAAGTAGGCCGTAGCGCTTTCTATCCTCAGACAGGTAGGCGAGCGAGTTCTTCACCGCGTCTGCGGGCGATTTGATATTGACTTCTTGTCCATTGATCTCAACTCTTCCTGAAGTCTTCTCATCTGCCCCAATCAGTGCTCGCGCAGTTTCTGTGCGGCCGGCTCCTACCAGCCCAGCAAAACCCAGAATTTCGCCTTTCCTCAAGTCGAAGCTGACGTTTCTCAGGACGTCCTTCGTCGACAAGTCCTGCACACTCAAAACGACAGGGCGCTCACCCTTAAGCGGTTTGGGGCGTATGTCGGTAGCAATCTTCCGTCCAACCATCTTTTCGATGATGTCATCAATGGTCAGCGTTTCGGCCGGGGAAGTTGAGATCCACTGTCCGTCGCGCATCACCGTGATTGTGTCCGACACGCGTTTAATCTCATCCATCCGGTGTGAGATATAGACAATAGCTGTCTCATCACTGATGAAGTCCTTCATCACTTGGAACAACGCTTCTGTTTCGCGGTCGGTAAGAGCTGCGGTGGGCTCATCCATGATGAGGATCTTGGCGTCGAATGACAGGGCTTTCGCAATCTCGACCATCTGCTGTGTTGCGACTGTTAGGTCCCCAACCTTGTCATCCGGATTGAGAGACAAGCCCACACGCTCCAAGAGAGCCTCAACCTCTCTCCTCATTTTCTTTGGTGAAAGGTTGAAGCGAGTTCCGGTGTATTGCTCTCTACCGAAGAAAATATTTTGCTCTACGGTCAGATCGGGCATCAAGTTTAACTCTTGATGAATGATGGAAATGCCTTTACGCTGCGCGTCCAAAGGCCCTTGTATCTTGGTCTCTTTCCCCCGTAGCTTGATGACCCCGGCGTCGGGCTGATAGATCCCTCCCAGGATCTTCATCAATGTTGACTTACCGGCGCCATTTTCCCCAACCAGCGAGTGCACTTCACCAGCGTGGAGACTGAACTGGACTTCATCGAGTGCCCGAACTCCAGGGAACTCCTTGACAATACCTTTGGCTTCCAGCATTGGCGTACCGCTCAATGGCTCCGGCACCTGACTCACGCCGACGTCGGGCTCGTTGTACGGACTGTTCACGTTATCCATGGGTGCGCATCTCCTCAACCTTGACCGGGCGCCCTTCCCTGCGCGATACGCCTAGGGCGAGCGTCACGTACAGAGCTTCAAGAGCATCATCGACGGTGCATGGACTGGGCTTCTTGCCTGCTACTACGTCGACGAATTCCGCTAGTTCCACCTCGTAGCACTCCTTGAATCGGGCGATGAAGTCGTTCCACGGTTCGGCGTCAGGGAACGTCACTCCCGGCTCTGCACTCACCAGCGGCACCTTTGGCTCCAGGCCGACGGTCACCTGGCCTCGACTACCTGCGAGCTCCATCCTGACGTCGTAGCCCTGCCCGTTATTTCTCGAAGTGTGGGCAGTGACGAGGGTGTTGTCCTTCAGCCTGAGTACCGCGACGCCCTCGTCGATGTCATCGTGTTTCGTGAAGTATTCGTCGCCTCGCACCGCTCCGTAGGCAAATACTTCTTCAACTTCTTGACCGGTGATCCAGCGCAGCACGTCAACGTCGTGGATGACGCAGTCTCGCCAAATGCCTCCCGAGGCAGCCACGAAGTTCTCTGGTGGTGGGTTCTGGTCGCAGGTCAGCATGTGCACCCGGTGCAGATCACCGATCTCTCCCGACTGCACCCTGCGGCGTGCTTCGAGATAGCCGGGATCGAATCTGCGCTGGAAGCCAATTTGGGACGCGACACCTGCATCATGGACGGACTTGATACTCCGCAGTGTTCCTTCCAAGTCGACAGCCACCGGTTTTTCGCAGAAGAGAGCTAGCCCGGCATCGGCCGCTTTGATGATGAGTTCCTCATGGGTCTGCGTTGGCGTAGCGATGACCACGCCGTCGAAGTTCCCTGGCTCTTCGAAGACCGATTCAACACTCGCGGCTGCCACGGGAACGCCACTGACCGGCGTCAGTCCTGCGGCTACCTGGGCAGCACGATCGGTGTCGACATCGCACACGGTCAGTTCGACCGATGGATTGGCGGCCAGGGCCTGCGCGTGTCCGACGCCAATCCTTCCTACACCAAGTTGGGCGATCCGGACTCGAGCGGTCTGGTCGTTTCCTGTCATCTGGCTCTCCTTCGAACCGGGCTTTCAACGCTGGTGGCTCCATGCCAGCAACGCTGCTCTCAGCGTGTCGAGCTCACCCCCAAGGTAAGCGGGGGCGCGCTCTTCAGTGAGCATCGTTACTCACTGGGTTTGAGGGTAACCTACACGAACACACATGTCCTGACAAGATAGGGTCCGCTCAAGAGATTGCCGCTCGGCGATCGTACGTCACGCGTGACTGGGCCGCCCAGTTGTCCTGAGTAACTCCAAGCCCGAGGCGGCGCTCCTTCCATCGCTCGGAGCCAGGCACATGATTGCCGCGTCGAGATGACAACGCATCGCCTGCCCCGAGTCGGGCTGTCCGCAGCATGGATAGCTGTACCTACACAGCGGAAAAGCCGACTAGAAGCCGGCAGCTCGGAGTCCGTAGTAGGCCTCCTTGGCGAGTTGAAGAGGGATGTCGAAGGACGCCACCGGAAAGAGATCCTGCTCTACGGTCACCCAACCCGAGTAGCCTTGTGCTACCAGGGCCTCATGAAGCTCCGAGAGGTTCACGGCACCCTTGCCCGGCACGGTCATGATTCCTTCGACGACGGCCTTCGCGAAAGACCATCCTTCAAGATCCATCTTTTTCTTGATGCTCAGATCGCAGTCCTTGATGTGCATGTAGGGGATGCGCTCGGCATGCTTGCGGTAGAACGCCACTGGTTCCCCACCACCGTACACATGATGACCGAGGTCGAGACACAAGTTGACATTGGTGTTCGCCAGAAGATGCTCGATTTGCTCCTCCGTCTCAACATGGCTGTCCACATGGGGGTGGAACACTCCCTCCAATCCGAACGATGCGCAATGGTCCGCCAGGCGCTGAACATTTGCCAAGTATCGATCGCGGTCAGCATCCGAGAGGGTGGCCTCCATAACCGGTTGCCCAGTCTCCAAATCGGTGTACATTGCGGGCAACAACACAACGTACTTGGCTTCTGGGAAGTTGAGCATCAACTTGGCGATGTCATCAATAGTCGCACACGCTTCCGCCACGCTACTCTCGTCTAAGAAATTGGCCCCTATGGTGCCCGCAACGAGACTGAGGGAACGCTCATGCAATGCTCCACGCAACTGTTCAAGGTCGGTGGGAAAGTACCCCCATGGCCCGAGCTCGACACCCTCGAACCCCGCCTCGGCCATTTCGGACAAGCATCGATCTGGGCTCGGCTGGAGGTGGTGCTCCGGGAACCATACACCCCAAGAATCTGGTGCGATGGATAGACGAATAGACATGGTTCTCCTTTGATACATATGTCAGTAATTGCGAATTACGCAGATTAATACAATTGCTAGGTAGTGAGGGATGTCTCTCTCACAATGAGTTGAGGATCAATGACCTGAACCATACTCGGTGGCTCATCGCATTCTTGATTGAGTAGCCGCAGAAGCCGCTTAGCCGCCAAGCTGCCTTGCAACTGGGATTTCTGGTCAACCGAGCTCAGCCCCAGCCTCTCTGCCTCGGTGATATTGTCAAAGCCGACCACGGCGCAGTCAGACGTCTTCACCCCAAGACCCCTGAAGGCATCCAATACTCCTAGCGCTATAGCATCAGAAGCGCAGAAGATCGCGGTCGGATACTCGCCTGGGCTGTCAGTGAATACCTGGAGCGCTGCCGCCCTTCCGGCCTCCTCGGTTTGTTGTACGTGACGGATGTTAGGTTGAAGATTAGCTGCTTCCATAGCCTGTAGATACCCCTTGGCCCGTTGTCTATATGGGATCTCCTTCGGTAGGGCGAGGTGCAGGATTCGCTCGTGCCCTTGTTCCACCAAGTGATTCGTTGCCATAACGCCGCCGTCAAAATCATTGCAGACGATAGAACTAACATTGTGGTCACTGATGTCTCGCGTCACGGAAACGAATGGAATAGTAGAACTTGCAGCTTTCAGGGCGTAGGTTGAACCGGCATAGCCGGCCAGGATTATTCCATGAGGCCTCAGAGATACTAAGTTTCTCAGGCTGCTGTCTTCTTTTTTCGGATCGAGCGACCCTTCCATCACAACCAGGATGCAGCCCGATGGTTCAGCAACTTTCTGAATTCCTCGGTAGATGTCTGTGAAAAACCCATTCGACAGCGACTGGCTCAGGAAGCCTATGACAGGCCTGTCGCGGTTTCCCGCCATCGAGGTAGCGATCGATGATCCGATATACCCAAGCTCCTGCGCCGCCTGGAGAACTCGCTCTCGTTTCTCATCTGACACCTTAGGCGACCCCCTCATCACGAGCGAGACGAGGGGGCGCGAGACACCAGCTTGTTTCGCGACGTCTGCCTGAGTCACAAATCTTTTTTCCATCGGGCTTCTACGTTGACTCATTCCATGACAGTTTTTCGATCATGTTTCATGTTCGCCTATAGTTTACCCATCATGTCAGGCTATCTTGACCGCCTCTCCATTCGCCGCTGCCTTGAGTACCGATTCAATGACTTTCATCGTCGGTACGGCTTCTCTGAAGGGAGTCATCACGATGGATTGGTCGTTTCTTGTCACGGCTCGCACAAACTCTTGGATTTCTGCAATAAAGGCTTCTCCGTACGCCGTTCCCACACCTCGCCCAGGCATCGCGGCGGTTTCGGCGAAGAAGGGGAAATCTGGGCCGGACGCTACAATTCGAGGTCCGTCCATACCCGTCTCACTCACTCCCTCTTCATACACCAGCAACTCGTCTGTGCGCGCGGATGTGAACCTGGCATAGCCCTTCGAGCCGTGCACCTCAATACCGAGATCGTTCGGAATTCCTCGGGCAATCCTGCTCAGCGTCAGTGTGCCTACCGCTCCCCCGGCACGCAGGTTCACAACGGCGACATCGTCATTCTCCACCGCTCCTGTTTCCCCTGTCTCCGATGCGGCGATGGAGTGCCCTACGCCGCCCTTAGCAGGGAGTGGACGACGGTCAATGAAGGTACTCAGTAATGCACTGTTGACCTCGGTGATTTCGCCAACGACGTAGCGAATGCTATCGATGCTGTGGGCTCCGATGTCGGCTATGGCACCACCGCCGGACTGCTCCATGATGTACCGCCACGTCAAGGGCTGCTGTGCATCTGCCGCATAGTCTGCGTAGTACCAGGCATTGAACGTCTCAATCTCTCCCAGCCTTCCCTCCTGCACAATTGTTGCTAACTGCGCCAATGCCGGGAGGCGCCGGAATGAGAAACCAACCATATTGATCAGGTCTGATTTTTCTACCCGATCTGCCATTTCTTTGGCTTGTACAGTGTTGAGGCCGAGTGGTTTCTCACAGAAAATGTGCTTCTTCGACTCGATGATCGTCGGCATTACCGTTGCATATACCCTGTTCGGCAACGCTAAGCTCACCGCATCAATATTCGGGTTCTCAAGCACATCATTAAGCTCAGTCGAATAGCGCTCAAACCCATATTGGCCTCTGACCTCTTTCGCCAAGGACTCATTGGCATCGACTACCGTGTCCAGGATGACGCTCACGTCATGTAGATCCTTCGCCATCGATGCATTACGGTACCCAAACGCGTGGGACTGGCCGGCGTATCCGGCCCCAATCACTGCAACTCTCAGCTCTGAGCTCATGCCATCTCCTCTATGAGTACGTCTTCGTACTGATCAACTGTTGTTCCGAGTGAGCGTCAAGCACGTTGCCGGATCACTTCCCGACGGGCCTCACGCTCTTGCTTCCGTCGACATCCATCACAATAGCACGTGCTAATTGCCAGGTCCACACTCACCCTCCATCGCGTAGGTCCGAGCCCTAAGATCCCCCCGGGCATCAACTCAGTTCCAGGAGGCCTGTGACGCAGGGCTGGCTGCGCTGCCTCACACAGTGTTCGACATCTGACAACCCACCTCGCAGCCACTTGAGCCGCTATTTCCGGCCTCCTCCGACGAATACGCTGATAAACAGGAGGAAAAACCCTAGGAAGGCCATGGGCATCAAGGAGAAACTGCTGACGAGATAATCGGGCGTTTCATCACGCCCCGGCCCAAGGCCGAGAAAGTGAAACACCCCGAATATCTGGAGGAATGGCAGCGCGAACAGACAGCCGCCCACAATAGCCAACACTGTGCTGATTACGCGGCGGATGCTCACACGCTTCTTGCGTCCCTTGCTTCCGGGTTGGATGGTCGTGAAGTCGTAGTATGAATCTCGCTGTTCGTACCCGTACTGGGGAGACTCAGGCGCTGTCTCCGAGCGATCACGTTCCGGCTCATCGAAACCGTAGGGCTGCTGACCCATGCGTGTCTCCTCTCTGATCGCAACAGTGTACGCGGCGGCCAGTCCAGCTGAACCGCGCAGTTTCACCGTCGACTCATCAAAGCCCTACCCTGTAATCCGACGACTGAACGCAAGGCGGTCCCCCATGGCCGGTGGACTGGCAGCGTTCCCTTCGAAGCGCCGGGCACATCACAAGGAGGGTGACATGCACACACCATTTGAGCTAGCTGTCTGCGCAGAGATGCAGTTTCTCGATCTGCCACTTCCTGAACGGGTGAAACGCATCGGCGAGTTCGGCATCGCCGCCGAACTGTGGAACTGGCATGAGGAGCACGTCGACCTCGAGGCTATCGCTGCCACCGGAGTGCCTGTGCTCAATATGAACGCATACATCTCAGGCAACCTCACCGATGATGAAGACATCGAGCGTTTCCTCGACACTGCTGAGCAGGGGGCGACCAAGTCCAAGATCCTGGACAAGCCTCGACTCAACTTCCACGGCACTGGCCTCGGCGAGGGAGGCTACCCGGTGAAACCGGTACAAGTGGTAACAGGCGCCATGTGGGCGAAAGCTACGACGACGCTGCTGAGACTCGCTGACATCGCCGAACGGCACGACGTCGTCTACCAAATGGAAAACCTCAACCTTCCCGTAGACCACGCGGGCACGCCCTTCTCCCATCCGGATGATGTGTTGGCACTGATTAAGGCTGTCGACTCACCTCGAATCAGGATGAACCTCGACCTGTATCACGCACAAATTGGCGACGGGAACCTCATCGCAACCTGCGAGGCCGCCCTGCCATATCTCGGAGAGGTGCAGGTGGCGGACGTTCCTGGACGGTGTGAGCCTGGAACCGGCGAGATCAACTACCGCAACGTAGCGAAGAGCCTGCATGCCATGGGGTATAGCAGCACCGTGTGCATGGAGGCGTGGGCAAAACACGATTCCGTACACGCCATCGAGACCTTCATCGAAACCTTCTCAAATCTCGACGACGGGGAGTAATGCCCAACGCGGGAAAGAGTAGGTAGTCCCGACGCATGGACTTTCCTGGGCCGCTACTTCTCCTTCCCCTGGATAAACACGCTGAGGGTCATGAGTGCGAAGCCGATGAATCCGGCCGTCATGAATGAGAAGGTCCTCTCCATGTGTTCGGGAGTCATTCTCTCCGGCCCCAAGCCGACGAGCTCAAGCACCCCGAACATGTGGAGGAAGGGCAGCGCGAAGAGGCAGCCACCTACAACACGCAACACCATGCCAACAACACGGCGGAAGCTCGCACGCTTCTTGTGCCCCTTGCTTCCGGGTTGAATGGCCGCAAAGTCGGAGTACGAACGTCGCGATTCGTACCCATACTGGGGAGACTCAGGCGCTGTCTCTGAACGGTCAGGGCTCGACTGACCGAAGTCGTAAGGCTGCTGACTCATGCGTGTCTCCTCTCTGATCGCAACAGTGTACGTGGCGGCCGGCCCAGCTGAACCGCGCAGTTTCACCGTCGGCCGATCGAAGCCCTACCCTTAATCCGACGACTGAACGCAAGGTGGTACCCCATGGCCGGTGGACTGGCAGCACTTCTCGACGACATCGCGACCATGGCGAAGCTCGCCGCGGCATCTGTGGACGACATCGGTGCGGCGGCGGGCCGCGCGGGGGCCAAGGCGGCGGCAGTGGTCGTCGACGACGCTGCGGTCACGCCGAAATACGTCCAGGGCTTCACACCGCAGCGCGAATTGCCTGTCATCTGGAAGATCGCCAAGGGATCACTGGTTAACAAGGCGATCATCATCGTGCTCGCCCTGCTGCTCAGCCAGTTCATTCCTTGGCTGCTCACCCCGCTGCTGATGTGCGGCGGCACCTACCTGGCGTTCGAGGGCGCGGAAAAATTGTGGGAGTGGGCCAGCGGCCACCAAGCGGAGCCCGAGGACGTCGCGGTCGAACGGGGCCCGGAAAAAGAGAAGGCCATCGTCAGCAGCGCCATCCGCACTGACTTCATCCTCTCCGCCGAGATCATGGTGATCGCGCTCAAGGAAGTAGCCACCGAAACCCTGTGGCTACGGGCGGCGACGCTCATCGTCGTGGCCATTTTCATCACGCTCCTCGTCTACGGAGTGGTTGCCGTCATCGTGAAGCTCGACGACGTCGGCCTCGCCCTCACGAAAAGGAGCCGCCCAGCGACGCAGCGACTCGGGGAGCGTCTCGTGCAGGCCATGCCCGTGATTCTGCGCATCTTGTCGGTGGTGGGCACGTTCGCCATGGTGTGGGTAGGCGGACACATTCTCCTCGTCGGCATGGACGAACTCGGCTTCCACCCGCCGTACGGCTTCGTCCATCACCTCTCCGAGCTCGTAGCAGGCGCGGTGCCTGGGGTAGGCGGCGCGCTCGGGTGGATCGTCGAAACCTTCTTCTCGATGCTCCTCGGGGTGGCTGTCGGCGCGATCGTCTTCGGCGTCGCGCACCTCGTCGGCACGCTGAAGGGACGCACCGCCGAGCACTGACGTCACATCGTGGCGCGCAGCCAGCGAGCGCAGAGCTTCACCCACGTGTAGGCATTCTCCGGCACCTCGTCGTGGAAACTCGTAAGCGAATCCGCAAGCGAGAGCCCATGCGGGCCGTGAGCGTAGTGGTGGTACTCGAAGGCCACCCCGTGCTCGGAGAGTGCATTGACGAACCGGAGCGACTGTGTCGCGGGCACGAGATCGTCCTCGCCCGTTGTCCACACGAACGCCGGCGGCACGTGAGGCCCGGCTGCCCGGATGCAATCGGTGGCCATGATGGTTTCCTTCGGGAACGGCATATCCATCCAGTCCGCCGCCATCACCGCGTAACACGGCACGATGGCGTCCGGGCGCGACGAATGTTCCAGCAACCCCTCGTTGGCTTCGACGCCCTCCGCAGCCAGCCGCGCGTACTCGTCGCGCTCCGCCTCGAGCACCTCTTCGCGGGCGTGCATGGTGCCGAGCATCGCCGTGACGTGCCCGCCGGCGGAAAACCCCAACACGGCCACCCGGTTCGAGTCGACGCCCAGCTCGACGGCGTGGCCGCGCACCCACCGCACGGCGCGGGCCGCGTCGACGATGGGTTGCGGATACTGCGCATGCTCGCGGATGGAGTAGCGCAGCACGAAGCACTGGAACCCGAAGCGCTGGAAGGCGATGGCGACGGGGTCGGCTTCCCGGTCGGAGAGGAACTCATAGCCCCCGCCCGGGCAGATGATGATGGCAGGGCGCGCCTGTTCCATCATCGCCGCGGGCCCGTCCGGGTCACCCACGGAGAATGCGCACACCTCCAGCGTGACGTCGCGCTCGGGGTTCATGGAGACGATGTAGTTCTGCATATCCAGAGACTAGCTGTGCCTGGGCCGGCGGTGGTCAGGAATGGGCTGGCTCATCCTCCGCAATCATCCATCGGCCGCGTACCCGAAACGCCGCAATCGTCTGGCGCTTGGCTTTGTTCGACGCAGCCTGCGGTGTCATTGCTCGCGCCTTCGCCCACGCCGTGAGTGGCACGATACGTCGACTCTCCAACATCGCGATGCGCTTATGCAACGCTTCCATCAGCAGCAGGCTCAAGTATCTCGCCATGCCCTGATGCTCGTCGCTCCTCGCATATCTCTCGAGCAACGGGTAATACTGCGTGTGCCGCTCCTTCGCGCGCAAGATCACCGGGGGAAGCCGGGCGTCGCGAAGCTGCTTATTCATAAGCACGCGCCCGATCCTCCCGTTGCCGTCGACGAATGGATGGATCACCTCGAACTCGCAGTGGAACCTGGCCACCGCGTCGATAGGATCAGCTGCAATATCGCGACGACACTGCGCCAAAGCGTCATTAACGAGCTCTGCGATGAACTCAGGGTTGGCTCCGACGTGGCCTCCGACGTGCACCCATTCGCCAGCGCGTCGATATCTGCCTGCGATGTCGTCGCGGATGCCGCGCAGCAACATGCCATGCCAATGGAGGATGAGCGCCGGGGTGAATTCGTCGTCGCTGCCAAGGAGTTCCTTCGTGACACTCGCCAGGTTGGTGGCCTCGAACAATTCACGCAGGTCACGTTTGCCGACCGGCACCCGGCCCTGGAGGATTTGCTCGGTGTCAGTGAGTGTGAGCGTCGAGTTCTCGATGGCGTTGGACTGGTGCACCGCTTCCGGAAGTTCCGCTAGAGCAATCTCATGCAGGGCGTCAGCGTGTTTATCGGACAGCTCCTGATACCGCTCTTGCAGCGCAGCCACGCGGCTCCGCAGGCTTTGGTCTGCCATACCTTCCCCCTTCGCCACATGCAGCATAGCGTGAATACTTTGCGAAATAGCATTCCATTCACGCTCACCCGTACCCGGCCATGGCTGATTAACAGTTGGGCCCCGCACTTCCTGTTCGGAGTGCGGGGCCCAACTGTTGAGGTTGCCTAGATCAGGCGCTGACCACCTCGAAGTTGACGTGTGCGACGACGGCGGGATGCAGCTTGAGTTCAGCAGCATGCTGACCGAGGCTCTTCACGTGCTTCGGGAATGAGACGGCACGCTTGTCGACGGTCGGGCCGCCGGCCTTCTTCACAGCGACGGCGAAATCGTTCGGCGTCACCGAACCGAAGAGGCTGCCTTCCTCCGACGCGCGAGCAGCCACCTTGATGGTGAGCTCCTCGAGCTGCGAGCGGATCTCCTGAGCGTGCTCCACGCCGCGGATCTCGCGCGCGTCACGTGCGCGCTTGATGCCCTCGATCTGGGTTTCGGCGCCCTTGCTCCACAGGATGGCCTTGCCCTGAGGGATGAGGTAGTTGCGGCCGTAGCCGTCGCGAACCTCAACGATGTCGCCGGCAACGCCGAGCTTGTCAATGGTGCTGGTGAGAATGAGCTTCATGAGTCTTCCTCCGATCAGCGGGCCGTGGACGCGTAGGGCAGCAGCGCTACCTCACGAGCGTTCTTGACGGCGATGGCAACCTTGCGCTGGTCCTGAACCGACAGGCCAGTGACGCGGCGGGCGCGGATCTTGCCACGCTCAGAAATGAACCGCTTGAGCGTGTTGATGTCTTTGTAGTCGATGTTGGCCACGCGGGTGGTCTTCACCGGCATGATCTTCTTCTTGTTCACAGACTTGCGCTGTGGACCGGCCATTATGGTGCTCCTTTTCTCTCGGGTTTCCCGAGCAAGCCCGTCTCTCGACGGAATGTGCCTTGTGGTTATGTTGTTGTGTTGGTAAATGGTCTCGATACGGATCTGGCCCTACTCGACCGTCTGGTTCAGTCTGGTCTCGATACGTGACTGCGCCGCTCCTCGACCGTCGAATTGCAGGGGGTCTCGATACGCGGCTTCGCCGCTACTCGACCGTCTGAAGGGGCCTCACTCGACCATCGGGTGCCGTGCGGACGCCCCGGTCGTCGAGTAGGGCCGAAGGCCCGTATCGAGACGCGGCGTGTGCGGGATCAGAACGGCGGTTCGTCGGACTGCGATGCAGGGCCCCACGGATCGTTGGCACCGCGGTTCTGGCTCGAGTTGTTGGAGCTCGACCAGGAATCGCCACCGCCGCCACCGGAGTTCTGGCCACCTGACCACTGACCGCCACCGGAAGTTTTGGTGACCTGTGCGGTTGCGTAGCGAAGAGCGGGCCCAACCTCGTCGACATCGATCTCAAAGACCGTGCGCTGTTGACCCTCGCGATCTTGGTAGCTGCGCGACTTCAACTTGCCGTGAACGATGACGCGCATGCCCTTGTCCAGAGATTCAGCCACGTTTTCGGCGTGCTGACGCCACACGGAGCAGTTCAGGAACAGCGGATCGCCGTCGCGGAACTGGTTCGACTGCGGATCGAACGTGCGCGGCGTGCTCGCCACGCGGAAGTTCGCGACCGCAGAACCGTTCGCGGTGAAGCGCAGTTCTGGTGCGCTCGTGAGATTGCCAATGATCGTGATCTGGGTTTCGCCTGCCATTGAGATGCCTCCGAGTTAGACGTGTTCTTATACCCACACTATGGGCGGGGACTGACAGTCACGCCCATGTTGCTTTGAATCTGTGGAAAACTTCAGTCCTCGAGACGAATGACCTTGGTGCGCACGACCTTCTCGTCGATTGCCAGCAGGCGATCGAGTTCCGACACCGTGGCAGGCTCACAGGTGAGCTGGACCACCACGTAGATAGCCTCAGACTTCTTATTAATGTCGTAGGCGAGGGTGCGACGGCCCCAGATGTCGGTGTTATCGACGGTGCCGCCTTCCTTCGTGACGGTTTCGAGGTGCTTCTCGATGAGAGCCGGCACCTGACGCTCGTCGACGTCGGAGTCGATGAGGACCATAACTTCGTACTTGCGCATGCTTTGCCCCACCTCCTTCGGACTAACGGCCACGAGTCTGTCCCGTGGCAGGAGGGCATGGCCCGAAAAAATCGAACCGATGAGCAACATTACCTTCTGCGAAGGTCTTGGGCCAAACACCTCGTTTGCTAGCCTCAAATGAGTGAAGCACGAGTACAGAACACACGAAGTTACGAGCGCGAAACTTTCTGAGAACCCGTGGTATCGCGCATGGCTCACCGCCGTGCAGCAGGGGTTCCACGACCCCCACCCCACCGAGGAATTCCTCGAACACCAACTCTCCATCGAAGCCGAGCACGGCACCGTCATGCGCGGCGTGTGGGACCTGGAGCCGCGCGAGTATGCGCTGGGCACCGACATCCCCGTCGCCACCTTCATGGAGTGGAACGGCTCCCTCAACGTCGGCGGCTCCGTGATCGACTGTCACCAGATCAGCGACGTGACCGTGCGCGCCTCACACCGTCGCCAAGGCATTGCCCGCAACCTCATGACCGCCTCGCTCACCGCAGCGAAGGAGCGCGGGCTGGCCGTCGCTGCCCTCACCGCCACCGAGGCCACCATCTACGGTCGCTTCGGCTTCGGAGCCGCCATCTTCAAAGACCAGATCGAACTCCGCGTCGGCAGCGGCTTCGACATCCACGCCCCCATCACCGGCACCTGCGAGTACCTCGACGTGCAGCAGCTGGCCGAGGCGTCCCGCATCGTCTTCGACAAGTTCCACGCCACGCAGACCGGCTCCATCGGCCGCTGCGCACCCGTCATGGAGGTGCTGAACGGCTCCGTCGAGAAGTCCACCCGCAAGCACGACGACAAGATCCGCGCCGTCGGGCACTGGGACGAGCAGGGCAACCTCGACGGCTACGCCACCTGGAAGTCTGCCGACCGCGACGACGCTATCAACGTCGTCGACTTCGTTCCGACGAACACTGACGCCAGCGTCGCCATGTGGGCATTCCTCGGCTCACTCGACCTGGTGCGCCGCGTGCGCTTCAATAGCGCCCGCAACGACGAGCACCTCCCCTGGGCGCTCACCGATCGTCGCCGCTACATTGTGAAGGAACACGACGACCTGCTGTGGCTGCGCGTGCTCGACCCGGCTGCGGTGCTCACGGCCCGCAACTACTACACCGAGGGCGAAGTGTGCTTCCGCGTCATCGACAAGATGGGCATCGCCGACGGCGGGTGGCGCCTCACTGTTCAGCAGGGCAAGGCCACCTGCGTCCCCACCGACGACGAACCCGAGCTGGACATCAACGTCGCCGCCCTCGGCTCGACGCTCCTGGGTGGCGTGAACATCCACGCGCTCACCACCGTCGGATGGGTCAAGGGCAACCAGGAAGCCATCGACGTGTTCGGCATGCTCTTGCGCCGTCGTCGTGAACCCTGGTGCATCACACCGTTCTGATCGGCAGCCAAACATAGATCAAGTTCGTGGCGGGTAGATGCACCACGAACTTGATCTATCTTGAGGCTTAGACGGTTAGCGTCGCCGGCAACCCACACTCTCAGCGCCTCATCCACCCGGCAGGTACACTCCAGTACATGACTACCACCGCCGAGGCTCTACTACGCGATGCCCTCACTCTCGACGCTGACCAGCGCGCGGTGGTTGCGAATGCCCTCTTTGAAAGCCTCGACGGCGAAGCTGGCACCGCTTCCGACGCGGCCTGGCAACATGAGGCTTCCCGCCGCCTGGACGATATTCGTCGTGGCGAAGTAGAGCTGGAAGACGCCGACGAGCATTACGCTCGCCTACGCGAATCGTTGCGCCAATGAACCTGCCGCAGCGAGAACATCCAGCCGCAGTGGCTGAATTCGATGCTGCTGTGCGCTGGTACGAGGACCAAGAGCCTGGTATCGGTCTAGCGTTCATGGAATGTGCCCAGTCTGCGCGGCTCGAACTCGCGGCGTGGCCGCATGCCGGTCCGCTATTCACCACCACCGCCGACGGGACGTTGATTCGCAGCAAACGTATTCGGCGCTTTCCATATCGGATCATCTACACCGTTGACAGTGATTCCATTCTGATTCTCGCCTACGCACACCAACGTCGAAAGCCTGGCTACTGGCTCCTACGGCACGCTGAAACATAGATCAAGTTCGTGGCGGGTAGACGCACCACGAACTTGATCTATCTTGAGGCTTAGACGGTTAGCGTCGCCGTCGGTACTTGCCGGGCAGGATGGGGTTGCCGTCTTTGCCCCAGGCGATGAGCCCGCCAGCGACAGACTCCGCCAGCAGCCCGGCTTGGCGCAGCTGCGCGGCGACCATCGATGAGCGCAGCCCGTTGTCGCAGATGACGATGATGGCGGCGTCGCGCTCGGCGAGGGGATCGTCGCCGTGGATCGCGTCGAGTGGGTTCTCCTTGAGCTCCTTGGGGTCGACCGGCCGCGCACCGGGCGCGTGCCCGGCCTCGTACTCGTGCGGGGTGCGCACGTCGATGAGCACCGCCCCCTTCGAGAGCGCGATGAGCGTCTCCTCAATCGTGAGCCCCGACGAGGAGCGCTTGCTCAGGAAGTCCAACAAACCCATACGGTCATCTTTCCATACCGCACGGGCGCGCTAGACGACACCGAACATTGCCAGCCCGACGATCAGCACCACGCCGGTCACCATCCAGCCGACGAGGAACCATCCGAGCCACTGCTTGCGCGCCCATCGCGCCACGACCACCGGCAGCGCGAGCACCCCGACGAGCCCCGCCGCGCACAGCACCCGCAGCCACGCAGGCGACTGCCCCTGTTCCACCGACAAATCGGTACCCGAGACCGTATCGACGGTGTAGAACGCCGTCACGGCGAACCCCAGCGCGGCAGGCACCACCGCGACGAGCACCAGCAGCGCCCAGCACGTCACGGCCAGCCACGTCGACCACCACACCCGCGCAGGCGCGCTACTTGCTTTGGCCACGCCGCAGCGCCTCCAGGCGTTCATACATGGAGTCGATGCGGTCCTTGAACCGCTTCTCCACTTCCCGACGGCGCACCTTCAGCGTCGGCGTGAGGAGACCGTTATCCATCGTGAACTCGTCTTGGAGCACCTCGGTGTCCTTCGGCTGGTCTTGGGTGGGCAGCATCGCGGTGAGCTCGCTCACCCGTCGCCGCAGCTCCGCCAGCAACTCGTTGCTCTGCAGCCAATCCTTCACCTCGCCGGGCCACTGGAGCCGCTGCCCCAGTTCCTCAACACCCGCCAGCGACGGCTTCACCAGCAGCGTCACGAACGGGCGGGTATCGCCAATCAGCACCGCGTGCTCGAACAGCGGGTCAGCGAGGATCAGCCCCTCGATGGGCTGCGGCGCGACGTTCTTGCCACCGAGCGTGACGATGATGTCCTTCAACCGATCAGTGATCGTGATGAACCCCTGGGTATCGATGTACCCGACGTCGCCGGTGTGCAGCCAGCCGTCGTCGTCGATGGCTTCCGCCGTCGCCTCCGGCTGATTCCAGTAGCCATCCATGACGTTCGGTCCGCGATACAGCAGCTCGCCGAGCTCCCCGACGCGCATCTCGCCGCCCGGCATCACCTTGCCGACGGTGCCGATCTTGAATTCGGTGGGCGAGTTGAACGCGGCCAGCGGCGCGGCCTCCGTGAGCCCGTACCCCACGCGCAGCGGCAGCCCAACCGTGGAGAAGAACTCCTCGATCTCCGGTCGCAACGGTGCCCCACCACACGCGAGCACCGATTTCGGTCCACCCATCGCCTCGCGCACCGCGCGGTACACGAGTTTGTCAGCCAGCGCCCGCTGAACCCGCAGCCACACGCCAGGCTTGCGCCCGGCACGGAACGCATACTGGTTGTGGCGGCCCACCCGCAGCGCCCAGCTGAAGATCGCGCGCTTCACCGGCGACGCCTGCACCTTCTGGTGCGCGGTGGCGAACACCTGCTCGTACAGCTTGGGCACCGAGACCATCATCGTCGTCTTCGCCAGCACCATCTGCTGCGCAATCTCACGCGGATTCGCCACGTAGACGTTCATGCAGCCGTGCATCAGCACCACGCATGTCCATCCGCGCTCCAGCGCGTGGCTGAGCGGGAGGAAACACAGCGACGATTCGTCCGACCCAAACTCGAAGAACTCCTCCAGCGCATCGTTCTCGGCGCACAACGCGAAGTGTGACAGCATCACGCCCTTGGGGGAACCCGTCGTCCCCGACGTGTACACCAGCGCCGACAAGTCAGCCGGCTCCGCCGACGCGAAGCGCTCCTCGAGGGCGGCCGTCGGTGCTGCGAGGAGGTCGGCGTACAGCTGCACATCGTCGGGACGCGACGCGTAGTCGGTCAGCGTCACGATGGGCGGCATCGGTGCGATCTCCCGGGCCGCGATCACCCGTCGAGCCTCACTGTCGCCGCCGACGACGATGACGCGCATCTGCGAATCCGAGACGATGTGTGCAATCTGCGCGGGCGTCGACGTGGAGTACAGCGGCACGGTGATGCCGCGGATGGTGTTGATGCCGAAATCAACCTCGGTCCACTCCGGGCAGTTCTGTGCGAACAGCCCGACACGGTCGCCCACCTCGACACCAACGTCGAGCAGCCCCTGGCCGACCCGGTTCACCTTCTCCAGCAACTGGGCGTAGGTCTGGTCTTCCCACTGGCCGTCGCGGCGGATGCGCGTGGCGACGCGCTGCGGCAGCTCGTCGGCCACCTCACGGAAGCGCGCGATGATGTGCCGCTTCGCGCCAGCCTTGCCGTGCTGCTTCAGGATGTGTGGACTGTCTTGGGCCACCGCGTGCCTCCTCGGTACCGAAACCTACGCAACCGTAACGTTAGTGGGTTCCGCCAAGCCCCGGGCCATTTCCATGTCACTGCAGCAACGTCACCAGCTGGCGCGCCACCCCGTCGTACTCGTTCGACCCGACGACGTGCGCAGCAACCGCGCGCACCTCGGCGCAGGCGTTGCCCACCGCGAACGCCGTACCCGCCCAGCGCAGCATGTCGACGTCGTTGGCGGCGTCGCCGAACGCCCACACCTGCTCGCGCGCCACACCCAGCCGCGCGCACAGCACCTCGAGCGTGCTCGACTTCGACACCCCCGGCGCCATCACCTCCACCATCGGCGCCCCCGACGTCGTCGCCATGCAATCGCCCATCTCGGCACGCAGACGCTCGAGGGTCACCGTCGCGGGCTCCCCCGGGCAGCGCAGCACCACCTTGGAGCACTCCGCCACCAATTGTTCCTGGGTGACGATCGTCATTTCCGACGGCGCCAGGTTGTGGTCGGAAAACTGCGAGCCCTCGATGTAGTCGGCCTCCGCGCGGAACCACTCGCCCTCCGGCCCGATCGTCGCGAACAGCACCCGAGGGTCCGCCCGCTTGACGGCGCCCACCAGGCGGGCCACTTCGTCGGCGGGGATGGGGCGGGTGAGCAGCACGTCGCCGGTGGCGATGTCCACCACCGCCGCCCCGTTGGCGCAAACGCCGAGGCCGCTCAGCCCGGCGGCCTCCGCAATCGGGATGAGGCCGTAGCGCTGCCGCGCCGTAACGGGGACGATGCGAATGCCGGCCTGCGCCACCCGACGCAGCACGTCGCGGGTGTAGCGGCTCACCGTCTTATCGTCGCGCAGCAGCGTGCCGTCGAGGTCGGTGGCCACCAGCGCTGGGCGCTCACAGTCGGGCATTGATCCACTCCAGGTCGCGGGCGTGCTCCGCCACCCCGCCGGGGGTTTCCAGCACGGCCGGCGCTTCGGCGGCCCGCACCATGGCGACGAGCTCGTCGTCGGGAATGAGCCCGTCGCCCAGGCTGGCGTGCCGATCGGCGCCCGAGCCTGCGGGGCGCTCAGAGTCGTTGAGGTGCACCAGGTCGATGCGCCCCGTGATGGCGCGCATATCGTCGACGACGCTCGTGAGGTTGAGGCCCGCCGCGAACGCGTGGCAGGTGTCGAAGCAGAACCCAACTTGCGCGAGGTTCTCGCTGCCGCGAAGCCCGTCCCACAAGGCCGCGAGCGACTCCAGGTAGCGCGCCATCGCGTGCTTGCCGCCGGCGGTGTTCTCGATGAGGATCGGCACCGGCAGCTCCAACCCGTCGACGCATTTTCGCCAATTCTCCACACCGACGGCGGGGTCATCGTCGGCGGTCACGTGCCCGCCGTGCACCACGACTCCCCGCGCGCCGATCTCTGCCGCCGCGTCGACGTGCTGCTGGAGCACGCGGCGGCTGGGCACGCGGATGCGGTTGTTGGTGGACGCGACGTTGATGATGAACGGAGAGTGCACGAACAGCTGCACCCCGGCAGCCGCGGCCTCTTCCTTCAGGCCAGGCTGGTGGAAGGTGGGTTTCTTCCAGCTCTGCGGGTCGCCCAGCACGAGCTGGACCACCTTGACGCCCAGCTCGCGGGCCTCGTCGAGCGGGTTTGGGGAATTGACATGGGCACCGACGGGGAAAGACATGCCGCCAGTCTAGGGCGACATCGCTCGTCGGGGGTGGGCGCCGGCGGGCATCTAGGATCAGGCCATGCATCCTTTCGCGTCGCAGTGGAACCACAACTCCGAGCTGTACCCGCAGGTGGCCGAGCTGATCGCCGACTGCAAGGTGGTGCTCGACGTGGGCTGCGGCGACGGCACCCTCGCCCGCTACCTCGCGGAGCAGGGCCACGAGGTGGTGGGCATCGACCGTAGCCCCGGCGCACTTCCCGACGATGTGCCCGGCGCGCACTTCGAACTCGCCGACGCGAATAATCTCCCCTACGGGTACGACTCCTTCGACGCGGCGGTCGCGGTGGCGGCCCTGCACCACAACCGCGAGCAGGGCCTGGTGCTCAGCGAGATGCGCCGCGTGTTGCGGCCCGGCGGACGCATCGTCGTGGTGGGGTTGGCCGCGGACAAGTCGGTGGCCGACTTTGCCGCCGCCGCGACAGACGCCGCGAAGGCGAAATGGCGGGAGCGCGGCAAGGAACTGTGGCACCCGGACGTGCCGGAGGCGGAGCCTCAGCTGAGCTGGGACGAGACCCGTCAGCTGTTCAGCGAGTACCTCGAGGGCTCGACGTGGGAGCGCGTCGGCACCTTCCGCTACCTCGCCACCTGGCAGCGAACGTAACGTCAATCAAAACTGCAAAACTCGCCAACAGTCGATCGTCTCCCGTGGCAATCACGCGTGAGCGCTTCAACTGTTGGCGAGTTTTGCAGTTTCATGGGGCGAGCCCGGCCCCCGCAACCGACGACATCGCCGAGGGCCGGCAGCACCCGCCTACCCCATCCAAGAGATGAAACTTCATTGAACGCCCGCCATGTGGCCGATAGACTGGCAACGTCCTCGGCGCGACGGGAGAGAGGAATCGTGTGCTGATCGCCCTGCTCACCGCTCACGCGATCCTGGCGATGGCGACGCCTGCCCTATCCCGAATTCTCCGTACCCGCACGTTCTTCATCCTCGCGCTTCCCCCACTCGCCACCGCGGCCTACCTCATTGCCCACGCCCCGACGGCGCTCGCCGGCGGCGCACTCACCGAGTCGTACCAATGGATACCCAGCCTGGACGTCCAGCTCCACTTCCGCATCGGGCTCGTTCAGTGGCTGCTGGGGCTGATCGTCTCCGTCATCGGCGTGCTCGTGCTGCTCTATTGCCGCTGGTACTTCGATGACAGGATGCCGAACCTCTCCGGCGGCGTCCTCCTGGCCTTCGCCGGAGCGATGATTGGCCTTGTCACGGCCGACAACCTCGTGGTGTTGTTCATCTTCTGGGAACTCACCACCATCTTTTCTTACCTCCTCATCGGCCACGACCCCACCCGACGAGCAAACCGCGGCGCCGCGTACACCGCCATGGTGGTCACCACCGCGGGTGGCCTCACCATGCTGCTCGGCATCGTCGCGCTCGGACACCAAGCGGGCACCTACTCGCTGAGCGCCATCGTCGACAACCCTCCGCTCACTCCCCTCGCCGGCGCTGGCGCGCTCATGATGCTCGTCGGGGCGCTCACCAAATCGGCGCTGATCCCTTTCCACTTCTGGTTGCCGGGCGCGATGGCCGCGCCCACCCCCATCTCCGCATACCTCCATGCCGCCGCCATGGTGAAGGCCGGCGTGTACCTCGTCGCGGTGCTCGCGCCGGCGTTCTCCGACGTCCCATATTGGCGCCCGACGGTGTTGGTGCTCGGTGCGGCGACGATGGTCGTCGGCGGCTGGCGAGCGCTTCGGCAAACCGACCTCAAGCTGCTGCTCGCCTACGGCACCGTCTCCCAGCTGGGCTTCATGGTGCTGCTGGTGGGCATGGGCACGCGCGCCGGCATGCTGGCCGGGCTCGGCATGGTGGTGGCGCACTCGCTGTTCAAGTCGACGCTGTTCATGACGGTCGGCATCATCGACCACAGCTCGGGCACCCGCGACCTCACCCAGCTGAGCGGCGTAGGACGTCGCGCTCCCATCCTCGCGACGGTGGGTGGCCTCGCTGCCCTCTCCATGGCTGGCATGCCGCCACTCATCGGCTTCGTCACCAAGGAGTCGGCGTTCGAGTCCATCGTGTACCTCGTGCGCGGCGACCAGTACGCCATCACTCCGCTCGCAGGCATGTTCCTGGCCACCGCGCTCGTCTTTGGCTCGGCCCTCACCGTCGCGTACTCGCTGCGCTGGTGGTGGGGCGCGTTCGCGTCGAAGGACGGCGCGCCTGAACTCCAGTGGCACTCCCCCGCAGTGACGATGACCGCCATTCCCAGCCTGCTCGCGGCGGCGTCGCTGGCGGGCGGTTTCCTCGGCGCCCCGCTCACGACGGCGCTGGCAATGCACGCGGATACGGTCAAGCTGGGCGAACAGCCGCATGGCTTCGCCTTATGGCACGGTGTGACCGCCCCGCTGATCATGTCGGCGATCGCGTTGATCTCCGGCGTGGCGCTGTTCCTATTCCGCTCCGACATCGCGCGCATTCAGGCCACGTTCCCGAAGTCGACGTCGATGGAAGACATGTACCACGCCTCGATGCGTCTTCTCGACCGCCTCGCGGTGGAGACGACCGCCCGCATCCAGCGCGGTTCGCTGCCGGTCTACCTGGGCACCATCCTCGTCACCTTCGTGGTGCTGAGCGTCGTGGCGCTCATGGACATCCGCTTCTGGCCGCACGTGCGCTGGGGCGATTCCCTCTCCCAGCTCGCGGTGTGCTGCGTGATCGTCGCAGCCGCGTTTGGCGCCGCGAAATCTCGCGGTCGCGTGCGTGGCATCATGCTCACCGGCGCGACGGGGTACGGCCTGGCATTGCTGTTCGTGATGTGGGGCGCACCCGACCTGGCCCTCACCCAGCTGCTCGTCGAGACGGTGTCGCTGGTGGTGTTCGTGCTCGTCGTGCGCAAACTTCCTCGCTATTTCACCAACCGCCCGCTCAGCTCGTCGCGATGGTGGCGGGTGCTGCTCGCCGCGGCGGTGGGGACGACAGTCACGCTGATCGCGCTCGTCGCGGCCGGTGCACGCCTCAATGCTCCCGTCTCGAAAGCCTGGTACACGGCCGCCTACGAGATCGGTTTCGGGCACAACATCGTGAACGTCGCCCTCGTCGACACCCGCGCCTGGGACACGTTCGGCGAGATCTCCGTGCTCGTCATCGCCGCGACGGGTGTGGCGTCGCTGATCTTCCTCCAAACCCGCGCGGGCGAGGTCAAGCCGACGCTGTCGCTGGCATCCGACGAGCGCCAGATCGAAGCGGACACGTCGCCCGCGGTCTGGCTGCGCGCCGGTCAGACGATGTCACCGTTCGCCCGTTCGCTGATCTTCGAGGTGGTCACGCGGTTCCTGTTCTGGCTGCTGGTGCTGATGAGCGTCTACCTGCTCATCGCCGGCCACAACGAGCCCGGCGGCGGTTTCGCGGGCGGTCTCGTCGCGGGCATGGCGCTCATGACGCGCTACCTGTCCGCCGGCCGCCACGAGCTCGACGACGCCGTCCCCTTCGACGCAGGCCGCCTCCTGGGCACCGGCTTGCTCCTGGCGATCGGCACCGCCATCGCCCCCGTCTTCTTCGGTGGCGCAATCTTCCAAAGCTACGACGTGTACCTCAACCTGCCGGGCCCTGACACCATCACGCTCTTCGGCCAGGAGTACTTCTTCATGGGCGAGCTGCACCTCGTAACGTCGACGGTGTTCGACATCGGCGTGTACCTCGTCGTCGTGGGCACCCTGCTCGACCTTGCACGCAGCCTGGGTTCGGGCATCGACACCCACCAGCTGCAAGACCGCGCCCCCACACCACTCGCAGATTCGACGAAGGCGCTGCCGGGAAGTAGGTACCGATGAGCGCAAACCTCGTCCTCGCCATCACCGCCGGCATCCTCGTCGCCTGCGGTGTGTATCTGATGCTCGAGCGCTCGCTGACCCGCATCCTGCTCGGTGTGATTCTGGCCAGCAACGGCGTGAACCTGCTGTTCCTCGTCGCCTCCGGCAGCCCGGGCACTCCGCCCATCTCGGGGCTCTTCGACGAGAGCACCACCGCCGATCCGCTCCCCCAGGCCATGGTGCTCACCGCCATCGTCATCACCATGGCTGTCACCGCATTCCTACTCGCGCTCGCCTACCGCAGCTTCCAGCTGAGCGGGCACGACGAGGTGGCCGACGACGTCGAAGACCGCCGCATTCGCGAGCTCGCTGAGGCCGATGAACAGTCCGAGTCCTACGAGGAAACGCACTTCTCCGACACTGGTGAGGATGTGGTGAGCGAATGACGAACCTCATCCCCGTACCCGTACTGCTCACATTCTTCAGCGCGGCCGTCACGCTGCTATTCCCGAGGCGTCCCATCGTGCAGCGCATCATCTCGATTGGCTCGCTCACAGGCGTCGCGGTCATCGCCGCCGTCTTCATCGTGCTCACCGACCGGTACGGCGCCCTCGCGCTGTGGATCGGCGACTGGCCGGTGCCGCTCGGCATCTCGCTGGTCGTCGACCGACTGAGCGCGCTCATGCTGCTCGTCGCGAGCGTCGTCGCGCTGTCGGTGTTGTTGTTCTCGACGGGGCAAGACAAGGACGAGATCAAGCGGGAGACACCCGTGTCGATCTTCCACCCGACGTTCCTGCTGCTCATGGCGGGCATCTCGAACGCGTTCCTCGCCGGCGACCTGTTCAACCTCTTCGTCGGGTTCGAGATCTTCCTGTTCTCTTCCTATGTGCTGCTCACGCTCGGCGGCACGAAGGAGCGCATCCGCGCCGGCACCACCTACGTCGTGGTGTCGCTGCTCAGCTCGACGCTGTTCCTCACCTCCCTAGCCGCGGTGTACGCGGCCACCGGCACGGTGAACATGGCGCAGCTGTCCATCCGGCTCGGCCAATTGAGCGAGCCCGTGCAGTTGCTGCTGCAAGGCATGCTGCTGGTGACGTTCTCTATCAAGGCGGCAGTGTTCCCGCTGTTTAGCTGGCTGCCCGACTCCTACCCGACCGCGCCGGCCCCTGTCACCGCCATGTTCGCGGGGTTGCTCACCAAGGTGGGCATCTACGCCATCATCCGCACGCAGACCCTCCTGTTCCCTAACTCGCCACTGAGCAACCTGCTCATGGTGGCTGCCCTGCTCACGATGGTGTTGGGCATCCTGGGCGCGTTGGCGCAGGTGGAGATCAAGCGAATGCTGTCCTTCACACTCGTCTCCCACCTGGGCTACATGGTGTTCGGCATCTCGCTGGCGAGCCACACCGGGCTCGCGGCCACCATCTTCTATACCGCCCACCACATCACCATCCAGGCCGCGCTGTTCCTCGTGACCGGCCTCATCGAGCGGCGGGGAGGCACTTCGTCGCTCGACGGGTTGGGCGGCCTGCTCAAGGTTTCGCCGGTGTTGGCGATGCTGTTCTTCGTGCCCGCCATGAACCTGGGAGGCATCCCCCCGCTCTCGGGCTTCATCGGGAAAATCGGGCTGCTGCAGGCGGGCGCCGAGTACGGCGGCACGCTCGTGTGGGTGACGATGATCGGCGGCGTCGCCACGTCGCTGCTCACCCTGATGTGCATGGCCAAGGTGTGGAACCGCGCGTTCTGGGGCGTCACGCCGGAGCGGCCCGCCGTCGAGGAGGAGGCCCCCGACCACGACGACGACCCGCGCTACATGCCTCCCATGATGGTGTTCGCGACGGGGGTGCTCGTCGCGTTCTCCCTGGCACTGACGTTCCTGGCGGGCCCGCTGTACGGCTACGCGGAGCGGGCTGCCGAATCCATCCGTAACCAGGCGTACGTGTCCACCGTGCTTCCGGAGGGGGTGCGATGAAGCCGTCGAAGTTCCGCCAGCGCTACCACGTCAGCAGGTTCCGGTTCCGGCCTGCGGTGATGGTGATCAGTGCCCTGTTCTGGGCATTCCTGTGGGCGAGCTTCAGCCCGTTCGTCCTCATCTCCGGCGCGCTGCTGGGCTGGGTCATCGGCATGGTTTTCCCGCTTCCGCCCATCTACTGGCAGGGCCGGCTGCATCCGTTCGGGCTGATTCACCTTGTCACCCACCTGTTCGCCGACCTCACCGTGTCGTCCATACGGTTGATCCGCTACATCTTCGAGCGCGACGTCAACCTCCACTCGTCGCTGCTCAGCGTCGATCTCCACACCGACGATGACCTCCACCAAACCGGCGTCGCCTCGCTGATTTCGCTGGTGCCGGGCACCGTCGTCGTGGAAGTCGTGCGACACCCTAGGCGCCTGTATCTGCACTGCGTCGGCATGCACGAGCAGACCGAAGACGACATTCACGAGATGGTGATCGGCGTGGAGCGCCGGCTGGTGCGCGCCATCGGTTCCAAGGAAGAGATCGCCGCCTTCGAGGACGCGGTAGCTACTCCGACGGTGGCCCCCGCCACCGACTGGGACGCCGAGGAAGCCGACGCCGTCGAACAGGATTCGGGCGACGAGGAATCCGCCGCCACCGATGAGGTCGCCGTCGGCTTTGGCGCTGGCGAGGCCGACGCCGCCGCCGACACGGAGGGAGGCAGACGTCGATGAACATTGCTATCGCCATCGTGTTGGGCGCTGCCGTGGTGCTGCTCACGCTCTCGGCCCTGATCGCCGTCGAGCGCCTCGCCACCGGTCCCAGCCAGCTCGACCGCTCGATCAGCTCCGACCTGCTCGTCGCCGTGGTGATCGCCGCGGTGGGCGTGTGGGCCGTCGCGAAACGTCAAGACACCGAGATCGCCATGATCCTGCTGCTGTCGATGCTCGGCTTCACCGGCGCCGTGTCCGTGGCGCGCATGGTGGGCGAGCGCGTCGTGCACCGCCGCTCAGACGATAAGAAGGAGGCTCAGAAATGATCGTGCTCGATCTCCTCGCAGCCATCTTCGTGCTGCTCGGCGCGTTCCTGTGCTTCGCCGCCGCTGTGGCGCTGATCCGGTTCCCCGACGTGCTCACCAAGCTGCACGCCATCACGAAGCCGCAGGTGTTGGGCATGACCTGCATCTGCCTCGGCGTAGCGCTCGGGGTACGCACCTGGTGGGCGCTGTTCGTCGCGGTGCTCGCCATCGGGTTCCAGCTGCTCACCGCGCCGGTGTCGGCCAGCATGGTGGCCCGCAGTGCGTATCGCTCCGGGCTGATCCCCCGTCGTAACCTCATCGCCGACGACCTCGCGGACGACCTCGCCGACGTCAACCAGCCCAAGTAAGCGCCACGCTCGCGGCACCTTGCGAGATAGATCAAGTTGGTGGCTCGTGTACCCACCACGAACTTGATCTATCTTGGGCTTCGCTGGATAGACGCCTCCAGGCGGCGGGTCTTTCGCTAGGCTGACGGCGTGACGAAAAGCGTGTATATCTCAGCTGCCGAGCGGCAGGTAACCAAGTCGGCCATCGCCTTGGGCGTGCTCGAGCTGTTCTCGAGCCGCGTGAAAACCGTCGGCGTGTTCCGTCCCCTGGTGCACTCCCTCGACGAAGACCAGGTGGCCGAAGCCCTGCTCAGCCACCGAAACTCGAAGCAGACGTTCGCTTCCGCGCTCGGCGTCACCTACAAGCAGTACGCCGACGACCCCCTCGCGGCCATGGACACCATCGTCCACAAGTACGCCACGCTGGCGGAGGGCTGCGACGCGATGGTCATCGTCGGCTCCGACTACACCGACATCGAGTCAACGCAGGAACTCGACCGCAACGCCCTGCTCGCCGCGAACCTCAACGCGCCGGTGCTCTTCGTCACCTCCCTCGCCGGGTACACCGCCGACGAGGTGCAGCGCCGCACGGAGGGTGCCGTCGAAGCGTTCGAGGCGCACCACAACACCGTGATCTCCATCGTCGGCACGCAGGCCAACCCCGCCGATCGCGACGAATACGCCAGCGCACTGCGTGGCATCCGCGACGTGCCCGTCGCTGTCGTGCCCTACTCGGCCACGCTGAACGCCCCCACCGTTCAGCAGCAGTTTGACGCCGCCGACGTCCAGTTCTGGCGTGGCAACGAGGCGCTGCTGAAGGGCGAGGCGCTGCACACCATCGTCGGCGCGATGACGCTGCCCAATCTGCTGCCGCATCTCCAGCGCGAAGCGACGGTGGTGTTCCCCGCCGACCGCCTCGAGCTGGTGCCCGCGCTCATCATGGCGCACCGCTCGCCGGAGTACGGGCCGCTCGCCTCGCTCATCCTCACAGGCGGGTTCGAGATCCCCGACTCGATGCAGAAGCTCTTCGCCGACGCCAACATCGATCTCCCGATCGGCATCACGAAGCAGGACACCTTCTCCACCGCCGCCAAGCTGCAGTCGGTGCACAGCTTCTCCACCTCGTCGCCGAGGAAGATCGAGGCCGCCCGCAACCTGTTCGCCTCCTACGTCGACCGCGAGCAGCTCCTCGCCGCCATCGACCTACCCCGCACCGATCTCCGCACCCCGACGATGTTCGAGCACCAGCTCATGCAGATGGCGCGCACGCAGCATCGTCGCATCATCCTCACCAACACCGACGACGACCGCGTGCTGCAGGCCGCATCGGTGGTGATGACCCGCGGTGTGGCAGACATCGTGCTCATTGGCGAGTCGGGCGCCATCTCCAGGCGCGCATCGCAGCTTGGGCTGAACCTCTCCGGCGCCGAGGTGGTGAGTCTGACGGACGCCGAGGTGCTTGATCGCCTCATCGATGGCTACCGCAAGCTCCACCCCGAGACCTCCGTCGACGATGCGCACGCCGCGCTCGGAGACGTGAACGCTTTCGGCTCGATGATGGTGCAGCTGGGCTTGGCCGACGGCATGGTCACCGGCATCAACACCAACACCGAGGCCACGCTCCGCCCCGCGCTCGACACCGTCGGGATACGCGACGACGTCAGCGTCGTGTCTGGTTCGTTCCTGATGTGCATGGCCGACCGGGTGCTCGTCTACGCCGACTGTGCCGTCAACACCCATCCGACGGCGCAGGAGCTCGCGGACATCGCGATGAGCTCCGCCGAGACCGCAGGCTACTTCGGCGTCGAGCCGCGCGTCGCGATGCTTTCGTACTCCACGGGGCGTGGCGACAACGCGGAAAGCGAACGCATCAGCGAGGCCATCGACCTGGTGCGCGAGCGTCGCCCTGAGCTGAAGATCGACGGGCCGATGCAGTTCGACGCCGCCGTCGACGCGAAGGCGGCCGAGCGGAAGATGCCCGGTTCCGAGGTGGCCGGGCAGGCGACGGTGTTCGTGTTCCCCGACCTCAGCACAGGCAACAACACCTACAAGGCCGTCGCGCGCCACTCCGGCGCGGTCGCCGTCGGCCCCATCCTGCAAGGGCTGGGCAAGGCCATCAACGACACGTCGTCTGGGGCGAGCGTCGAGGAAATCGTGCTCGCGGTGTCGCTCACCGCGGTGCAGGCGCAGCATCTCTGAACCCAAGTTGACCGTTATCCTCCACATCTGAAGAAATTTTTTCATTCGGGGGTGGCTACCGCTTCTGGTGGAGGATAACGGTCAAATTTCCGATACCCCTGATACGCAACCTGCGCCCAGCACGGACGATGAGTCCGGCGAGAGCGCATCCGAAGACATCGACGGGATCATGGTGAGCTACGGCAACTCGCTGGGCGCCCACGCTCGTTGGTTGTTCGAATGACCAAACACAGCGGTGCGGCCCACAAGTATCGTCTTCCATGATTGGCAGTATTCAGAAGCCGAAGACCACGTTGACGCGCTACGGTTGGATCCATGGCTACAGCGATGATCACTGGCGGTACTTCCGGCATTGGGCTGGCATTCGCACGTGAGCTCGCGGGCCGCGGCACAGACCTTGTGCTCGTGGCCCGCGACGCGCAGCGTCTCGCGTCGATCGCGTCGGATTTCGAAGAAAAGTTCGGCGTGTCCGTCGAGACGCATCAAGCGGATCTGGCGGTGCGAGAAGACGTCGAACGCATCGCGGAGATCATTGAAGACCCGTCGAAACCGCTCGACCTGTTCATCAACAACGCCGGCTTTGGGCTCCACTCGACGGTGCTCGACCCCGCGCACATCGACGAGCACGCGCGTGCCCTCGACGTGATGTGCCTCGCAGTACTGATCCTGGGAGGCGCAGCCGGGCGAGCTATGCGCGCCCGCGGCAAGGGGCGCATCATCAACGTCGCGTCGTCGGCCGGATTCATTTTCACCGGAAACTACTCGGCGGTGAAGGCTTGGGCGTACAACTACTCGGAGTCGCTGGGCGTCGAACTGCACGGCACGGGCGTCACCGTGACGGCGCTGTGCCCCGGATGGGTCAAGACGGAGTTCCACGAGCGCGCCGGCATCAAGGCCCACAGCCTCCCCGACATCGTCTGGATCAACATCGACACCCTCATCCGTCAAGGCCTCGCCGACGCGGAAAAGGGCAAGCCGGTGAGCATCCCGTCGCTCAAGTGGAAGATTGCGCTCCTCGTTGCGAAGTTTGCCCCGAAATCGTTCCTGCGGTGGTTCTCCCGCAAACTCACTAATTCCCGCAAGAAGTAACACGCATGGCGAAGGAACTCGAAGTCCAACGGAAGCGCTACTCCAAACGCACCAGCATGGCGACGCGGCAGGCAGCGCAGATGCTGCTTCTCAGACCCGCGCTGCAACGCCTACTGAGAATCCGCGTGCACGGGCGCGCGAACATTGCCAACCTTGAGGCGCCCTTCGTGGTGTTCGGCAACCACAGTTCCCACTTCGACGCGCCGCTCATTCTGACGTCGCTGCCCAGCAAGCTCAGCTCGCACGTCGCCGTCGGCGCCGCGGGGGATCACTTCTACGACAAGTGGTGGAAATCCGCCCCTATGAGCCTGTTCATGAACGGCTACCCCATTGACCGCGGCAAGGGCGGCAAGGGCTCCAAGAAAGGGCAGCGCGGCATGTCCGCGGCGCTGCTCTCCGACGGTGTCCCGCTGCTGATTTTCCCCGAAGGCACGCGTTCGCGCACCGGCGCGATGGGCCGCTTCCACCACGGCACTGCGGCGCTGTGCATCTCGAATGGCTGCCCGGCTGTGCCCATCGCGCTGGTCGGCGCGTACGAGGCTTGGCCAGCCCAGCAGCGCCAGATGCCCCGCGGTAGGCCGGAGGTGCACGTCGTGATTGGGCGGCCGATGTTCCCGCAGCGTGGCGAGATCGCGCACTCGTTCAGCGAGCGCATGCGCAGGCAGCTCATCGAGCTCCATGACAACACCGCCATGGCCTACGGGCGCAAAACCCTCGTCGAATATGCACGTAACGCCGCGCTCGAGGAGGCGGCGAAATCCGAAGTTGATCGACTGGCCCGCCAGGCCAAGCAACAGGCAACCCGTCAGGAGGACGAATGATTGACGACGTCAAGCAGCAAAAGTGGTGGGGTTGGGGTGAAGAGCACCTCGGCTACTCCGACGAGGGGCGGCCCAAGTTCCGGTCGTTTGTGAAGAAGATGGTGGGTCTCGACATCTACGACGCCACCCCGGCGAAGCCTGACTTCTCCAGCCTCGACGTGCCCGCGCCGCTCATCGACGACGCGCTGCGGGAGAAACTGCGGAACATCGTCGGCGAGAAGTACCTCCACGACGACGACGAGACCCGCGTCGTGCACTGCTACGGCAAGGGCGTACGCGACTTGATGCGCATCCGTCGCGGCGACTTGGGACGCATTCCCGACGTCGTGCTCTACCCCGCCGACGAGGACGAGATCCTCCAGATCATGGACACCGTCGTCGACGCGGACGCCGTGCTCATTCCGTTCGGCGGCGGCTCGAACATCGTCGGTGCGCTCGAGGCGCAGCCCGACGAGCGCCGCGCCGTCGTGAGCGTCAACATGGGGCGCTTGAACAAGGTGCTGGAGATCGACGAGGAGTCCGGCCTCGCGCGCATCCAGGCAGGCGTGTTTGGCCCCGACATGGAAGAACAGCTGGGCGCGCGAGGATGGACGATGGGCCACCAGCCCGACTCGTTCGTGTGGTCCACCCTTGGCGGCTGGATCGCGACGCGATCCACCGGCATGCAGTCCGACAAGTACGGCGACATCGCCGACATCACGCGCGGCCTGCGCATGGTGATGCCAGGCGAGGTGCTGGAACTGCGCCCGCTGCCGTCGACATCATCGGGCCCGAGCGTGCGCGAGATGGTGCTGGGCTCCGAGGGGCGCCTGGGCATCATCACCGAGGCGTGGATGCAGGTGCACCGCCTCCCCGAGGCACGCGAGATTCAGGCCTACTTCTTCCCCGACTACTACGCCGGGCTCAAGGCCTGCCAGGAGATTGTGGAATCCGACGCCGACGTGATGATGGCCCGCGTCTCCGACGCGATCGAGACGCAGTACATCATGGCCAACGGCAAGGAATCTGGCTCCAAGATCTCCAAGTGGTCGAACCAGGCCGTGCAGAAGTTCATGGAGATGAAGAAGTGGGATCTGGAGCAGATCGCCATGTGCCTCATCGGCTTTGAGGGCTCCCCCAACCACGTGCGCTACGAGAAGGGTCTCGTCGGCAAGATCGTGCGCAAGCACGGCGGCTTCGGCGTCGGCTCCGGCCCGGGCAGCATGTACGACCAGAAGAAGTACGACACCCCCTACATCCGCGACTACATGCTCGACCGCGGCCTGATCTGCGACGTGTCCGAGACCACCACGCCGTGGAGCAAGGCCGTCGAGATTTACGACGAAACCCGCAAGGCGTTCTTTAAGGCGCTGGAGTCGACTGGGCGTCAGGGCACCGTGTTCTGCCACTTGTCGCACTCGTACCACGCGGGTGCGTGTCAGTATTTCACGTTCGTCATCAATGACAACACGGAGACGGCCGAGCACAGCTACGACGTGTGCAAGCAGGCGGTGCAGCAGGCATTCATGGATCACCACGGCACGGTGTCGCATCACCACGGCGTGGGCGAGGAGCACAGCCCGTGGATGGAGCAGGACATCTCGCCGGCCGGCGTGCACGTGCAGCGGGTGTTGTTCGAGGGCATCGACCCGGGCAAGAACCTGAACCCCGGCAAGATCGTCCACGACGGCGAGCCCGGCGTCTCGACGAACACCAAGGCCTGAGGGCGATACCGCCTCAAAAGTGACCGTTATCCTCCACAAGAAGCTGATGATCCCCCGTACGGGGCGATACTCGACCGGGCGTGGAGGATAACGGTCACTTTTGCGTTGCAGCGGCCGGTCTCGGAAGAACCGGGCGCGACGACACACGCGGGCGTTGGCTCGGAGCAGGAGGCGTCCATAGACTAGGGCAATGCTTTCCGTGCTCTCGCCCGCCAAGACGCTCGACTTCGATTCGAAATCCTGCACGAAGAAGCACTCCGAACCGCGCATGCTTCGTGAAACGTCCGGCCTCGTCGAGGTACTGCGGGCGAAGTCAGCCGACGATCTCCAGGCGCTCATGGGCGTCTCGGAAGACATTGCGACGCTCAACGTCGAGCGCTTCCGCGCCTACGAGGCAGAGCACACCCGCTCCAACGCGAAGCCCGCCGTGCTCGCATTCGACGGGGACGTCTACCGCGGGCTGGAGGCCGGCAGCTTCGACGCGCGCGACTTCACCGAGTCGCAGAAAACACTGCGCATCCTCTCGGGCCTCTACGGCATCCTCCGCCCGCTCGACCTCATCCAGCCCTACCGCCTCGAGATGGGCACGAAGCTCTCCACCATGCGCGGCGACGACCTGTACGAGTGGTGGGGCACCCGCATCACCGACGCCTTGCGCCGCGATCTCGACGCCTCACCGGGCGCGAATGTGCTGGTCAACCTGGCGTCGAACGAGTACTTCAAAGCAATCCAGCCCGAGCGCCTCGGGGGGCGGGTGATCAGCCCCCGCTTCGAGGATCGCGCCCCCGACGGCACGCCCCGCGTCGTCTCGTTCCACGCCAAGCGGGCGCGCGGAGCGATGGCGGGCTGGTTGGTGCGCAACAGAGTGCGCACGGCGAGCGCCATCACCCAGTTCGACGGGCTCGGATACCGCTACGACGAAGAACGGTCGACCAAAGACCAACCGGTGTTCATCCGGTAGCTCTGGTCGACCGCTTCGGATCGAGCGGTGGCTCCCGGTCTACGAAGACATTGCGGACAGGCCCGCCAACGTGACGATGAATATGACGATCATGACGGCAATGGAGACGATGGAGATGATCGACAGGATCTTGCTGATGAGGTAACCCGTCTTGAGGTTGCCGTCCCAGCGATACGGAGCGCCCGCCTCAATTTCCTTTTTGGCCTTGCCACCCATGTACCAGCCGATGTACGCGGTGATGCCGGTGACGAAGCCAAGGATGCCGAGAATGAGCACCGTCTGCGCCTGCGGGTGTTCCCCCTGCTGCCCGTACGAGGCGTACTGCTGCATACCGCTTGGCTGCTGGTAGCTGCCGTGGCCGCCCTGCTGCGACTGGCCGTACGGGTTAGAACCGTAGTTCTGCTGGCCGTAGTCTCCCTGTGGGTTCTGACCGTACTGGGACATACGTTTCCTTTCTCAGCTTGCCTTCATGACGTGTGACGAGGGCAATCAATATCGAACCAAGTCAAAAGTACCAATACCTCGGGGGCAAGCGCATATCGAGGCGTGCGCATCCCGACGATCTCCCCGCCAGGCGGGCATCAAGCGAGGCGGCGATTCATTGGGTACTCCGGAGCCGTTGTGCCCCCTCGGCACCATATTCTGTGGACATGAGATTGAGCGGCATTGGGGTCAGCCCGGGGTTGGCGCAGGGCCGTGTCGTCGTCGTGCACCACGACGCGGTCGAGCTGCCGGCGACGGAGCCCGTCGAGGCGGATCCGGACGAGGTACAGCGGCTAATCGTGGCGACACTGGAAGAGGTTGCGCGCGGCATGGAGCAGCGCGCGGAGTCCGTCGCGGAACCCGATTCGGCCGACGTGCTGCGCGCCACCGCCATGATTGCGCGCGATCCGGCAATTAGCGACGAGGTGGGCCGCCAATTACGGGCCGGCAAAGGCAGACTCCGCGCGCTGGCGGGCGCCATCGATCACTTCGCGCAGATGCTCAGCAGCCTGGGCGGCTACATGTCGGAACGGGTGGCCGATCTGCGCGACGTGCACCGTCGCGCGCACGCCCGCCTACTCGGGCACCCCGAGCCGGGCCTGCCCGAACTCACTGAGCCGGCGGTGATCGTCGCGACGGAACTCGCCCCGGCAGACACCGTCGACCTCGACTCCGAGATGGTGCTGGCGGTGGTAACAGAGCAGGGCGGGCCGACATCGCACACGGCGATTTTGGCGTCGCAGCTCGGCATCCCCGCCGTCGTGCAGTGTTCTGGCATTCTCGATCAGGATGCCACGTTCTTGGCGGTGGACGGCACCGTCGGGCAGGTGGCCGTCAATCCCAGTCACGACGACACCGACGAGTGGGCGCGCAAGGGCGAGCGTCGCGCTGCGCTGGAGCAACAGGATGGGGGGCCTGGCCACACAAAAGACGGTAGGCCGGTAGCGCTGTTGGCGAATCTGGGAACGGTTGCCGACGCGATGGCTGCCGGCCGCTCCGACGTCGAGGGCACGGGGTTGTTCCGCAGCGAATTCCTGTACTTGGGGCGGCAGACCGCCCCGAGCGTGGAGGAGCAAACCGACACCTATCGACGTATCTTCCAGGTGCTCCAGGGGCGCAAGGTCGTCATCCGTACGCTCGATTCTGGCGCTGACAAGCCACTTCCCTTTGTCCCCACCAGCATCGACGAGAACCCCGCGCTGGGGATGCGGGGAATGCGGCTCTATGGGGTCATGCCCCGTATCATCGCCGATCAGCTCACCGCGATCGCGCGGGCCGCACGGATGACGTGCACCGACGTGTGGGTGATGGCGCCGATGGTCTCCACCGCTTCCGAGGCAGCCTGGTTCTACGAGCTCGCGCACAGCGTGGGCATCTCGCATGTTGGGGCGATGATCGAGGTTCCCAGTGCCGCGCTGCAGGCGAGCCACGTGCTGGAGGCTTGCGACTTCGCCTCGTTGGGCACGAACGATCTGGCGCAGTATCTCTTCGCCGCCGACCGCCTGAACGGTGGGCTCGCCGACCTTCTCGACGCCTGGCAACCCGCCTTGTGGCAACTCACGAAGCTCGCCGCCGACGCGGGGGCAGCGGCGGGCAAACCCATCGGCATGTGTGGCGAGGCGTGCGGAGACCCGCTGTTGGCGCTGCTGGCCGTGGGAGCCGGGGTGCAGTCGCTGTCGATGGCGTTGCCTCGGGTGCCGCTGGTTCGTGCCTCGCTGGCGCGGCACACCGTCGCTGACTGCGAGGAGATGCTGGAAGCCGTGCTCGCGGCCAATTCACCGACTGCGGCGCGCCGCGCGGTGCAGGCCCTCGTCCACCCTGATCTGAAGCAGGTGCTCTAGATCCAGCTGCTCACGCTTCAGCGTCGGGGACCGGTCGACGGGGGCCATCCACCCCGTTGCCGAGCGCAGTGCGTATGGCCCCGGAGGGCCGCTGCACTTTGGCCGCGGCATGGCCGACTGCGGATTCCAATATTCCAGTAATTTTCAACTAAATCACCTAGCCAGGTGGCAAAACCCACGAAGAAAAGGATCGCTGGAACCCATGGCCAATGAATCGGTGCGTATTGCCTCCCCCCGCGTTGAAAGGTGATCTCCCTTCAAGCTATTGTGTCATTCGCCACGCAGTTGAAGGTACGTAAGTTCCCCCCCCCATCACTACCTGGAAACGCGTGGCCGAGGCCGGACGCTCACCCCCCCTGCGTCCGGCCTCCTCTTATCTTTCGACCCCGCAGTTTCTGTTTCACACCCCGCAGCGCGACTGAGCGCACTCCAGTTGCCGATTCTGGGGTTTGTGGGCCGGTTTTGGGCATCTGGTGTGCGCTCAGTCGCACAAGAGCGAAGTACGCTAGGTACACTCTGGGGCCATGACGGAACTCATTCGCAGTGAGATCATCGACGACGTCGGCCACCTCACGCTGTGTCGCCCGCGCACCATCAACGCGCTCAATCTCGAGATGCTCGAAGCCGTCTACGAGACCCTCCAAAGCTGGCTGCACAAGAAGACGATCACCGCCATCGAATTGCGCGGCGAGGGCGAGCGCGGCTTCTGCGCGGGCGCCGACGTTCGCGAACTGCGCCAGACAATCCTCGACGGCGGCCCCTGGCTGCAGTTCCTCGAGCTCGAGTACGCCGTCGATATGCTGCTCGCCACCTCCCCCGCGCCGGTCACCGCTCAGATGCACGGCATCACCATGGGCGGCGGCCTCGGCCTTGCCGGGCATGCGGCGAGACGCATCGTGGGGCAATCCTCCACGCTGGCCACGCCCGAAACGAAGATCGGGTTCTTCCCCGACTGCGCCATCATGTACCAGCTCTCGCGCGCGGGCTCCGTCGGCACGCACCTCGCGCTCACCAGCCGCACCTTCACCGGCGGCGACGCGCTGCGTCTCAACATCGCCAATGAGTCCCGCGACGGCGAACTCCCCGCTCCGCTGTTCTCGCCCGAAGCGCAGTGGATTGAGGAGTGCTACCAAGGTGACGACGCCGTCGAGATCGTGCGCCGCCTCGAGGAGCACGAGCACCCGGATGCGAACGCGGCCGCTGCCGACATCCGCGCACACAGCCCATTCTCGGTGCTCGTCGCGCTGCGCGCCCTGCGCGGAGCCGCCAATCTGCGGCTGTCTGAGGTGTTCGGCCAAGATCTGCGCCTGGCAGAGCGCATGCTCCCCATCGACTTCGCCGAAGGCGTGCGCGCGCTGCTCGTCGACAAAGACAACCGCCCGCAGTGGCGTTGGCAGCGCCTGGAAGACGTGCCAGATTCCGCCGTCGACGAAGTGTTCGCGTACTGACGTGACGAGGGCGGCTACCGGAGTTCGCAGCCGCGGTGACCGCCCTGAAGGTCACGTGACGCCAGCCATCCCGGAGCGCCGGCTACCTTAGAGTCCAGCTCTGAAAGGGAGACGGCATGCTCACTTGGTTGTGGATCGTCGGCATCACCGCGGAGGGCATGACCGGCGCACTCGCGGCGGGCAAGGCCCGCATGGATCTGTTCGGCGTGATCATGGTCGGCTTCGTGACGGCGCTCGGTGGTGGCACCATCCGCGACGTGCTGCTCAACAACTACCCCCTCATCTGGATCCGGGAGCCGCTCTACCTGCTTCTGGTCGTCGGCGCTTCGGCGGTGGCGATGTCGATCTCCCACCTCATGAAGTACTTTCGACAGTGGTTCCTGCTGCTCGACGCCCTCGGGCTGGTCGTCTTCTCCATCCTCGGCGCGCAAGCTGCGCTCGACATGGACCTCGGCGTCGTCATCGCGGTCATGGCCGCGGTGCTCACCGGCGTCTCCGGCGGCATCATGCGCGACCTGCTCTGCGACCGGATCCCCCTCGTTTTCCAGCAGGAGCTTTACGGCTCGATCTCGGCCGTCTGCGGACTCGGCTACGTCGGGCTCTTGACCGCTGGAGCATCAACGAACTGGGCCGTCGGTATCACGCTAGCCGTCGGATTCGTACTGCGCGTCCTTGCGATCCGCTTCCGGATCAACCTGCCCATATTCCACTACGACGAAAGCTACTTCGACAACCGTCGCGCCATCCGACGAGCCCTGCGCAATCTCCGCGACCGCGCCACCGGTCGCCCGCCCGAGGAGCCCACTTCGCCAACCACGCCGTCGGAGCATTGACGGCCACGGCATTGGCTGAGCGCCAAGCCGGAAGCGATGATGACCAGGACAACCTGTGGTGGTTCTCCCTGCGCCTACCTACTTCTTCGGCGGGCGCCGCATTCCGAGGGCGATGTTGACCAACGCGATGCCCGTCCACACGACGACGAGCGCGAGGAGGCCGGCATCCAAGGCGATGGCCGTGAGCGGAACAGCCATGATGAGTGACAGCACTGCGACGGCGACGCGTCCTCCCCTGCTCGACTGCTCAGCCGTCTCACTGCGCCGACGCTCGGCAACCTCGGCGTCGAACCGCCTGCGCACCGTCGCCTCAACTTTGTGCGCCATGGCGTCAATCAGGGCGGGTTCGATGTCGGCGCCGCGTTCCTTGCGGACCTCCAGCGCCGCCTCGATATCGTCGCGGCCAATTTCGCTCATAGCAATACAGCCTACCCACGGTGGGGAGCACTCGAAACGTGGAACCGGTTGGCAAGCGTCTAGGATAGTGGGGCTAGCACGTTTTGCCGCAAGGAGATCCATGTCCGACATTCGCGACATCATCATCATCGGATCCGGCCCGGCCGGGTACACCGCAGCGATCTACGCCGCCCGCGCCAACCTCCAACCGCTGGTGTTTGAAGGCGCGCTGGATTCCGGCGGCGCACTCATGAACACCACCGAGGTGGAGAACTTCCCCGGCTTCCCCGAGGGCATCCAGGGCCCCGACCTCATGATGCAGATGCGCGCCCAGGCCGAGCGCTTCGGCGCCGAGATCATCACCGACGACGCTGAGGCAGTCGAGCTCACCGGCGACGTTAAAGTGGTGAAGGATTCCGACGGCACCGAGTATCGCGCGCGTGCGGTGATCCTCGCAATGGGCTCTGGCTACCGTCGCCTCGGACTCCCCGACGAGGACCGCCTCTCTGGGCGTGGCGTGAGCTGGTGCGCTACCTGCGATGGCGCCTTCTTCCGCGACAAGCCCATCGCCGTGATCGGCGGCGGCGACTCCGCGATGGAGGAAGCCACGTTCCTGTCGCGCTTCGGGTCGAAGGTTACGGTGGTGCACCGCCGCGACGAACTGCGCGCATCCCACATCATGGCCGAGCGCGCCATGAACGATCCGAAGATTGAGTTTGCCTGGAACTCGCAGGTCACCGGCATCAAGGGTGAGAACTCCGTGGAGGCGCTCATCCTCACCGATACGGTGACGGGCGAGACTCGCGAGCTCGAGGTGGGCGGCGTGTTCATCGCCATCGGGCATGACCCGCGCTCCGCGCTTGTGCAGGGCCAGGTGAAGCTTGACGCGGAGGGCTACGTGCTCGTCGACGGCGACACCTCCATCACCAACGTTCCTGGCGTGTTCGCGTGTGGCGACCTCGTCGACCACCGCTATCGCCAGGCCATCACCGCTGCGGGTAGCGGCTGTAAGGCCGCGCTCGACGCCGAAAAATTCCTCGCCTCATTGAGCAACTGACTCGACTGATTGGAGACACGCATGGCTATCGCTGCTGTTACAGAACGCACATTCGCCGACGAGGTGCTCAACCACGAGGGGCTCGTCGTCGTCGACTACTGGGCCGACTGGTGCGCACCCTGCAAGCAGATTGCTCCCATCCTCGAGGAGCTCGACGGGGAATACGCCGACGTGAAATTCGTCAAGGTCGACACGAACGCGGAGCCCGGCCTCGCTGCCCTGCAGGGCGTGATGAGTCTTCCCACGCTCCAGTTCTTCCAGCGAGGCAGCGTCGAGAAGTCGCTCACGGGCGGCAAGACGAAGAAGGCGCTCAAGAAGGTCATCGAAGAACTGCGCTGACGTGGCTGACGAGAAGAACGTAGTGACCAACGCGCAAGCCGTCGAGGGCGAGCATCCGGAGCGCAACGCCAAGCAGTCGAAGCCTCCGATTCCGACCCTGTTCACCATCGCCGCCGTGCTGGTGGCGGTGGCGCTCATCGGCGGCGCCTACCTGCTCGGCCGCAGCATCGGCACACCCACCGCGCCGAAACCCAGCGCCACACCTTCAGCAACGCTGACGCTGCCCCAGCAGCTCGAGGGGTACACGCTCTCGACCACCGGAGCTCCGTCGATGGCGCCGGGCACATCACAGCAGATTCTGCGCGGTGACTACACCGACGGCTCGAACCAACTCATCGTCGTGTTAACCAGGCCCGTCGATGATCTCGAGAAGTTCATGACCGACGCCGGCGTCACCGACTTGCAGGGGGTCGAGCCAGGTACCTCCACGTCGCCGGACGCAACCGGCGGCTCGGGGGCGACGGAGATGTGCGGGCGCTCGACGGACACCACGTTCGCCGCCTGCGGGCGCATGGTGAGCGCTGACGGGTTGCCGACGACGGGGCAACTCGTCGTCGCCACCACCGAATTGCAGCCCGAGACGCTGCGGGCGTTGCTCGCGCAGATTCCTCGCTGACCAGTGTGTGGGACAGCTCGGCATTCCCACCCAGCCGCGTCGTGCACGGCGTAGACTGCACGAGGTGAGCACCCCCAGGCATGACACCCGGCTGGACCGGTTCGTCGATCACTACGCTCAGCGCACGCAAGGCATGCGGGTGTCCGCCGTGCGGGCGCTGTTCGCCGTCGCGAATCGCCCCGAGATCGTTTCGCTCGCCGGTGGCATGCCGAATATCAAGGATCTGGGCCTCGACGCCATCGCCGACAACGTCGCTCGCCTGATCCGCGAGCGTGGCGCGCAAGTGATGCAGTACGGGTCTGGCCAAGGCGAGCCCGAGATTCGCGAGCGCATCTGCGAGGTCATGGCGCTCGAGTCCATTAAGGCGCATCCCGACGACGTTGTCGTCACGGCGGGCTCTCAGCAGGGCCTCGACCTCGTGACGCGCGTGTTCTGCGATCCTGGCGACGTGATTCTCGCCGAGTCACCGAGCTACGTTGGCGCCCTCGGCACCTTCCATTCCTACCAGGCAGAGGTAGTGCATGTGCCTTCCGATGGCGACGGCATTGACCCTGCCGCGCTGCGGGAGACGATCCACCGCGTGCGCAGCGCGAAGAAGAACGTGAAATTTCTCTACACCATCCCAAACTTCAACAACCCTTCGGGGTTGCTGCAGCCGGTTGAGCGTCGTAGGGAGGTTCTCGACGTGTGCAACGACTTGCAGGTGATGGTCGTCGAAGATAACCCGTATGGCCTACTCACGCTGGAATCACAGCCGCTGCCGGCGATGCGTTCCATGCAGTCCGAGGTGATCTATCTCGGTTCGTTTTCGAAGATCTTCGCCCCCGGATTTCGGGTGGGCTGGGTGCTCGCCCCGCACGCCGTGCGCGAGAAGCTCACCCTGGCGCAGGAGTCAGCGACGCTCTGCCCGCCGGTGTTCTCGCAGTTCGCCATCGCCGACTACCTCGAGCACTATCCCTGGCAGCAGCAGATCGTCTCGTACCGCGACATGTACCGCGGTCGCCGCGACGCGATGCTGGAAGAGCTCGCCCGGCTGATGCCCGAGCAGGTGACCTGGACGCAGCCCAAGGGTGGTTTCTTTGTGTGGCTCACCCTCCCGATGGGTATCGACGCGCAGGCCATGCTGCCCCGTGGCGTCAATGCGCGCGTCGCGTACGTGCCAGGCGCCGCGTTCTACGTCGACGGCCAGGGTTCCAACAACATCAGGTTGTCGTACTGCTTCCCTACGGCGCAGCGCATCCGTGAGGGGGTTCGTCGGCTCGCGAAGGTGATCCGCAGCGAGCTAGAGATGCAGCAGGTGTTCGGCACAACCATCACACAGCTTCACCGATTCGATGGCCCCGGGCCCGCGCCGGATCTCAGCTGACAAGGAGTGTTGCTATGGACGTGATCGTTATTGCCGGGGGGCTCTCCCACGAGCGCGACATCTCTTTGCGTTCGGGGCGAAGGGTCAGCGCCCAGCTGCACGCTGCCGGGCACGACGTGTTGCAAGCCGATGTCGACGCCCACCTGCTTGCCCTGTTCGACGAGCACCCCGACGCCGTCGTGGTGCCGATGTTGCACGGCGGTTTGGGTGAGGATGGGGCGCTGCGTGAGGTGTTCGAGACGCTCGGGGTGCCTTTCGTCGGATCGAACGGGCGGGCCGCTCGTCGAACATTCAATAAATCCATCGCCACCCCGATCGTAGCCGCTGCCGGCGTCGCGACGCCCAACCAGGTGGCGCTTCCACAAGACGTGTTCAAAGAGCTCGGCGCCGATCGCATCATGGATGCGTTGGCCGCGCGGTTGGGTTTCCCCCTTGTGGTGAAGCCATCGGAGTCCGGCTCCGCACTGGGGGTCGCGATGGTGCACTCGTCAGAGGAGCTTCCCACTGCGCTCGTCAGCGCCTTCGCTTACGGAAACAACGTAGTCATTGAGGAATTCGTTGAGGGTACCGAGGTGGCCGTCACCATCGTCGATGAGGGCGCTGGCCCTGTCGCATTGCCCATAGTCGAGGTGCATCCGGCCTCGGGGATGTACAACTACGAGGCCAGGTACACCGCAGGGCAGACCCGCTTCGTGACTCCACCAACATTTCCCGACGAGGTGGCCGCCCGGGTGGCAGACGCAGCCGTCGCGGCACACCAGGCTCTGGGGCTCGAGCAGCTGTCGCGCATGGACATGATCGTGCGCCCGGAAGGCGAACCCGTCTTCATCGAAGGCAATGTGGCCCCGGGTATGACGGAGACCTCGCTTGCCCCCCTCGCGTTCGAGGCCGCGGGGCGTTCCATTGGCGACGTGTTCTGCGTGCTCCTGGAGCGAGCCAGATGAGCCTGCGCGGGAAACAGGCTACGGCCATCGCGGTGAGTGTGGTGGTGGCCATCGTGATGCTCGTGCTCGGGCTGTGGCAGATGCACCGCTTCGAGTTGTCCGTCGAACAGATCGCCGCTGAGCGGGCGGCCCAGCAACCCGTTGAGCTGGCACCGGCTGTACACGCAGACGGTTCTGTAGACGACGTCTACGGGCGGACGGTCACCGCGTCTGGTACTTACGTGCCCGATGTGGAAGAGGTGGTGGGCTCGACGAAGGCGCGCGTGGTCACTGCGTTACGGCTCGACGACGGCCGAATCTTGGCGGTGGTGCGCGGCGGCGTGAGCCAGGGTGAGCAGCCCGCACCCCCTCCGAGCGGCCCACAGCGCATTCGGGGGGTGTTTCTTGCCAGCGACAGCGCGGCCGATCGGCCGAATGGCACCGTCCGGTTGCAGGCTTTGGCGCAGACTTGGCCTGGTCCGCTGATTTCGGGCTACGTTACGCTCGAGGACGAGGCCTCCGCTCAGCAGGGGCTCCTCCCTGCCCAGGTGCAGCTGCCAGATCAGAAGGGCACGGCGATGCACAAGGGCTACGCACTGCAGTGGTGGGTGTTTGCCGTCGCCTCCATCGCCTTTGGCGTCTTCCTCGCGCGGCAGTTTGCGCAGCAGGAGCGCCAGGCGAAAGCCCGCAAACAGAAGCGCGCGTAGGGGCGTCGCCCTTCGAATCGGTAGCTGTTACTGCTGGGGGGCAGCGCCTGCCTCGATCTCTGCGATGCGTGCTTGCACGTAGCGCGTCGCCTTGCGCTCGGCGACGAAGCTCAGGAACGGTACGGTGCCGGCCAATGCAATGCCGAGCAGCCATTTCCATGACCATTTGATCTTCATGCCCAGGTTGACGACGCTGATGAGCAAGATGGCGTACAGCCAGCCATGGGTCACACCGACGTACTGGACGAGTCGTCCGTCGTGGGCGAGGTACTTGATGGGCATCGCGATGAGGGTAAGCACGACGAGCAGCACGCCCACCACCCAGGCGAGTACCTGATAGGCGCGTAGGCTGGTGCGGATCGCGGGCAGGTCTTCGACGTCCACCTCGCGGAGATCGTCGGCGTCCACCTCAACGTCCTCGAAATCATCCATTTGTCGACATACCTCTATATTCTTTTAAGGGTTTACTGGCTTATCGTTAGATAGTTTTACCGTTAATGATCGCCATGATGCGCTCGAGGTCCTCCCCCGTCGCAAACTCAATGGTGATCTTGCCCTTGTTGCGGCCGATGTTCACTTTGACCCGGGTGTCAAAATGATCGCTCAGCGAGGCTGAGAGGCTGCGTTCTTTCTCCGACGGCAGACGCGGGCCGCGCTCCACCAACCGTCGCTCGCTGGTGTGTTTGTCGAGCACGACGAGCTCCTCTGTCGCCCGCACCGAAAGGCCCTCCGCGATGATGCGCGTAGCAAGCGCCTCCATTGCGGCTGGGTTGTCGAGCCCCAACAGGGCCTTCGCGTGGCCGGCCGTGAGCACCCCCGCGGCCACCTTCGTCTGCACCGACGTGGGCAGCCCGAGCAGGCGCAGTGTGTTCGAGATCTGTGGGCGCGAGCGATGGATTCTCGTCGACAGCTCTTCCTTCGTGCACCCGAACTCCTCGAGTAACTGCTCGTAGGCGAGCGCCTCCTCGATGGGGTTCAAATCCGCGCGGTGCACGTTCTCGATGAGCGCATCGCGCAGCATCGAATCGTCGTCTGTGTTGCGGATGACCGCTGGAATGGTCTGTAGTCCAGCCCTCTCACTGGCGCGTAGGCGGCGCTCCCCCATGATGAGCTCGTACGAACCCGCCTTCAGCGGGCGCACCACCACGGGCTGCAGCACACCGAATGCTCGAATCGACTCGGCGAGCTCGTCCAATTCGTCTTCGTCGAAGTCCCGTCGCGGCTGCTTCGGGTTCGGCTGGATCTTGCCGAGCGCAATCTCTTTGAACGCTACGCGGTCGTCGTTGGCCGTGTTCGTCATGAGCGCGTCTAGGCCCTTGCCTAGGCGCGACGGTTTCGTCGTCGCCACGTCTTACTCCTTCAACTCCACTTGGTTCGCAATGAGCTGCGCCGCCTCATGATATGCGACGGCTCCTTCTGATCGCGGGTGATAGGTGAGCACCGTCTGCCCGAAACTGGGTGCCTCCGCGATGCGCACGGACCGCGGGATCTCCACTTCGAGCAATTCGTCGGGAAAGTGTGCCCGCACCTCTGCCGCGACGTCTCTCGACAGATTCGTGCGTCGGTCGTACATCGTGAGCAAAATGTTCGAGAGTCGAAGGTCGTCGTTCATTGAGCCCTTCACCCGGTTGATCGTGTTCATCAAAGCGGTGACGCCCTCGAGTGCGTAGTACTCGGTCTGTATGGGCACTATGATTTCTCTAGCTGCGACTAACGCGTTCAGTGTGAGCAGGCCCAGCGAGGGGGGACAGTCGATAAAGATATAGTCGGCCCCGCTCTCCTCGAGATAGTCCCGGATGGCTGTACTCATTCGCGATTCCCGTCCTGCAGCGGTAGCGAGCTCCATCTCTGCGGCGGCGAGGTCGATCGTCGCGGGAAGTACGTGGAGGTTGGGGGAGTGGGGGGTCTGCTGAGCGTGTGCGATGATGGGATCGCCTTCAATCAGCACTTCGTAGGTGCCCAGGGTTCCTTGTGGGTGCTCGATGCCGAGCGCCGTGGAGGCGTTACCCTGCGGATCGTTGTCGATCACCAGCACGTTGAGTCCACCCATGGCCAGAGCCATCGCAATGTTCACCGTCGTGGTCGTTTTCCCGACGCCGCCCTTTTGGTTTGCCACGACGATCACCCGCGGCGTCTGCGGTTTTGGCAGCTTACTCGGAATGATCTCATCGGGATGCAGCTCGTCCCCGTATTCCGACTCCGGCTCTATGCCGTACTCGTCGAGCTCATCATCGAGCTTGGCACGCCGAGGCTGGGCTACGCCGTCTTCCGTTCCACGTGGAACGTCTTCGCTGCTCTGGGGGGAATCGCTAGACGGAGCGTCCGCCGTCGCCTTACGTTTGCGGAAAAATATCGCCACAGTGCTCCAATCGCTCGTGCGATGCGATTCTACCCGCTCCGCCCGACGATGACATGTCGAGAGCGTTCCACGTGGAACGCAGCACTTCAATCAGGAAGTGCGACGAACACGTACGGCCCTGGTGCCCTCGAGGCCACCGGGGAGTGTGAGCTCAAGCACCTCTGCCGAGCACTGACGCTTGGCGAGAATCTTGTTGGCTTTGTGAACCTCTTGCTCGGCAGACTGGCCCTTCAGGGCAACGAGCTGACCGTCGGGAAGGAACAGGTCGGTGGTCCAACCGAGCAGTTTGCTCAAAGGTGCCACTGCTCGGCAGGTCACCACGTCGAAGAGGGCGGAACGTCTAGCCCCGGATACCAGATCTTCTGCACGGGCCCGTTGCACGGTTACGCGGTCGCCAATGTCGAGGCGGTCCACCGCGAGCTCAAGGAACTCCGCGCGTCGCAGAAGTGGCTCAACCAGGGTGACCCGAAGATCAGGGCGGACGAGGGCCACCGGAATGCCAGGCAAGCCAGCTCCGCTGCCAATGTCGGCTACCTGAACACCTTCAGCAATCACATCCACGAGCGCGATGGAGTTGGCGATATGCCTGGTCCACACGCGTTCACCTTCCCGCGGGCCAAGCAATCCCCAGGTGATCCCCTCATGCAACAGTATATCGACATATCGTTTTAGCTGCTTAGCGCTTTGTGAGTATAAAGATGAAAGCGCGGCCATTGCCGCGCTTTCATCCAACGATCCGTGACCGGGCTTCGTCATGCCTTCTGCACCACGACTCGACGGTTCGGAGGCTCACCCTCGGATTCGCTCATGAGGCCGGCACCGGCAACCTCGTCGTGCACGATCTTTCGTTCGTAGGCATTCAGCGGCATCATGCGTACCGGATCGCCAGTGGCTTGAACCTCGGCGATCGCATCGCGCGCCATGGCGACGAGTTCAGCTCGCCGACGCTCACGGTAACCGGCCACGTCCACCATCAACCGGGAGCGGTGACCCGTCTCCGTCATCACGACGAGGCGACAGAGCTCCTGGAGAGCGTCGAGCACCTTGCCGTCCTTGCCCACCAGCAAGTCGGAGTCGGTGTCGATGGCCACGAAGGCTCTTCCTTCTGCAACTAAGTTCTCGATGTCCCCATCGAGGTCGGCGATGTCGAGCAGTTCCTCAAGGTAATCCGCGACGAGGTCGCCTTCAGCCAGGAGGCTGGATTCGCTGTCACTCATGAGCGTCCTTTCACTTCTTCTTGCGCTTGGCGCGCGATTGCTGGCGAGGCTGGCGCCTCGTCACCACGCGTTTGCCGTCTGCGTCCACGCGAACGGTAGAGCGGCTCACCTGTTGCCGCTGCACCCTGGGGGTGGTGGGGGTTGTGGTCTCGTCGACATCGTCGGAACTTGTCACGTCCTGCCCGCGCACCTTGCGAGTGGTGGACGCGTTCGTTACGCCCCTGCGCTTGCGCCGAGCCTTCTCGCGGCGTTCCCGCATGATCTGAGCCGGGTCTTGGCCCTTTGCGCGCATGCGCTCTTCCCAGTCGATGTATGCAGGGGTGTTGGGGGCTGGATTGTTGCGGATAAGGATGCCCTGCTGCGCCATCGTCCACACATTCGAGGCAAACCAATACAGCAACACGCCGATGGGGATCACCACCGAGGACGTGGCGTAGAGGATCGGAAACAGATACAGCATGACCTTTTGCTGCTGGGCCATCGGCCCCGTGAGTGCTTCCGGCGGCATGTTCTTGCGCATTAGCTGCAGCTGCGTGATGAACAGCGCTCCCACCATCAAAATCACCAAGATGATGCCGAGGATCTGCGTCATGCCGAAGGGGGTCAGCGGGAAGATTCGGGAGGCGAGCTCTGCTCCGAACAGTTTCGCGCTCTGCAGCGATTCGACCAGCTCCGGGCGATCCTTCAGCCACTGGCCGCGCACGGGCCCGTCGGATGCTCCCTGCAGCACACGGAACAGCGCCAAAAAGATGGGCATCTGAATGAGCAGGGGGAAGCACGACGCCATGGGGTTGACGCCTTCCTCCTTGTACAGCTTCATGGTCTCTTGGCCTAGACGCTCGCGGTCGCTGCCGTACTTCTTCTGCAGCTCCTGCATCTTGGGCTGAAGCAGCTGCATGTTGCGCGAACTGTTGATCTGCTTCACGAACAGCGGAATCATCGCGGTACGCACAATGACGGTGAGCGAGACGATCGCCAGTGCCCACGCGGCACCCTGCGGCAGGTTCAGCCACACACCCCAGACCCAGTGAAACATCACCAACAGCCCGGAGACCGCCCAGTAGAGCGGCTGCATCATCGTCGACATCAAGCCCATGAAAGCGTCGCCGATGCCCAGGGGGACAACAAACTCCATCAGATATTCACCTCAAGTGTGTTCTGCGAGGTCATCTCTGCCTCCCAGGTGTCGTATTCCTTGGTGCCAGGAACATAGTCCACGCCGCCCATCGACCACGGATGGCAGCGCACCAACCGCCACGCGATCAACCCACAACCGCGCACCGCCCCGTGCACCTCCAGCGCCCTGAGACCGTACGCGGAGCACGTCGGATGAAACTTGCACACGTCCCCGTACAGCGGCGAGATCCAGCGTCGCCAACCCTTGACGAACCAGATGAGCGGATACTTCAGCATCGGCACGCCTTCTTGAACGCTCTGCGCCAGGCGGAGGCGACATCGTCGCGTAATTCAGGCCCGGCGTTCACAATCGAAGGCAGGGCCCTGACGACCACGTCGGTGTGCAGGGGGGTGGGCAGGTCGGCGACGATGTGCCGCAGCCGACGCTTCACGCGGTTCCGGGTGACGGCGTTGCCTACCTTCTTAGACACAACAAAACCCACCCGGGTCACATCGGGTGGATTCGTGTGGGGTGGTCGGCCTACGTGCACGACGACCGACGCTCCTGCCGCTCTCACGCCGTCACGAAAGCAGGCGGTGAAGTCTGCGGGAGCCTTCAGACGACGCGCGACGGGCAGCACGGAGCAGGATCAGGCCGACAGCTTGGAGCGGCCCTTGCGACGACGGGCGGCCAGAATTTGGCGGCCGGCCCGAGTGCGCATGCGGCTGCGGAAACCGTGGGTGCGGCTGCGGCGACGATTGCTCGGCTGGAAGGTACGCTTGCTCATGCGAGAATTCTCCGTAACGATCTGGTGATCACGAGCCCGAAGGCTTGAGGACGTGGGCTGTCCGAGACAGCGGCTATGTAACGATACGCGTACGAGAGGCGTTTCTCCAAACCCGAATTCTTCCAAGATGAATTACATTGATGTAGTCCAGTCAACACGCCGTCAAATTCGCTCAAAGAGGTTGCGCAACCTGAGTGAGGGTACTAGGTTCAGGTGTCACCCGCGCCTGTGGGAAACTCTGTGGAAATGTGGACAATGAGCATGCGCTCGCGAGTGTGACAAGGGGTCTTTGTGACTGACGCTGTTGACCTCGATGTCATGTGGGAGAGCATCATTCAATCGGCCGACGCACCTACTCGCGCATGGCTGCGTCGCACCAAACCCATCGCCATGCACGGCTCGACGATGATGCTGGCCGTGAGCGACGAACCCACCCGCGAGCGCATTGAGTCTCGCCTGCGCGTCGCCCTCGAAGAGCAACTGTCCGATCACTTCGACACCCCGACGCACCTCGCGGTGATGATTGATCCGGATCAGGTGCCCGAGCAGCGCACTGTCGAGGCGGAAGTCGACGAGGAGATAACCTCGGAGCTTCCGGAACCCATCTTGGCGAAGCCTCGTCCCCAGTCCGATGTTCGCCTCAATCCCCGCTACACCTTCGAGAGTTTCGTCGCGGGCTCGTCGAACCGTTTCGCGCACGCCGCGGCGGCCGCCGTCGCGGAAACCCCCGGCAAGGCGTACAACCCGCTGCTCATCTACGGCGCCTCCGGGCTGGGCAAAACGCACCTCCTGCACGCCATCGGGCATTACGTCACGAGCTACTACGACAATCTGCGCGTGAAGTACGTCTCCACCGAAGAGCTCACCAACGACTTCATCAACGCCATCTCGAGCAACCGAACTGCGGAGTTTAGGAGCACGTATCGCGACATCGACGTGTTGCTCGTCGACGATATTCAGTTCCTGGCGCAGAAGATTCAGACGCAGGAAGAGTTCTTCCACACCTTCAACACGCTGCACAATGCGCAAAAGCAGATCGTGATGACCTCCGACCGCCCGCCGAAGTTGCTGGAGGCGCTGGAGCCACGTCTGCGTTCGCGCTTCGAATGGGGATTGATGACCGATATTCAACCGCCGGACCTCGAAACCCGCATCGCTATCTTGCGCAAAAAGGTTGCTTCGCAGCGCCTGACCGCGGGTACGCAGGTGCTGGAACTCATCGCGGCTCGAATCACGACGAACATCCGCGAGCTCGAGGGTGCCCTTACCCGCATCGCGGCGCTCGCGTCGCTGGATCAGCAGGAGATCACGACGGAGCTCGCCACCGAAGTGCTGGATAGCCTCATGCCGGAGGGCGAAGTGCAGGTGGATGCGCAAACGATCATGGAAGCCACCAGTGAGTACTTCAACATTTCGATGGATGACCTCACCGGGACGAGCCGCGTCGCAGGCATCGCCATGCCTCGCCACATCGCCATCTATCTATGCCGAGAGCTCACCGAGCTGTCCTTGCCGAAGATCGGCGCCAAGTTTGGCGGCCGCGACCATTCGACGGTGCTCAACTCCGTGCGCCGCGTCACCGATCGCATCAGTGAGGATCGATCGCTGTTCACCCAGGTGACTGAGCTCACCAACAAGATCAAACAGCGCTGAGCCTTCCTGCTCGTGCTTTACCGCGGTGCGCCGCGGCGCTGTCGCATGCCCACACAGGGTTGTGGATAAGTGCTGTTGTTTCGATGTGGATGCTCCTGTGGAAAACTATTCGAGGACGGCTCTCCACAAATCCTCAGCGTGTAATTCGACAGGTTCGTCGAACTTTTCCACACCGAGGATTCGGATGGCGACAAGGATCGACGCAAGTTATCCACAGTCTCCACAACACC